>CAYWYJ010000009.1:44231-55041 GCA_964462635.1 uncultured Planctomycetales bacterium
TTCACGGGGGGCGGTTCCGCCCGTCCCGGGCCCCCGGGGGTGTTGTGTTCACCGGGGTTTTGGTCGTCGCCGTCGTTCTGGCTGGGAGGGGGGGTCGGGACCTGCTGCTGTGGACAACCGCCGACCAACATGATACCCATAGCGAAAGCGGCCGCCAGCGTGAGGATCGCGGGGCCGTGGCTGGAACCTCTGAGCAGCATGAGCCGGTACCTCCGGGTACAGAGGGACTGTAAAGAGCGGCAGCCCGTCGCGCAAGCGCGGACCGGCCGTTGCGAGGACGACCACACTACTAAGGCTATCGGCTCACAGGTGACCAGTCAACGATAACAGCGGGCGCGTCGCACCGGTCCGCGATCAGCGTGTCGCCGCTAGTGCCGTCCTCGCCCGCAGTTGCAAACTCCGCCGTCGGCGGTCGCCGGAAGGGAGCGGTCCCGTCCGATACGCCGACCGCCAGCTACCGTAAGCCACAGGAAGGCCCCATGAGTGTGATCCGTCCGTTCGCTGCCATTCGTTACGCGGCCGATAAGTCGCCGGACCTCTCGGCCCTGCTGTCCCCCCCGTACGACATTCTCGACGACCGCGACAAGGCCGCGCTACTGGGCCGGCACCCCAACAACTTCGTCAAGATCGACCTGCCCCACACGCCGCCCAAGTCGGCCGGCCCGCCGGGTGTGTACGAGGGTGCTCAGGCGACGCTCCAGCGGTGGCTGCACGACGGCGTGATGGTTCGTGACGGCCGGCCCGCCATCTACGCCTACCACCAAGCTTACTCCCTGCGCGGTACGACGTGCGTCCGCAAGATGTTCTTCGCGCGCCTGCGGCTCGAACCCTTCGGTCAGGGCAGCGTGTTTCCACACGAGCGGACGTTCGGCGGCCCCAAGGAGGACCGGCTGGCCCTCACCAAGGCGACACGGGCCAACCTCAGCCCGATCTTCGGGCTGTACGAAGACTCGTCAAACGAGGTGGCCCGGCGACTGGAGCGGGGACTCCCTGAACGCCCGCAGGTGTTCGGCACGCTGGACGGGGTCGAGAATCGGCTGTGGGCCGTGACCGATCCCACGACGATCGCCGACTTGACGCGGCTGATGCAGCCCAAGCCCATTTACATCGCTGATGGTCACCACCGCTACGGGACCGGGCTGTTGTACCGCGATTGGCTTATCGGACGCGACGGGCCACTGCCGGATGAGCACCCCGCCAACTATGTGCTGTGCGTGTTCTGTGCGATGGAAGACCCGGGGTTGGTGATTCTGCCCACGCACCGCGTGCTACCCGGCATCGAGGCCGGGCCCCAAGTGTTCGACAACGACCCCAAGGTGACGGTGGCCGCGCTGGCGGCCGGCTCGGCGTCCGAGGCCGTCCGGCGACTGGCGTCCTTCGGGCCGCAGGCCGTCGCGTGTTTCGAGGGTCGCACGGGGGCCTACCATGTGTTGCGGCCCGCGTCCCCCACGATTCTCGACCCGTTGGAGCCGGACCGCACCCCGGCGTGGCGACGGCTGGCGCTGGCTTTCCTGCACGCGTACGTCCTCGATCGGGTGGTGACACCGAAGCTGTGCGGCGGGAGTGCTCCGGAAGTGAAGTACATCAAAGCGGACGAGGAAGCCGTGCAGCTCGCCCGTCAGACGGGCGGCACAGCGTTCCTGATGCAGCCGACCACGATGGAGGAGCTGCGGTCCGTGTGCAGCGCCGGCGACCTCATGCCGCAGAAGAGCACGTACTTCTATCCCAAGCTCGCCAGCGGCCTGGTCATTAACCCGCTCAGCGAGTAGGGCCGCCCGGGCCTCGGGTCACGCGGCCGGCGAGGCGGCGTGCCCCCCAAGCGGAGCCCCAACGTGCCGCGCATCACGAAGGTTTACACCCGCACCGGGGACGACGGCTCGACCGCCCTGGGCACCGGGCAACGCGTGCCCAAGTCGCACATCCGGATCGCGGCCTACGGGGCGGTTGATGAGCTGAACGCTCAGCTCGGCGTGGTGCTGACCGCCGGCGTGCCGGACGAGCTGGTTGAACCGCTGCGCCGCATTCAGAACGACTTGTTTCACGCCGGCGCCGAGCTGTGCGTCCCCGAAGCCGACCGGACGCGGCGGCCCGGCCCGCGGATCGAGCCGCGGCACATCGCCGAGCTGGAGCAGCTCATCGACCGTCTCAACGCCGAGCTGCCCCCCTTGCAGAACTTCGTGCTGCCGGGGGGCACGCCGGCGGCGGCCCAGTTGCACGTCGCGCGGACGGCGTGCCGGCGGGCCGAGCGCGAGATAGTGGCGCTGATGGAGCGCGAGCCGCTCGCACCGCACGTCCTGGCCTATGTGAACCGCTTGTCCGACGCTTTGTTCGTGATGGCCCGCTACGCGAATCGGCGGGCGGGCCACGCCGAGCCGATCTGGGACAGCCGCGCCTGAATCAGCGCGCCAATCCGCGCCGCGGGTCGTACGGCAAGGCCCCGCCTTGCCGCGGTCGCAAGGTGGAGCCTTGCGGTACGGTTGGCGCGACGTTGCGCATGCCGGGGGAGGGCGCTCCTGACTTCTTCACGGTCCGTTCGCGCCGATTACCCAGGTGGCCCGCGCCACCGCCGCCTGGTCGACGATGGCCCGCCGCAGACGAATCAGCAGGAACAGCGTCATCACGGCAAAGACGAGGAAGGCCAAGCCCACGGGGATGCCCAGGCACATCACCACCCCCAACGCGGTACCGCCGCCCGGTCCGGGCGTCCCGACGACCGCGGCGACAACCGCGGCGGTGAACGCGATGGTCATGGACGCGGCAAAGGACACCGTCCACGCCCACTTGAGGAAGCGCGCGCGGGCGGCCAACGCTCGATCCGGAATGCGGCGCGCGAGCTGCTCGTAGAAGATGAACTTGGCGAACTCCCCGGCCAGCCCGACCAACGAGCAGGCGCCGATGAGTCCCCACAGCAGCCACAGGACCGCTCCGGTGGCGGCCAGGCTTTCCATGACCTGGGTCAGGATTTGACTCAACAAGCCGGTGGCCACGGCGAACCGCACGACCTTTCTCGCGGTGATGTTCGGGTCTTCGCCGATGCCGCTGGGATCGGGGGTCGTCATCAGCCACACCCCGTAGAGCGACGTGACGCCGGCGGCCAGCGCCAGGATCTGCCCGAATTCCCGCAGCCCCATCTGTCGAAGCACGACTGCCAGCACGGTCGCCAGGATGCTGACCAGGATCATCCACAGGATGATCGTCAGCCCGCGCACGACCTTCCTGAGCCAATCGGGATCGGCGTAGCACAACAGCGGCAGGCGCGTGGACAGGCCGACCGGCGTGCCGCACTCCGGGCACAGCCCGTCCGGCCGCAATCCACGCAGGTTGTAACTGCACCGCCGGCAGGGGATGTCCTCCCCCAACGGCGCGCCGGCGCTGGTGGAATCCACCGGTTCCGACATCGACGGGTCCATCGTCTGCTCCCTGGCCGCGAAGTGTTCGCACTCGTCGGATCGGGTCCCCTCAACGCCGACGGGCACCTACCGTGCTCGCGTCGCGCGTCCCCGGAGCTTCACGGGCCCGCGCTTTCGCCGAGCACCTTCGTACGATACCACCGCACCGTGTTCGGCACGCCGACATCATACGTGATCGTCGGCCGCCAGCCGAGCAGGCGGCGGGCCTTCTCGGCCGAGAAGTAGCTCCGCCGGCCCATCAGCCAGACGGCGTAGCGGGTCACGAACGGCGGCTTCTGCCAGCGGAACAGGTGCCCCAGACATTCCAGCACGAACCCGGCGAAGTAGGCAAGTTTGTAGGGGACGTGGCGCCGCACCGGCGGGCCGCCGATCGTCCGCGCCAGCAGGTCAAAATACTCCTGCTGCGTGATGTGCCCGTCGTTGCTGCAATTGAACGCCTCACCGTTGCAGTCTGGACGGGCTGCCGCCGCAATCGCGGCCTCGGCGATGTTGCCGGCGTAGACGACGTTCAGCCGGTTGTCGCCGCGGCCGAGGATCTTCGCCTGCCCCTGCTGGATCATGCGGTACAGCCGGGCGATGGTCGTGCGGTCGCGTTCGCCATAAATCCACGCCGGACGGATGACGGTCAGCTCGATGCGGCCCGCGCGGTGGGCGTCCCAGACCAGACGCTCGGCCTCGACCTTGGATTTGCTGTAGTACGCCCAGCGGTACAGCCGGTAGCCGAGATCGAACGTCTCGTCCACCTCGATCGGCCCGGTGTGGTAACCGTAGGCGCTGATGGAGCTGATGTGGACGAAGCGGCGGACGCGGGCGGCGATGGCGGCCTCCAGGATGTTCCGCGTCCCGTCGATGGTGATGCGCTGGAAGTCTTCCCACGGCCCCCAGTCGCCGACCTTCGCCGCCGAGTGATACACCACGTCCACCCCCGCGCATGCCGCCGGCAACGAGGCCGGCTCGGTGATGTCGCCCTCGGCGAATTCGACGTCCTGCGTGGCGAGCCAGCGGCGGTCGCTGCCGGGGCGGACCAGGACGCGGACTGGCAGGCCCCGTTTCCGCAACTGCTCCACGAGGTGGCTGCCCAGCAGCCCGGTCGCTCCGGTGACCAGGTTCATGCACGACTCCCGCGCGACGGCACTCGGTTCGCCGTCCAGCTTGGGTCACGCCGCACCTATCGCGGCCGGCGTAGCAGCGCCAGCGCGTGGTCGGCGATTTGCAGCGGCCCGACGCCGCAGTAATCCAGGATTTCGTCCGCCGTCCGCGTCGATTTCGGAATCCGCTGGCAGTGCAGCGTGTCCACGCGGAGCGTGCCGGTACGGGCGGCGATCTCGGCGACGGCGGCGCCCAGGCCGCCGCCGTAGTTATCCTCCACGACCAGGGCCTGGCCACCGGCCCGCTGAACGGCCTCGGCCAGTCGCTCGGCGTCCACGGGCAGGCTGTAGGCGTCGATCAACGCGGCGCGGATATTCTGCTTGGCCAGCGCGGCCACCGCGGCCCGCGCCGCGTGGACCATGTACCCCGCCGTCACGATCGCCAGGTCGTCGCCGCTGTTGAGCACATGGAACCCGCCCGGCTCAAACCGCGTGTCCGGGGCGTACAGCAGCGGGACGTCCGGCCGGTGCGTCCGCATGTACGCCATTCCGTCGCGCTCGATCATCAGGCGTGTGCAGTGGTAGGCCGCAACGGCGTCGGCCGGGTGGTACAACCGGCATAGCGGACCCTCGCGGTCGTCGCCGCGGACGGTCGTGAACCCGCGGAAGAACGCGACATCCAGCAGGCCCATCTGACTCGGCCCGTCCGCGGCGAGCGATATCCCCGCGTGGGAGCCGACGATCTTGACGTTGGCCCGCGAGATGTTGGCCATCTCGATCTGGTCCGTCGCCCGCGAAAGGAACTTGGCGAACGAGTTCACGAACGGCACGTAGCCCGCCGCCGACAGCCCCGCCGCCGCCGACACCATGTTCTGCTCGGCGATCTTGCATTCGAAGAACCGGTCGGGGTACGCGGCGGCGAAGATCTCGCTGAAGGTCGAGTTGCTTACGTCGCCGTCGAGGACGACGACCTGTGGCAGCAGGGCCCCGGCCGCCCGCAACGCCGCCCCATACGCCCGGCGTGTCGCCATCTTCCCTTTGGCCAACGCCTCGCTCAGGCCGGCGGCGGCCATCGCCTCATTGAACGTCGGCCAGGTCACCGACCGGGGCTCCACGCGCGGGGCCGGCTTGGTGGCCGGCGGTGCGGGGGGGCGTCCCAGATCACCATTGGCGGCGAACTTCGCCACGGCCGCGTCCAGCGACTTGTCCGCGGCCGGCAGCTCAGATTCAGGCAGCGGCTTGCCGTGCCAATTGCCCTTCTGGAGCGCCTCGACGCCCCAGCCCTTGATCGTCCGCGCCACGATCGCCAGCGGCTTGTCCAGTGTGCTGAAACGCGCGAACGCGCCGGCGATCGCGTCGGGGTCGTGTCCGTCGATCCGCACAACTTCCCAGTTGAACGCCGCCAGCTTCGCCGCGAGGCGCTCGGGCGATTGCTGCGGCGCCACGAGGCCGGCCTGCCCCTGGCCGTTGGCGTTGAACACCGCGCAGATCTGCTTCAAACCGTGATCGGCGATGAAATCCGCGGCCTCCCAGATCTGTCCCTCGCGCGACTCGCCGTCGCCGATCAGCACGTAGATGCGCCGGTCGGACCCGTCCAGCCGCGCCGCCAGGGCCAGTCCCGCCGCCACGCTGAGCCCCTGCCCCAGGCTGCCGGTAGCGGCGTCGAAAAACGGGACGCCCTCGGCGGGGTTGGGGTGGCCGTCGAGCACGCTGGCCCGTGCACGAAGCTGGTCAAGCTCATTGACCGTCAGCTTGCAGGCCGACTCCCGGTCCCGCCCCACGGTCGCGCCCAGGTCGGCGAGCGCCGCGTAGATGATCGGGACCGCGTGCCCCGCGGACAGGACGAGCCGGTCGGCGGTCGGGTGCCACGGGTTGGCGGGGTCCCACCGCATCTGGCGGTACATCATGTGAACGACGATGTGCGCGAGCGAGAGGCCGCTGGAGGGGTGGCCGGACCCGGCCAGGGAAGTCATCCGCACGACGAGTTTGCCCAAGTCCGCCGCCTTGCGCTGAATCGCCGCCGCCTGCGCCATCCTGCGTCCTCCGGGGGTTGTTCAAGGGTTGCCGGGAACAGGAGCGGCAACTCTAACGAGCGCGGCTGCCCCCGACAAGTGACCGGACGCCTTGGTCGACGAGGCGGTGTGACCAGGGGTTGTGCCAAGCACCAACCAGCAAGTCCGTGGGCGGACACGAGCGAGCGCGTCCACGCACCAACCGGCCCGCGGGTAGCCCCGTAGGGGCGTTTGAGTGTAGCCCCGGGCGGCAGCCCGGGGTCACGGCATGCCCCCCCCTCGCGGGAGCCCCCGCAGGGGGCGACTGAAGCCTCAATCGCCCGCTATGCGGGCTCTACGATGGATAGCGCCGCGCGGAACCCCGGGCTCGCGCCCGGGGCTACACTCAGTCGCCCGCTGGGCTCTCTTTGCTTGCGGCCCTAGCAGGCTCCCAGTTGGTGCCACGGAATCCAGTCACGCCCCGACGAGACGGCGCCAGGTGCATATTCGAGGAGCTGAGGGGTTGGAAGGGAGGGCGAGCCGCGGCTCGGCACTCCCGGCGCGCCGGGATCGCCCTCCCGCGTTCCCCGACCGCGAAGGCCGGCCTAGAGCTCGCGCAGGACGCGGACGGCGGGGTGGGTCAGCAGCGCCTGGCGAAAAGCGGCGATGTCGACGGCGGGGCCGCGCGCCTTGATCCGGCCAAGCGGGCCGTCAGCGGTCTTGCCGAGGGCGCTCAGGTGCCAGCGCACGCCGTGCTGCCGGGCGACCGCGGCCAGCGTGGTCTCCGGGTCGATCGCGGCCGTGAGTTCGACCTCGAAGCGAACGACACTATGCCAGCGCGCGAGGCCGGTCTCGGCGAAACCCAGACCGAACAGCACGCCCGCGGTCAGTCCCGCGCCGAGGATGCCCAGCACGAACTCCCCGGCCCCGAACGCCGCCCCGACGCTCGCCACGGCCCAGATAGTGGCGGCGGTGGTGAGACCGATGACGTTGTTGTGGTGCTGGATGATGGCCCCGGCCCCCAGGAAGCCGACGCCCGTGACGATCTGGGCGGCGATGCGCGTGCGGTCGACCACGGCCCCCACTTCCGCCAGGCGGACTGAAAGCAGCGCGAACAGCGCCGCACCCAGGCAGATCAGAATGTTCGTGCGCAATCCCGCGGGCTTGTCCGCCAGCTCGCGCTCCAGGCCAATGAGGGCGCCGGCCGCCACCGCTGCCAGCAATCTCACCAGATCAAGCCACTCGAAGTACACGGCTGCGTCTCCCGCCATGCCCGCCCGTCCGGCGAGCATGATAGCGGATCCGGTCGCCTCCTATGCGGGTGTCTTGGGACAGGGGACACCGGCCGGGAGAACGATCCCGGCGCGCCGGGACCGGCGAGCCGGGGCGCTCAGCGGGGGCGAAAGAGGATCAGTGACGGGGCATCGTTCGCCGTCGGGGCCGGGGCGGTCGGCCCGTCCGCACCACCGGCCCCGGAACCGTCGGGTGGCGTGACCGCGGGAGACGGGCTGGTGCTGGCGGGTGCGTCGAACGGCAAGTCGATGACGACTTTCGGCCGCGCCGGCCCGACGTCCGTGAACAGGCTTATCAGGTGACCGCCGGCCAGCAGCACCGCCAGCGCGACCCACACCAGCCCCGCCAGCACCAGCATCACGGCCGTGTGCCAACGGTGCCCCTTGCGCGTGACCTGTCGGCCGCGCGGCCCCGCCGGAAGCGCACGCGAGCGATGCGGCTCCGTCCGGGCTCCTTCAACCGCGGGCGCGGGCGGCTCGGCCGCGTGTTGAATGGCGGCGGCGCACGCGACCGCCGAGGCCGTGGCCGCCGGATGAACCGCGTCGGCCGGAGGCCCTGGCCGATGGACCGTTTCCTTCAGCGGAACACTCAGCGTGGCCGCACTCGTTCCGTGCGGGTCGCGGCCGATTGCGGCCGCCGACTGCTCGAGGATGCGCTGGACGACGACGCCGTCCCAGCGTTCCAAGGTGGTCCAGTGCCCGTTGCCGTTGCCCGGGGAAGCCCCCGGTGATCGGGAGCGGTGCCGGAGTTCCGCCTGCTCCAGAGTGACGGTCGCAACGTCCCCCTGAGGCGCATAACGCCGGACAGCGGCCGCCACGTGCGCGATGGCGCGCTTGCGACTCGGAAACGGTGCCGCGTCGTAGACTACGGCCCGTCCCGGCATTTCGACCACGAGACGATACACACACCCCGAGCTTCGTCCCGACTCCATGTCGGCCGCGCCTCCCGGCAATATCACCACGGCGACCCGGGCCCACCCGGCCGCCGACTCGTGTCCACCAGACGACCCCAGTCTACCGGGCCGCGTCGGCGGTCGCAACGCTGTGGAACCAGGCGGGCATTCACGGTCGTACGACCGGGGAGGGCGACGCTCGTGCCGAGCCGCGGCTCGCCGGGAGACTCGCCCTCCCGGCTCGCACCCCATGATCGTGGGTGCCCTGCACATGTGCCCAACTTGCGCCGGCCGTTGGGGCGCACGGCCAGCGCACGGAGAGACCAGAGAGGGACCAACGGCGGCGGGACTGAATCGTCGATTCTCGTGTGCGCCGGCGCCACGGCAGTGCAGCGGGCGTTACCATCGGGTTTGGTACCAGCGGCTGACGAAGTGCCGCAACCCGATACCCAGAGCCGACGCGCGGCGAACGTCGCCGGGAGGTTCATCGCATGGAAACACGGCCAACACAACGGGTTCGGATCAGGTGGTCGGTGGCGAGCCTGGCCGTCTTGCTTTACGTGGGCACCGCCGCGCGCGCCGCCGACGTCGAGTGGTGGACGGGGACGATCGAGGTTCCGGGACAACCGCTGGATTTCGTCGTGAAGTGGACGCCCGCCGGCGTCGGCGAATACAAGGCCACGATCGACATTCCCGCTCAGGGAGCCCGCGACCTGGCCTTGACCGACATCACCTTCACGGCCGACGCGGTGCGCTTCGTCTTGCCGCCCATCGGGGCCGCCCCGCCGACCGCCAAGGCGGAGTTTGATCTCCAGCGTTCCGCCGACGGAGCGAGTGCCGCAGGCGATTTCCGGCAGCACGGACTGACGTTCGCGGTGCGGATGCGGCGGGCCACCGAGGCGGAGGCCCAGGCGGTGGGGCCGCCGCGACCGCAGACGCCCAAGCCCCCGTTTCCATACACCGTCCGCCAGGTCGAGTACGAGAACCCGGTGGACAAAACGAGGCTCGCCGGCGAGATGACCATCCCGGAGGGGACGGGGCCGCACCCCGCGGTGCTTCTGGTCACGGGCTCAGGTGCCCAGGACCGCGACGAGACCATCTTCGGTCACAAGCCGTTCCTGGTCATCGCCGACCACCTCACGCGCCGGGGGATTGCGGTCCTGCGCGTGGACGATCGCGGCGTCGGCGGCTCAAGCGGCAGCTTGGAGAAGGTGACGGGGAAGGACCTGGCGAACGACGTGCTCGCCGGAGTGCAGTTCCTCAAGCGGCAGCCGGAGATTGACCCCGCGCGCCTGGGGCTGATCGGGCACAGCGAGGGCGGGCTGATCGCGCCGTTGGTGGCGTCGCGCTCGAAGGACGTGGCGTGCGTCGTCTTACTGGCGGCACCCGGCCGGACCGGGAGTGAGATTCTGTTGGCCCAGAACGCGGCCCTGCTGCGGGCCTCCGGCGTCGCCGAAGACGAAATCCGCCGGCACCTGGAGGCCCATCGTGTCGCTCACGAGCGCGTGCTGGCCGACGCCGATGAGGAGAGTCTACGTGCCGCCATCCGCGAACTCGTCCGGCTTCAGCTGGCGCTCGGCTCGGGCGGTGGCCCGCCGACCGACGAGCAGCTTGAGGCGGGGACCGCCCTTGGCTTGCGGCAGTTCCGCAGTCCCCTGATGCGCTGGTTCCTGCGCCACGACCCCCGCGAGACGCTGGCCAAGGTGCGGTGCCCGGTGCTGGCCCTCACCGGCGGACTGGACCTGCAAGTGGACCCGAAAGAGAACCTGCCCGAGATCGAAGCCGCGCTGAAGAAAGCGGGCAACCCGCAGGTCACCGTGAAGGAACTGCCGGGGCTGAACCACCTGTTCCAGGAGGCCCGCACCGGCTTGGTGCAGGAATACGCCACGATCGAGCAGACGATGGCATCGGCGGCGCTGGACGAGATCACCACCTGGCTGCGCGATCGCTACGGGCTGAAGTGATCACACCGGTCAATTGCCAGGAGCCCCGACGTCGAGACTGCCGTGCATTGAATTACCCGGGCTCATCCCGACCGGGCTTCGGGACGACCGCCAAATGGGTACTCACGGTCGTGCGACACGGGTGGGCGAGGCTGTCTCCTGCGGCGACCCTGCCGGCCTGCCGAGCCGCGGC
>CAYWYJ010000010.1:0-52425 GCA_964462635.1 uncultured Planctomycetales bacterium
GCGTCGATGGGGTGGATGATCGCCGCTTTGAACGCCGGCACGATGCCGAAGAAGATGCCCACCCCGGTGCTGAACCCCAGGGCCAGGGCCACGGACCATAGCGGCACTTTGACCTGCACCATACTCGGGTGCAGCGACGCCACGTGGCTGATCGCGTAACCCAGCGCGATGCCGATCGCCCCGCCCACCGTCGCCAGCACCACCGCCTCCGTCAGGAACTGGAGCAGAATATCGCGGCGGTGGGCACCGACGCTTTTGCGCAAGCCGATCTCGCGCGTCCGCTCGGTGACCGACACGAGCATGACGTTCATGATGCCGATCCCGCCGACCAGCAGCGAGATGCTGACAATGCCCGCGAGGACACTGGTGGCGATGACGCGCATGTTGTGGAACTCGCGCAGCACCTGGTCCTGCTTGAAGATGCCGAAGTCGTTGGCGTCCCCGGCCTTCAACCCGTGCCGCTGCCGCAGTATCCGCACGACCTGCGCCTCGGCGTCGGGGATCATCTTCTCGTTCATGGCCTCGACATAGAAGCCGACGTACTTGCGGCGTTCGGGGTACATCTTGAGGGCGGTGGACCAGGGGATGACGGCGGTCTCGTCCTGGTTCTCGCCCATGAAGCTGCCTTTGGACTCCAGCAGGCCGATGACCTGGAAGCGCTGCCCGTCAATGTGGACGTAGTCGCCGACGACCGATTCGTCGCACTCCAGCTTGCGCAGCACCTCGCGGCCCAGCACGCACACGGGGGCCCCGCTCTCCACGTCCACCGCGCCGAAGAACCGCCCCGTGTCCACGTAGAAGTTGCGGATCGCCTGGAACATGTCGTTCGTGCCGCGCAGCTCCACCCCCGTGAGCTGCTGCCGCCCGTACTCGATCGTCGCCGCCGACCAGATCACCGGCGAGGTGCGCCGCACGGCCGGCGCGCCGGCATCCACGGCCTGGATGTCCTCGACCGTCATCTCGGAGGGGCGCAGAAACTCCCCCCGCGGCCCGCGAATCCACTCCGGGTAGACAACCATCATGTTCGTGCCCAGCCCGCGCAGGAAACCGGTCACGTAATCGCCGAACCCCTCGACCATCGACACGACGACGATGATCGACGTGACCGCGATGATGATCCCCAGCACCGTCAGCAGGGAACGGGCCTTGTTGGCCCAGATCTGAATCAGCGCGGTCGCCACGTTGCCCGCGATCGACACGATCCGATCGGGCAGGAACCACAGCACGCCGATGATGGCCTGACGTACGTTCATTCCGATCCACGTACGCGGGCGGGACGCCCACACTCCCCCGGCGCGCTCGCTACGGCGGCGGCGACGCCGGCGTCCGGTCCCGCCGCCGTGTCCAATACCACCTGACCGTCCTTCAGCTTGATGACCCGCTCACACCGTCGGGCAATGTGGTCCTCGTGCGTGACGACGACGATCGTCTGGCCCTCGGCGTGCAGACGATCGAAGATGTCCATAATTTCGTCGCCGGTGGCGCTGTCGAGGTTGCCGGTCGGCTCATCCGCGAGAATGAGATCGGGTTGCTGGGCGAGGGCGCGAGCGATGGCCACCCGCTGCTTCTGCCCGCCCGAAAGCTGGTTCGGCCGGTGGTGCGCCCGGTCCAGCAGGTTGACCCGCCGCAGCGCCTCGATCGCCCGCTGTCGGCGGTGGCGCGCCCGCGTGTACCACAAGGGCAACTCCACGTTCTTCAGCGCTGTCGTGCGGCCGAGCAGTTCAAACGACTGAAAAACAAAGCCGATCCGCCGGCCGCGAATGTCCGCCAGCTTCGTCTGTGAGAGCTTCGAGACGTCCTGCCCCCGCAGCCGGTACGTGCCGCTGGTGAGCACGTCCAGGCAGCCGAGGATGTTCATGAGCGTGCTCTTGCCGCTGCCGGACTGGCCCATGATCGCCACGTATTCGTTCTCGCGGATTGTCAGCGACACGCCCCGCAGCGCGTGAACGAGTTCCGTCCCGACGCGGTAGATCTTACGCAGGTCCACCAGCTCGATGACCGGGAGAGGCGAGTTGTCGGCCGCGGTGGTAATCATGATCCGGCGTGCGCCTGTTGGCCCGGCGAGCCTTTCGCGGTGGTGTTCGTGGAACCCGGCGACGAGTTCTCTGCCTTCGCCGGTGAGGCGCCGACCGCGACGGGTTGGCTGGCAACGGCGGGCGAGACGCCCGCACTCCCCGTGGCGGCCGGGGCGGAGGTCGGTGCACCGGCGTCCGCGGACGCCGGACTCGGAGGTCCGGCGCTACCGGCAAGGGTCTCGCCGTTGGCCGCGACGGGTTGCGTCGTGGCACCGGACGAGCCCGGAGCGCCAGCGACAGGTTGGCTTTCGGCGGCGGGCGAGACACCCGCACTCCCCACGGTGGACGCGACGCCCGCATTCCCCGCGACGGCCGGCGAGACCGCCGGCAGTTCCTTGAGTTTCACGGCCGAGCCGTCCTTGAGCTGGTCCAGGCTGCGATACGGCCCGGTGACGATCACGTCTTCCCGGTCGATGCCCTCCAGCAACTCCACGCTGGTCGCGTCATTGATGCCGGTCTCGACCAGCCGCGGGCAGGCCTTACCGTCCTGGATGCAGAACACCAGCTTGATGTACTCGGCGAGGTTCTGTCGCTGCGTGGGATCCTGGGCGGCCCGGCGCCGGTCGTGCTCGGCGACCAGCTCGGGGGGCAGGTCCCGCCGCTTGCGATAGACCACCGCCTGCACGGGAATCGTCAGCGCATTCTCGTGCCCGGCCACCTCGATCTCGACGTTAGCGGTCATGCCGGGCTTGACGCGCGGATCGGCACCCGTGATCAGCACCAGCGTTTCGAACGTCACGACATCGCGCCCCAGCGGCTTGGTGCCCTTGGTGCCGACGCGGTAGACGCTGCCGGGGATGCTGCGGCGCGTGTCGGATTGAAGGTAGATGCGGGCGACCTGGTCCGGGGCGACCAACGGCGCGTCGGCCTCGTCGATCCGGCAGCGCACCTGCATCTTCGACAGGTCGCTGATGACCATGATCCGCGTGCCGGGGTTGTTCATCGTGCCGGTGATGACCACTTCGCCCTGCTTGGCGAAGCGCTGCGAGACGATGCCCGTCAGCGGCGAACGGATGACCGTCTTGTCCAGGTCCTCGCGGGCGGACTGCAACATCGCTTCCGCCTCGACCAGCTCCTGCTGGCGCATCTGGAGCAGCGCCCGCGCCCCGATCAACGCCGTACGGTAATTGGCCAGCTCCAGCGGCGAGCTGGCGTTGGTCTCGCGCAGCCGCTGCTGCTGCTCCCAGTCGCGCTCGGCCTTTTCGACATCCGCCTCGGCCTGCACGATCAGCGCCTTGAGTTTGGCGACGTTGGCCTCCCGCGAAAGCACGCGGGCGCGGTAGTCGGCGTCGTCCAGCCGGCACAGCAGGTCGCCGGCCCGTACCAGGTCCCCCTCTTCCACCGGCATCTCGATGATCTTGCCGACCACCTCGCTGCTGATGTCAACCTCGGCGAACGCTTCCACGTCCCCCGGCGCCTGCACCGTGCGGACAATGCCGCGCTGCTCCGGCTTGGTCGACTCGACCTCGATCGGCAGCTCGCGGGCCACGTGCAGCGCGCTGCGGCCGTCCTTGGTGCGCGTGGCGTCGTTCAGCAGATACAGCCCGCCGACGATCGCCGCCAACACCACCAACCCGATCACCGTTCTCATCACGCGCACTCCTGCGTCGACGCCGGCCCAACGGAGGCGTCGGTTGCTACCGAACCGGCGAGACGCCGATGCTACCCACCGCCCAGGGACATCGCGCTGGGGACCATCGCCACGGTCAATCCGGCCCGGCCGGCAGCCCCGACCAGCCACGCCAGCACGCACACCAGCCACGCCCGCCAGCCGGGAAGCTGCATCGTGACCCGCAGTCCCGTCGCGACGATTACCCAGTACCAGATGCGGAACGGGTCGAGGGCCGTGAGGATTCCCGCCATCGCGGCCAGCGCCTTGGGATCGAGCGCTTCCGGCGCAGGCCATAGTCGCACGAGCAGCGCCGCCGACGTATCCACTTCCAACGTTTCGAAGCGCAGCATGAGCCCCAGCGTCACCAGCAGCCGCAACGCGTCCACGAACCCGGCCAGCACGACGATCGTCAGCAGCGTGTGCCACTCCGGCTTGCGGCCGGTGAGCGCGACAAAGCCGTACAGCGCCGCCGCGATGAGCAGGGCCGTGGCCAGCGCCTTGGCCGGCTCGGCCCCGACCACGCGCACCCGCGTCAGCAGCTTGTTGAACTCACCCGCCTTGATCTCGCGGTCGTAGAGCTCGCGCAGCTCGGAGCGTTGCACCACGTCGCGCTGCTGCTGGTCGATCCGGGCGATGCTCTCACGCACGCTCCGTTCCACCTCGCGGTCGATAAGCCCCGTCTCGATCGTGGCGTAACCAACCAGCGTCACCAGCGTCAGCAGCACCAGCAACGGCCAGCCCCACGCCGCCACGTCCTCGACCCGCGTGAAGACCCGACGCGGCGACACGAGCGCGCGGGGCACGTCGCGCAGGCCCACCGTACGACGGGGCTGAACTACTGGCGATTCGGCCAAACCGGCGACCTCCCGCCCGTCGGCGCTCCGGTCGCCCGCGCTCACCTGGAAACCGCGCGGCCCGAATCACCGAGAAGCGGCCTGCTGCCGTTCGCGGAACGGCTCCGCGCGCATTATACGAGCGCGCGGCCGGACTCCCGTTGGACTTCGCCGGGCGCGCGGCGTTATTCCACGCCGACTGACAACTTCCGACACGCGCAGGTTGGTCCCGAGTGGCCAGCACGCACGACGTCCCCCGTTGGCGGCTTGGGCTTCCGGCGTGGCCGGGCGGTCTCAAACGTCACCGAGCTTGGGCCCGGCGCCGGTTTCAGCCGCGTAGGCGTCGGCGACGGTCACCGGGTCTCCCTGCATGTGAATCTCGCCGCGATCGAGCCACACCGCCTTGGTGCAGGTGGTGCGGACGAGGTCCATGCTGTGTGTGGCGACGATGACCGTCTTGCGGTCGCCGCGGAAGCGGTCGAGGATCGTGCCCGCCTTGGCCCGGAACGCGCTGTCGCCGACGCTGAGCACCTCATCGAGCAACAGCACGTCCGGGTCAATGTGGATGGCAATCGAGAACCCCAGCCGGCCCTTCATGCCCGCCGAGTACGTGCGCACGGGCGCGTCAATGAACGGCCCCAGCTCGCTGAACTCCACAATGTCGCCGAACCGCGCGTCGATCTCCCGCTGCGACAGCCCCAGGATCGAGCCGTTGAGATAGACGTTCTCCCGTCCGCTGAGGTTGGGGTTGAACCCGACGCCGAAGCTCAACAGGCAGCCGACCTTGCCGCGCACGGCGACGCGCCCCCGGTCGGCCTCGCAGATGCCGGCCAGGGTCTTGAGCAGCGTCGACTTGCCGGACCCGTTGCGGCCGATGATCCCCACGATGTCGCCCGCCGCCGCCGAGAGGTTGATCCCCCGCAGCGCCCAGAACTCCTTGCGCCAGCGGCCATTCGTTCCGCCCCGACCGGTCACCAGGCCCAGCAGGCGCACGAACGACTCCCGCAGCGTCACCTCGGCCCGGTGGTAGCGGATCAGGAACTTGACCCACACGTCCTCGGCGACGACGGTCGGCGCTGGTCCCGGGGTGTCAGACATACTTGGCGAACTTCCCTTCCCCCCGGCTGAACAACCCGTAGCCAACGACCAGCAGGGCCAGCGCCACCCCGAGGACATATAGCACGTGCCACGGGTCCGGGTGGTGGTGCTGGGTGAGCACCGCCCGGTAGCTCTCCAACAGGCCCGCGAACGGATTAAGCATGTAAATCGCCAGGTACTTCGGGGGGATGCGCGTGGCGTGCGGGCCCTGCACATAGTAGAGGATGGGGCTGGCGTAGAAGGCCAGGCGCAGCACGACGCTGATGATGTTGGCCATGTCGGCGAAGAACGCCCCGAGATAGGCCACGATGTACGCCAGCCCGATGGTCATGGCGAGTTGCACCGCGATCAGCGGCACCATCCACAGGGCGTGCCACGACGGCGGTCGCCCCGCGATCAGCAGTGCCGCCAGCAGGACCAGCAGCCCCCAAAGAAAGTCGTAAAGACGCGAGAAGCAGATCGACAACGGAAAAACGGCCTTGGGGAAGTTGATCTCCGAAATCAGCCCGCGGTTGCTGCGAATGCAGTTGACCGACTGGGCGAGCGCCCCGTCCAGAAACCGCCACGCCACCACGCCGGTGAACAAGTAGATGAGATACTGCGTTGCCCCCCCGCGGGCCTGGTTCAGCCACACCCCGAAGACCAGGTAGTAGATCGCCAGCGACGCCGCCGGGTCCAGCAGGTTCCACAAGTTCCCGAGGGCCTTGTTCCGATGACCGGCCTTCAAATTGGCCTGGACGAGGTACCGAATGGTCTCCCGACGCCCGACCAACCGGCGTAGGCGCGCCGGCAACGAGCCGGGCCCCGTATCCCAGGCGGTCTCCGTGATGGCTGTTCCCATAGGTGCGGTCCGGCGTCGGTGCTTGCGGGCCTGGCCACGCGGGGGCGCGAAGCTTCCCGCCCCGGCCCGGCGGAGGGATATGCAACGCCAAGCGACGCCCCCGGTCAAGCCCGGCCGCGCTTCGCGGTCCTTCCGAGGGACCGACCTCTGTGGGACCGACCCCCGGTCGGTCGGGCGATGGGTCGCTGACCCACCCCCCAAGGTTCTGATACGGGCGCTTGGGTCGACCGAGTCGTCCAACGGCGGGGCGTAACGCGACCACGGTCGCGGGGCCGTCATTGCTACCGGACGCTGCCGGCCCCGGGGGCCGCTCTCGCCGCAAGTCCGCGTCCCAAACGTCCGATGCCAGAGGCGGGCGTGGGCGCCGAACGGCCCAGCCTGCGCCCTTGGGCGACGCGTTTATGACCCCTCCACACGTTCTGGTGATCCTGGCCGCCGACACGGTGCCCCCCGCCCTGCGCGGCGCGCTGGGGCGCGTTGCGTGCAGCGCCTCGTTCCGGTCGCTCAGCGCGGCGACCAGCCCGCGAACCGACTTCTCCGCCGATGCGCTGGTGGTGGTCTTGCCCGACGCGGCGGCGGCGAGCACACCGCTGGGCGATCTGCTGGGCCGCCTGGGCGAACGGCCGCGCCCGACGCTGGTGGTCTGCCCCGGCGGCTGCACCCGCGAATTGGCGTCCATCACCTCGTTACCGCTGGTTTTCGACACCGGTCGGGACGAGCGGGAATTGGCGGTGCGGCTGGAGACGCTGCTGGAGCTGCGCCGGCCGCTGGCGGCCCTGCGCCGCGACGCCTGGACGCAACGCCGGCAGGGGGACAGCGCGGCGCGGCGGTATGCCGGGCAGCTCCGTCTGGCCAGCCAGGTCCAGCGCGGTTTCCTGCCGCAGCGACTGCCGCGTTTCGGCCGCATCTCGTTCGAGTGCCTGTTCCGCCCGGTAGATTACGTGTCCGGGGACATCTACGACGTGAACCGGCTGGACGAGGAGCACGTCGGCATCGCGCTGGCCGATGCGAGCGGCCACGGCATCCCCGCGGCCCTGCTCACCGTCTACATCAAGCGGGCGCTGCGCGGTAAGGAGATCGGCCACGGCACCTACCGCGTCCTGTCGCCGGATGAGGTCCTCGCCGCCCTGAACGAGGACCTGCTCGAGGCCCGCCTGACCGACTGCCCCTTCGTCGCGGCTGTGTACGCCGTTCTGAACATCCGCACGCTGGAGGTCCGACTGGCCCGCGCCGGCGCGCCGTACCCCCTCCACCGCACCCACGCGGGCGAGCTGCGCGTGCTCAAGGTGCCGGGCGGCGTCGTCGGCGTCCTGCCGCAACCTCGCTTCGACGTCCAGCGCATCCAACTGGCCCCCGGCGATTCCCTCCTGCTGCACACCGACGGCTTGGAGCGGATCATCACGGTCGCCCCCGCGCCGACGTGCGATCTGGAGCCGCTCCGACAGACAGCGGAGCGCGTCGCCGGCCTCAACCTGGCAGCGGTACGGGCCATGGCGCCCGCGACGGCGCGACGCCCCCAAGAGGCCGCCGTCGCCGTCGCCGTGCCCCTCGGCCAGGCCGTGGGGGGTGCCCCGGAATCACCGGCGCCGTCTGAGGATGACCGTGCTGCGGGCAACGTTTCCCAACAGGCCGCGATCACCGAGTGGTCTGATAACGAAGCCCCGGACGGCCCGCCCCCATCGCCCACGCCAACGCGAGGCGTCAATGGCGAAGCGCCCTTCCCGGTCGCCGGCAGCCCGGCCTTGTCACCCTGGCACGAGACGCTGCGAGTCCACGGCCCGCAGGTCGCCCTCGAACAACTCGCCGGTCGCCAGCGGGCGCTGCGCCGCATGGGCTTCCCCCTCGACGACCTCACCGTGCTGGCCATTCAAGTCGCCCCGTAGGCTATTCGGCGTGCGCCATGCCGGACGGCGTGGCCCGAAGGCTGCCCCCTTGCGCCTTGCGGCGCATGGTGGGGGGCGCGGCGAAATCCCCGGCCGCCGCCAAACTCTCTATCTTTCCGGGGTTTGCGCGCGTGGTACGGGGGGTGGCCTACGAGCCCGGCCGGTGTTTGCCGCGCTCACGCCAAGCCCGGCGCGCTCCGCGTTTCGACGCCGATCTGGAAGCCCCCCGTCATCGCCCGCCGCCGATGCACGACCACGCCACAGAGGAACAGCGGCTCGCCCGTCGGGTTGGCCACCATTGTCTCGACCCAGGTGCCGATCGGGACATCGATGCCCAACTGGAGCGCGACGCCCGCCGGCGAGATGTTGACCGTCTCACCCAGCGTGGTGCGAATCTCCCCCGTGTCGGTGTCCACCACGCGCACGCGACAGGGGACGCGGTACGGGCGCCGCGGGACAACGCGCGGCGCACGACCTCGGTCACGGACGGGCGGAAGGGCCGCGGCGGTCGGCGGGTTCGCAATGGCGTCGTGGGGTCGCATGAACCCTCTCCTGAGATGACGGGAAGCCGCCGGACCGGGCAACCCACCGCGAACGTGCCGGCGGGTCACGTTCCGATTCAGCAGCCGGCGGCTCGCCGCGTTTCATATCGGTCATCTTGCCCGCGGAGCATTATTACGCCGGCGCCGCGCGCGACTTTCCTCCGCGACCGCGCCGCGGCGTTGACGGCGTACGGTTCCGCCTTTCTACTGGACCGCATGATTACTCACCGTCGTGGTGCCCGGGGCCCGGTCTGGGTCACCGCCGCCGTGGCGGCCGGGCTGGCCGTTTGGGGTTGTCGCGCGCCACTCGGAGGTCCGGAACCAGGCGCCGCTCCGGGTCGCGCCGCGGGCCGCGCTGCGCCCCGGCCGTTGCCGGCGCTCGTTCGGGCCGTGTGGGTGGCCCGCTTCCACTACCGGCACGCGGACGACGTGCGCACGATCGTGCGCAACAGCGCGGCGGCGGGATTCAACACGGTTCTGTGGCAGGTACGCGGGGAAGCGACGGTGGCCTACCCCTCGCGGCTGGAACCGTGGTCGCGGGAGTACGACTTCCAGGACCCCGGCTTCGACCCCCTGGCCCTGGCGGTCGAGGAGGCCCACCGTTACGGCCTCCGCATCGAAGCCTGGGTGAATGTGCTCCCGGGTTGGAAAGGGAAGCCGCCGCCGCCCGCGTGGCTCACGTCACACGTCTGGCACGCCCACCCGGAGTGGTTCCTGCACGACGCGCAGGGCGGCCGCCAGCCCACCGGCGATTACTACGTCGTCCTCAATCCCTGCCGGGCCGACGTTCGCCGCCACATCGTCGCGGTGGTGGACGAGATGCTGACCCGCTACGACCTGGACGGGGTCCACCTCGACTACGTGCGCTACGCCTGGGACGGCGACAAGAACGCCAAACGCGCCTATCCCCGCGATGCCGACACCGTCGCCCTGTTTCGCCGCGAAACCGGCCAGACGCCGGACGGTAACCCGGCGGCGTGGGACCATTGGCGGGCCAACCAGCTTACGCGTCTGGTCGCCGAGATCCGCCAGGTCGTGGGCCGGCGTCGTCCCGGGGCCACGCTGACGGCGGCCGTGTGGGGAGACCCCCAGGTCGGCTACCGCGATTATCTGCAGAACAGCGTCGCGTGGTTGCGCAGCGGCCTGGTCGACGCCCTGATGCCCATGGCGTACGCCGACAAGGCCGCGGACTTCGCCGGGAAGATCAACGCGCACCGCCAGCTCGCCGGCCACCGACGGATCGTGCCCGGCGTCGGCCTGTACCTCCACAACACCCCGCAGGCCGTGAACGACCAGATGCAGCTTTGCCGCGATTGGGGGGGAGATTTCGCCGCGTTCTCGTATGACTCACTGTTCCCCACCGCCGGCGACCGCCAGATGAAACCCGACGCCCGCGACGCGGTCCAGCGGTTGCGTCACATGCGGCGTGGCGTGCTCGCGGCCTTTGTCCCGCCCCGCCCCGCCGTGGCCGCCGGCCCGTGAGGCCCCCTCATTCCGCCACGGCCACCTCGGGCAGCGCGTCGGCGATCTTCTCCAGCAGAAACGCTTCCAGCAGCGGGTCGCGTCCCAGCGGCACCCAGGCCACCTCACGGCTGGGCGCACCGCGCACGCCCGCCGTCGTGGGGATGCGAATGCTGTACATCGCCAGCGCGCCGGAGGTCGTCGTGATCTGCCGCTCGGGGGCGCTGTAGCGCGACTTGTCCACCTGCACGCTGACCCGGTACCGCGCCGCCCCCCACGCCGGCGGCTCCTGCTCCCACTCCGGCTTCAGCACGTCCGCCACCGTGGGCTGCGACGCCGGCTCCGTCGCCCCCACCGGCTTCAGGCGGACCGTCACGGTCCGCTGCAGCGTGTGCAGGCTGGACTCGAATAACTGGTACGGCCCCTGCGAGTCCACCCGCCACGGCTCGAACCATTGCCCGCTGGTGGCTGGCGCGGTCAGGATGACGCCGTGGCCCGGGTCCACGTGCTCCGGGGGAAAGTCGTAGCGCCGCAGGACGGAGCAGGCGGCGTCGACGAACGTCTCAAAGTCCGGCACCCGCAGCGTGATGGCCGTCGGCCCCTCGGGGACAACAGGTGCCCGACAGCCGAGTCCGAGAAGCAACCCCGCCGCCGCGACAGCCACCAAGCCTCCGCGCGATGCACGGGGGCCGCAAGGGTGCCGTCCGATTGCACGGGGCCGCAATCGCATGTTGCGATAATAAGTGGCCGGGTCGGGAATGCAAGCGAACTTGCGTGAGGCCCGAGTCAGACGTGGCATGGCGAACCAGAAAGTGTCGGCCGAAATTCGCCCCGACTTCAGAACATTTGGAATATTTTCACATGGAAGCTGTCGTGTCCCCCTTCGGGAACTCGCGCCATCAACCCCGGTGGCGCGGGTTCTTCTTATTTGCACCCGGCGGACACCCCGGCACGAGCCGGGTCCGGCCCTCCCCAAGGTGGCCCAGCCTGGCGGCCCCCGCCGGACGCCCGCCCCGGGGGCCCCCGGGCTGTACAGGGCACACCCGCGGGGCTAATCTACGCGCACGGTCGCAACGGCGGTCGTCGGTAGGCAGGTCCTCTTCCAAGCATGAATGTGGAACCGTTCCAAACCGCGGAAGGCAGCGACTATCCGTACTGTCGCCAGCTTTCGGTGTTCCTCGAAAACCGCGTTGGTCAGCTCCTGCGCATCACGCGCCTGCTCGAGGACGAGCCCGTACACATCCTGGGGTTGTCGGTGGATGCCGCGGTGGACTGTGCCATCGTGCGGATGCTGGTGGACGACCCGGACCTGGCCCACCAGGTGCTCTCGGACGCCCGTTTCGCGCTGACCGAGAGCGAGGTCCTCGTGGTCGAGCTGCCCGCGGGCACGCGCGGGATTCTCACCGTCTGCACCGCCCTCATTTCCGCCGAGGTCAACATCAATTACGTCTACACCGTCTGGGCCCGCGAGGGTCGCCAGGCATGCCTGGCCATCCAGGTCGACGACATTCAGGCCGCCGTCCCCGTCCTGAAGGCCGAGAAGTTCCGCGTCCTCACGCAGAGCGAGCTGTAGGCGCGTCCCATGCGCCATCCCCCCCGGCCGCCCGAGTTCCGCTCCTGGTCAATGTCCGACGGCTACGTGCTGCACGGCCGCTGGTGGCCGGCGACGACGCCGGCGCCGGACGTCGGGATTCTGTACCTGCACGGCATACAGTCGCACGGCGGGTGGTTCGAGGGCTCGGCCGGCCGACTGGCCGCCGCCTGCCCCGTGCTCCTCCCGGACCGGCGCGGCAGTGGGCTCAACGAGCCAGCGCGCGGCGACACACCGGCGGCGGCGCGGTGGCTGGCCGACCTCGACGAGCTGGCGGAGTGGATGGAGCGCGAGCACGCGATTCACCGGCTCGGCGTGGTCGGGGTGAGCTGGGGCGGCAAGCTCGCGGCGTTGTGGGCCGCCCGCCATCCCCGGCGCGTCACGCACCTCGTGCTGATCGCGCCGGGCCTGTTTCCCCGCGTCGACGTCGGGTGGCGGGCGCGGCTGCGCGTCGCGTGGTCGCTCTTTGTGCAACCCACCCGCCCGTTCCCGATCCCTCTGAACGACCCCGCGCTGTTCACCGACAACCCCGCCGGCCGGCAGTTCATCGTGGATGACCCGCTCAAGCTCATGCACGCGACCGCCCGGTTCCTCTGGGCCTCGTCCCGACTCGATCACTGGCTGCGCCGCCTGCCGCGCGGCGGGTTGGCCGCCGAGACCACACTCCTGCTGGCCGAGCGCGACCGCATCATCCGCAATGTCCCGACCGCGGCCTGGCTGATTGCGCGGTGCGCCCGGCAGGCGACGGTGGTCACCCTACCCGCCGCGGCCCACACTCTCGAGTTCGAGGCCGACGCCACCGCGTACGACCGCCTCCTGGACGAATGGGTCCGGCGGCTGACGGCCCGCGCCCGCCACGCTGGGGCGACAGCCGGCGATTGATCGCCGCGTGCTTGGCAGGGGCAGGACCGGCGGTGTATACTGCGCGTTTCTCGCAGTTTCGGGCCGATAAGGCCTGCAAGGCAGTCGGAGATCGCGCATGGGCGCCCATGAGATTGAGAAGATCCGCAACATCGCCCTCGTTGGACACTCGGGGGCCGGCAAGACCACCCTCGGCGAGGCCCTCCTGCACAAGGTCGGGCTGACCACCCGTCTCGGCAGCGTGGATGACGGCAGCAGCGTGCTCGACTTCGACGACGAGGCCCGCGAGCGCAAGCACACCGTCGATTCCTCGCTCTTCTACGTCGAGCACGAGGGGCACCTGCTCAACCTCATCGACACCCCCGGCATGCCCGACTATTGCGGGCAGGCCATCGCCGCCCTGGTCGGCGTCGAAACCGCCGCCGTCGTCATCTCCGCCGCCGCCGGCATCGGCGTCAACACCCGGCGCATGTTCCGGCTGGCCGGCGAGTACGGCCTGGCCCGGATGATCGTCATCACCCGCATCGACGCCGACAACGTCAACCTGGACGACGTCCTCAACAGCATTCAGGAGACCTTCGGCCCGCAGTGCCACCCGATCAACCTGCCGACCGGCGGCGGCAAGGCGGTCGTCGATTGCCTGGCGCAGGACAGCGGCGACGCGGACGTGCTGGATGTAGCGAGCTGTCACACCGCCCTCATCGACGCGATTGTCGAGACCGACGACGCCCTGATGGAGGAGTTCATGGAGCAGGGCAGCGTGGCCGCGGAGAAGCTCGCGCCGGCGATCTCCAAGGCCGTCGCCTCGGGGCACGTCATCCCGGTGCTGTTCACTAGTGCCCGGCACGACGTGGGCATCCGTGAGCTGCTCGACGCGTTGGTCCGTTACGCCCCGTCGCCGGTGGTCGGCAAACAGCGCGTGCTGCGCATCGGCACCGGCGAGCAGGCCCGCGAGGTCCCCATCGAGCCGCGGCCGGACGGCGACTTCGTGGCCCAGGTGTTCAAGATCGCCTCCGACCCCAAGAGCAACATCAAGTACTCGGTGGCCCGCGTGCACCGCGGGACGCTGACCAGCGAGGGCCAGGTCTTCGGTGCCGGCGAGCGGAAAGGCCAGCGCCCCGGGCACGTGCTCAAGCTGCGCGGCGCCGACCACGCCGACGTGCCGTCGGCCTCCGCCGGCGACATCGTGGCATTCGCCAAGCTCGACTTCAAGATCGGGGACGTGCTGTTCGCCAAGGCGGGCGAGGGGACGCTGCCGCTGCCCAAGACGCCGACACCGATGTACGCGCTGGCCGTGGAGCCGAAGGCCCGCGGCGACGTCGAGAAGATCAGCGGCGCGCTGCAGCGCTTCGCCGAGGAAGACCTGTGTTTCGAGTACAACCGCGAGCAGGAGACCGGCGAACTGGTCATGCGCGGGCTCGGGGACCTGCACCTCACCGTGGTCCAGAGCAAGATGAGACGCCAGTTCAAGCTCGAAATCGACACCAAGGCCCCCAAGATCCCCTACCGCGAGACCATCTCCTCGTCGGTCAAGTACGTCGAGTACACCCACAAGAAACAGACCGGCGGGGCCGGCCAGTTCGCCCGCGTCTTCATCGACATGGAGCCCAACGAACGCGGCAAAGGGTACGAGTTCATCGACAAGATTTTCGGCGGCGTGATCGACCAGTCCTTCCGGCCGAGCGTGGACAAGGGCATTCGGGACCAGATCAAGAAGGGCGTCATCGCGGGCTTCCCCGTCGTCGATGTGAAGGTCTCGCTGGTGGACGGCAAGACCCACCCGGTGGACAGCAAGGACATCGCGTTCCAGATCGCCGGCCGGCAGGTCTTCAAGAAGGCGTTCGTGCAGTGCAAGCCGATCCTGTTGGAGCCCGTGGTGAGCATGGAGGTGACGGTCCCCGCCGACTTCATGGGTGACATCACGCGCGACATCGCCGGCAAGCGCGGGCAGATCCTGGGACAGGACATGCTGCCGGGTAACCAGGTCGTCATCAAGGCCCAGGTGCCGCTGGCGGAGGTCGCGTCGTACGCGTCGCAGCTCAAGAGCGTCACCGGCGGCCAGGGCAGCTACATGATGGAGCTGAGCCACTACGACGTCGTGCCGCCCAACGTCCAGCAGCAGATCATCGCCCAGCACAAGACCAAGGAAGAGGAAGAGGAGTAGGAGACCAGCCACGGCCCCCCTCCGGGGAGCGGCCAGGGGGGCGGCAGGCCGTGAAGCGCCACGCCGCATGGGTGGTTTCCCTCTTTTCGAGCTGTCCAGGCTGGGAGCTTGGCCTGGGCACTCGACGCACGCAAACGCGGGCGGAAGTGGCGAAAACCTGAGCTCCTGGTCCGCCATTCCAGCCGCGACGGCGAAACCGGTTACGAAGCCGGAAACCTCCCACACATGAGGCCCGCCGGTTGCCTCTCGGCGGCCATTGCTGACACACACGTCGTTTTGCGGCACAAAGAAATCTGTTGACTCGCCCCCAAAGCGAGGTAGCATTGTCAGCATGGGTGTTCGGAGGGCCCGTCGTGGGCGCTCCGCTTCTGAGGAAGGATGGAGGAGACTATTATGCTGAGACTATGTGGTACTGTGGGGTTGTTGGTCTGCGCCGCAGCGGCGCTGGCCCAGGGACCGATCGGATACTCCGTGCAGTCCAACGGGAACGACCACCTCTACCGCATCGACCTGCTCACCGGAGCGGCGACGGACCTGGGGTTGGTCGGCCTGAACGACGCCGAAGGCGTCTCGTTCGGCCCCGGCGGCAACCTGTACGCGATCGGCGGCACGGTCATGGAGTTCTGGAACATCACGACGCCGCCGGGCGCCTTGGTCGGCCCCACCGGGGCCCGCTCGGGCATTGACGCCGGGCTGGGCTACTACAATGGCGTGATGTACAACATGCAGGGCGACACGGCCGGCAGCTACCTGTACACGATCAACACCGGTACGGGCGCGGCGGCCCTGGTCGGCCGCGGAACCAAATTCGCCGACAACCTCGCCATCCTCAACGGCGTGGGCTACGCGGCGGATTGGATCTTCGACGACAGCCTGTTCAGCGTGGACTTGGCCACCGGTCAGTTCACGCTCATCGGCGGGCTGAATCAGGGCAACGTGTCGCTTCAGGCTGGCAGCGACTTCTACGGCAACACGCTGTACAACCTGACGAGTGACGGCCGCATCTTCACCGTGAACATTGCCACGGGCGCCGCGACGTTCGTGGCCAACGTGTCCGCCGGCACCGGCTGGGAAGGTCTGGCGATCGTCCCCGAACCGGCCAGCCTGGGCCTGTTCGCTCTGGCGTTGCTGCGACGACGTCGCTAATCTCGCCGGCGAACGTGGTAATTCGCAACGACGCGGGTCGTCTCTCCGACGGCCCGCGTCGTTCGCTTTTGACGGTCCGCGCCGCGTTACCGGGCTGTTTCCGCCCGCGGTGTGCTTGCCGGTGCCGTGCTCGATGAGTCCGCCACATGGGCCCCGAATCCGCTGGTCTGGCGAATCACCGGGCCGGCGGGGCCGGGCCGCACCCACATGACCTCGACGCCCGGCAGCGGCGTCCTCTCCATCAGGGCCGCCCCCTCGTCCACGCTGAGCACGCTGAACGCCGTCGCCCACGCATCCGCCGTCAGGCCGTCCGGGGCGATGACCGTGACGGCGGGGGCCTGCTCGGCCGGGCGGCCCGTGCGGGGGTCAACGATGTGTGAATAGCGCCGGCCGGCGATGGTGTTGAAGCGCTGCTGCACGCCGGACGTTGCCACCGCCCGATCCTTCAGGCTCAACGTGAGCAGCAACCCGGTCTGAAAGGGGTGCTTCACGCCGATGCGCCACGGCTGGCCGGCCTCTCGCGGACCGAACGCAACCACGTCCCCACCCACATCCACCAGGCCGCCGGTCGCACCGGCGGCGCGCATGGCCTCGGCGGCCAGGTCCAAGGCGTACCCTTTGGCGATGCCACCCAGGTCGATCTGCATGCCGTCTACAGTGGGCGTCACGCGGCGTGTCGCGGGATCGAGCCTCAGCTTCCGCCAGCCGACGCGGGCCAAAGTCCGCTGAAGATCGGCTTCCGTTGGCAGCCGGTCCTCCTTACCAGCCTGCTTCCACAGCGCCACCAATGGCCGGCACGTCAGGTCAAACGCCCCGCCGCTGAGCTCCGCGATCCGCACCCCCTGTTCCAGGCAGTGGAACGTCTCCGGTGACACGACGAGGCTGTCGCCGGCGGGCAGCGCGTTCAGCCGGCCGACTTCGCTGTCGGCGACGTAGTCGCTCATCAGACGGTTGACGTCGTCCAGGCGAGCGTAGGCGGCCTCGACCGCCCGCTGCGCCGTCGCCCGCTCCGGCGCGACCGCCGTCACCTCAGCGAATGTGCCCATGACCGACCGGGCATTCTTCACCACGGCGGGTGCCGGCCGCTCGCAGCCGATCGTCCAAGCCAGGATCACAAGCCCAAGCAAACTGAGACGCTTCATGGCGGGGATTCTAACAGGCGTTCCAGCCCCCCGCGACGCAACGTCGGAATCACGTAAGATAATGTCAGGAAACGGCGTACGGCGCGACTCCAGCCGCGCAACGGCCGTACCAAGTTGCGGGACTCCTGGGACTGCGCGTACCGTCCGCATAATGAAGCGGGCCGGCTGGCGGTGAGGCAGCCCCCGGCCAAAACCGTCGGAGCATCCCGGAGGACCGTGCCGTGAGCATCCAGCGACGCACCGTCGGCGGCGGGCTAATGATCGTGTTCGCGTCTCTGGCGTCCTGCATCGGTCCCCCGCTGGTCATCATTCCCGAGCAGCTCCCCAATGCCATCGAGGGCGTGCCCTACAGCCAGTCACTCAGCGCTGACGACGGAGCGCTCCGCTGGCGGATCGAGAGCGGCGCCCTGCCGCCGGGGCTCGCCCTCGACACCGAAACCGGCCTCGTCGCGGGCCGACCGACGCAAACCGGCGTCTACGACTTCACCGTGCGGGTCGATGACGTGCGCCTTGCTCGCCGCGTCGGAAAGCAGTTCTACTCGATCACGGTCGTCCCCAGACTCGCCCTGGAACTGACGCTTGGCCCCGGCCGCGTCAACGAATCCTACGAAAGCGCGCCGACCATCACCGGCGGCGTGCCCCCCTACACGGTAACCGTCGTCGGTTTGCCCGCCGGCATGGACTACGATCCGTCGGACGGCACGGTCTTCGGCACCCCACTGACCGCATACTCCGGTCTCCTCGTGGAGATGACCGTGCGCGATTCCGGCGACCCGGAGCAGGTCGCCGTGGCCCGGGCCACACTGACCATCCACCCCCCCGGCGTCGTCATTGAAACAACCGGGCTCGATCCGGCGAACGTCGGCACCGCGTACCGCATGGTCCTCGACGCCCGCGATGGCAAGCCGCCGTACATCTGGCGTGTCACGGCGGGTGTGCTTCCGGCCGGGCTGTCGCTGCCACTGGGCAGCAGTGCGATTGTTGGCACGCCGACGCCGACTGCGGTCACCCGGACATTCACGCTCACGGTCACGGATTCCGATTCGCCGGTCTCGACCGATTCGCGGGAGTTCAAGCTTGTGGTTCCCGTGGTCGTCAGTACGACCAAGCTGCCCACGGCCACGGTCGGCACGGCCTACGGGGCAACGTTGGGAGCGATTGCCGGCGATCCCCCGTACACATGGGAGCTGACCGCGGGCAAGTTGCCGGAGGGGCTACAGCTCGCGGGCACGGGCGAGATCACTGGGACGCCCGCTGCGGGCGCGCAGACGGAGACGTTCACCGTGCGGGTCAGCGACAGTGACGATCCGGCGACAACCGCCGAAAAGGAGCTTACCATCGAGGTGGGACCGTGACGCGACGACCCGCTGGAGGCGCAACGATGCGTAAACAACTGGCGTTAATGGCCTTAGCGTTGTTCACTTGCCCGGGACTGACGTGCCGAATCACCTTCCCCGATTGGCCCCCCGGGATAGACTATGTGCCCCTGAACGAAGCCGACGCAGTGTTGGACATTGTCCGCGACGTCGGCGACCTGGAAGCGGAAGCCGCCGGCACGATCAAGGACGATGCCGGCCGCGCCGTGGCATTCCAGGATCAGCAGGCCGTTCGTGTCAACGACATTGAGCTGGAGTTGGGGACGGACGATCGGTACGGCGCCGTCGTTCCAACGGCCGGCGTATACAGCGTGACCGTCCACGAGCCGACGCGCGGCGTCGAGACGACGCCGGTCGAGTCGCCGGCCGACTTCACGATCACCTCTCCGTCGGCCGGCGGCGATGCCTCGCTGTCGGGATTCACCCTGCGGTGGACGGGAGCGAACGACCGCAACCAAGTCCGCGTCCGGATTTCGCAAACCTTGTTCGGGGCGACCGAGAGCGTGAGCTTCGGCCCCTATACCGACACGGGCAGCCGGGTCTTCACCGTGGACGATCTGGACCGTTTCCGCCAGGGCGCTCCGCTGACTCTGACGGTGACGAAGCTCCGCACCGAGCGATCCGTGGCGGGTTTTCGGACCGGCACGGTCACGGTGAAAGTGACCGCCCGCACGACCGCGGAGCCGCGTCGTTGATGCCGCGGGCCTTCGGTTTGACATTGGGAACCTCAACGGGTTAGATGCTACTAACTCAGGGGGCGTGGAGGCCACGCCCGCGCAGGCGACGACCCGCGGCAGGGCCCGCGTCCGTGGTACCCGCGGCGCTGCGGTCGCCGGCGGCCCGACCGGCGGCGGGTCGTGGTCGCGGCGCTGAGGGCGGAGTCGTGGTCCGGGACTCCCGACGGGAGCGCGGCGGACGACCGTCGGCGTCGAAGGAGTGTGTGCCATGCCGGCCGGGAATGCAGTCTGGGGAATCGATGTCGGGCAGTGTGCCCTGAAGGCCATCAAGCTGCGACCGGCGGAAGGGGGCAAGGTCGAGGCGGTGGCGTTCGACGTCGTCGAGCACCCGAAGATCCTGTCGCAGCCGGACGCGGATCGCGACGAACTCGTGGCGGCAGCGCTGGAGAAGTTCGCCTCGCGCAATGAGTTGCAGGGGGACAGGTTCGTCGTCGGGATCCCGGGGCAGCAGACGTTCGCCCGCTTCTGCAAGATGCCCCCCATCGACCTGAAGAAGGACGCCAAGAAGATCCCCGAGCTGGTTCGCTACGAGGCCAGCCAGCAGATTCCGTTCGATATCGACGACGTGGTCTGGGATTACCAGATCTTCACCACGCCGGAGCTTCCCGACATCGAGGTTGGCATCTTTGCCATTCGTAAAGACCTGATCCGAAAGCACTTGGGATTTTTCGGCCAAGTGCGCATCGCGCCGGTTGCCGTGCAGACCATCCCGGCCGCCCTGTATAACTTCTGCCAATTCGACGGGCAGGGCGCCGGCGAAGGCGGCGCAACCGTCATCATCGACGTCGGGGCCCAGAACACCGACCTCATCATCGTCGAACCCAACGCCGCCTGGACCCGCAACATCCCCCTCGGCGGCAACGCGTTCACCGAGGCGTTGGTGCGGGCGTTCAAGCTCTCCTTCGCCAAGGCGGAAAACCTGAAGCGGACGGCCGCCACCAGCAAATACGCCCGACAGATGTTCCAGGCCATGCGGCCGGTGTTCGCCGACCTGGTGGCCGAGATTCAACGGTCGATCGGCTTCTACAGCTCGACGCACCGCGACGTCGAACTCCGCCGCGTCCTGGCCCTGGGTAACGCCTTCCGCCTGCCGGGGCTCCAGAAGTACCTGGAGAACAACCTGACCATCGGCGGCGGCAACGTCCGCAAGCTGGAGAAGTTCAACCAGCTCGTGCCCACCGCCGTGACGCAGGCGCCGCAGTTTGCGGACAACATCCTCTCCTTCGCGGCGGCGTACGGCCTGGCGGTGCAGGGACTCGGACTGGGGCGCATCCGGGCGTCGTTGCTGCCGACCGAGCTGGCCCGCGTGGTGGTGTGGCAGAAGAAGCGGCCGTACTTCATCGCGTCGGCGGCGTCGCTGCTGATTGCCGCGGGCATCCCCTTCGTGGCCAACGGGTTGGACCGGCAAACGCTGGAAAGCGACCGCGCGCAGCAGTTCCGCGCCACCACCGCCCGGGTCGTGGAAGAGGCCAAGCGGTTCCGCGCTGCCTACAAGGCCGCGCAGACCGACACCGGCCAGCGGAAAAGCGACGTGGACGGTCTGCTGAAGCTCCAGGAGCAGAAGCTCATTGTGCCGCGTCTGCTGGCCCTCGCCCACGAGGCCATGCCGCCGGTCAACCCCCCCGAATTGGCCCAGGTCAAGTCGCCGGAGGAGCTCAAGAAGCTCATCGAGTCGGACCCCATTCGGTTCGATCGAACGCGCCGGGGACAGTTGATCATCGAGTCACTGAAGATCGAGTATTCCCCGTCGGTTGACAATGCAATACTGGACGCATCGGCGGCCGCGGCCGAGGAAAGCGGTCCCGTGGGCGGCGCGCCCGCCGGCGGCGGGGCCCCGATGGGATTCGGTCGCGGCATAGCTCCGGGTTTGATGGGCGGGCGCGGGCTCATGATGGGCGCGGCCCCCCCGCCGCCGCCCAGCGGGGGCAGCGAGGCCGCCGGCCCGGCCGAGGGCGCTGGTTTTGTGGTGCGGATCACGGGGCGCCTGCTCCAAGGACGAACGCCGGCGGACGCGATCAAGTGGCTGACGGAAGCCTATTTCCAGAACCTCCGGGAAATGACGCACCGGCCGGGACTCGGCTTCTTTATCCCGCCGGACGACCCCAAGGACCCGCTGAAGAAGAGCATCAGCGTCCCGGTGCCGCGCTCGTACAACCAAGTGGGGCTGCCGGGGTTCGGTCCCCCGGGAATGCCTGCGGGCCAGCCCACGGGGGGGGCGGCCCAGTTCCCCGACCCGCTGACCGGGGAGGACACGGTCAACGACTGGCGGGTGGAGTTCGCGTTCAAGGTGAAACTGGGTGAACCGCCGCCGCCCGAGAAGAAGGAGGGGGAGCAGGACGCGGCGGCCCGGCCGATGAGTACGCGCTGACGACGTGGGCCGGTCGGCAGGCCGACCGGCAGGAGACGGACCATGGAATTCGTGAAGACCCACTGGATGCTGCTGGCCACGGGCGTCGCCGCGCTGGCGGGGATCGTACTGGGCGTGATCGGGATGACGCGCGCCAGTGTGGTGGAAGAAATGCAGAAGCGCGTGCAGGCCGCTCAGGAGATCGCCACCCTGCGGGCTGATGCGCAGAACCAGGACACCATCAACGCCGAGAAGGAGCGTGCCCAGCGGTTCGCCGAGCAGTATGAGGCGGTCTTGCGGACCGCCGAGCGCATCAACGAGCGCAAACCGCTGCTGGACGCCGCTTTTCCGCGGCCCGCCTCCGTGGAAGTGCCGTACCGCTTCCGCGAGGCGTACGTGCGGCGGCTCTACGAGTTGCCGCGCGAAGCGAAAGGGGGCACGCTGCCCAACGCCCTGGAGCTTCAGGACGAGGCCGAAATCCTCGCCGACATGGAACGTCGCAAGCGCATTGAGGAGGGGGGGGATGCCGGGCCCGAAACCCCGACCCCGCCCGTTCCGGGCTTTGGGACGCCCGCGGAGGCGCCCGCCGGTGGACGCGGCGTGGCTCCCCCGGCCGGCGGACGGGGTGTGGCGCCTCCTCCCGCGGGCGGGCGGGGGGTAGCTCCCCCGGCCGGCGGCCGCGGCGTCGCGCCGCCCGCAGGCGGACGGGGCATGATGGCTCCCCCGGGCGGCGGGGGCGCTGCGCCGCCGGGGGGCACCTCCGGTGCGGGAGTTCCCGGGGCGGAGTCGGAAGCCGTGCGCCTCCGGGCGAGCGTCAAGAAGGCCCGTAACATCCGCGTCTACCTGGATCCGATGACGTCGCTCTTCGTCGCCCCGCTGGCCCAGCGGGATGAGCCTCCCTCCCCGCGCGAAATGTGGTACGCCCAAGTCAGCCTCTGGGTGCAGGAGGACCTGGTCCACGCGATCGCCCGCGTGAACGAGGAAGCCGCCCGCGAGCTCGGCGAGAAGGAGGCGAACGTTACCCGTTTGCCCGTCAAGCGGGTCGAGAGCGTCCAAGTCCTGGGCTACGTCACCTCCGCCGGCACGCTGGTGCCCTTCACCGCCGGGGCCGGCATGCCGGAGGCGAGTGCGGCAGCGGCCACGTCCATCGTCTCGTTCACCGGACGCCGCGGCAACGAGCAGTTCGACGTCGTGCGCGTCGTCGTCACCGTGATCGTCAGCAAACGCGACGTGCTGCGCCTCGTGGACGCCATGTCGCGGACGAACTTCTACCAGCTCGTGTCGGCGGAATACAGCGACGCGGAATCCGTCGATCCGGCCGGCTACTTCTACGGTCCCGACCCGGTCGTCCGGGCGGTCCTGGACTTCGAAGGATACTTCGCCCGGCGCATCTATAAGCCGCTCATGCCCGCGGAGGTGCTGCGGGACCTGGGCATCGAAACCGGCGAGGGACACCAACCCTAGGGCGAGGAACCCGCGTGACGGCGGGAGGATGAACGATGAAGAAAGGCGCCATCAGCCTGATCGAGCTGCACCTGGAGAAGGGCGTGCTCGGCCTGACCGTCGTGTGGCTCATCTTTGTCGGCGTGCGCTACCTCGTTCTGGAGCCGAACAAGATCGAGTTCGGCAGCGAGCGCCTCGGACCGGCCGAGCTGGATGAAGCGATTCAGCGGCGGGCCGAGGAGCTCCAGCGGGCGGTGCGCAGCGCGCAGCCGAAGGCGGAGCCCGTGCCCAACTTCTCGCAGGAACTGGAGCAGGGATTCAACGCCGGCGTGTTGGGAGGGGCCACACAGAATGCGCCGCCGCTGCCGAGCACGCTGCGCGTCGTGGGGCAGTTCGGCGCGGCGCTGCCGAAGCTGGAGGAGGGACAGGAAGCGGAGAACGTGGCTTCGGTGACGCCCCTGCGCCCGCGGCAAGTCGTCGCGCGGACGGGCATCAGTCTGGTACACAAGCTCCAGGCCGCGTTGGCCCCTGGGGCGGAAGCGGCCCCGCCCGCGGCGTCCGAGGGGCCCGTCGAGCTGTCCTGGGTGACCGTCGGGGCCTATTACCCGAAGGAAGCGCAGTTGCGCGAGATGACCAACGCCGGCTACGCGCCTTACCGGGCAAAGGTTTACGTGGTGGGCGTGGACGTGCAGCGGCAGGAAGTGACGCCCGTGGGGGAGTACGGTCCGTGGGAGGACGTCCCCCCCGCCAAGGCCATCCCGAAGATCGACATCCCGGACCCCGTGTACGACGACAAGTCCGGGGAGCTGATTAACCAGACGGCGATCGACGAGGCGCGGAGCAAGGTGTACGAGGCGCAACAACTCCTCATGCAGCCCTGGTTCTACCCGCTGGACGCCGGCGACGAGTGGGACGTCCCTCCTCTGCCCGGACTCGAAACGGAGCAGAAGGAAGAGGAAAAGCCCGCGGAGGCAAAGAAGGGCAAGTCGGAAGCCGAACCGCCCAGCGGCGGCGGCCGCGCCGCGCCCCCCGCGCCTCCGCCCCCGCCCTCCGGTGGACGCGGCATGGCGCCGCCAGCCGGCGGCGGTGGTCGCGGCATGGCGCCGGGCGCCACCGGGGGACGCACCGCGGGTCCATTTGGAGGCGGCGGGGCCGCGCCACCCCCCCCGGAAAGTGGTGCCAAACGGGCGACGGAGGATCTCCGTGCCGCGCGAAAGGCCCTGAAGGACAAAGACTGGTCGACGGCCGAGCAGAAGGCAGATGCGGTCCTGAACAACGGCGACGCCTCGCGCGGCGCCAAGAGCCAGGCGGAGCGCATCAAGCGCGAAGCGCAGCGCGGCCGCGAGCCGCAGCCGGAGAAGGGACCGCGCAGGGCAGCGATGCCGGTCTGGCAGGGGCCGACCCAACTCGTGACCAATCCGGAGAAGGAAGGCGAGCCGGCCCTGTGGTTCCACGACGACTCCGTGGCCCCAGGCAAGACCTACCGTTACCGCCTGCGCGTCAAGTTGTGGAACCCCTATGTGGGCCGCCGGGCCAGCCTGCGCGATCCCGCCCTCGCCGACAAGACCGTCCTGGTCGGCGAGTGGTCGTTGCCCAGCGCCCCGATTACCGTGGCGCCGCGTCGGCATTTCTTCGTGCGCGGGCCGGTCTTCGGCGAGCCGGCCGCCGCCGTCGAGGTCTTCACCTGGTACAAGGGCAACTGGCTGAAAGAGGACTTCAAGGTCCGGGTGGGCGACGCGGTGGGCGAGTCGCGGGAGGTGCGGACGGGCGAGGTCGACAAGGACGACAAGCCGAAACGGGAGACGGTGGACTTCGGCACCGGCGCGCTGGTGCTGGACCTGCGTTTCGACGAGCCGGTGCTCCTGCGCCGCGCCGCGGGCAAGCAGGGCGAGTTCGCCTACCGCGAGGCCAAGACCGTCGCGCTGGTCTACCTGGATCCCGTGGACGGCCAGGTCAAGGAACGCCTCAGCGAGGTCGATCGCAACGACCCGATCTACAAGAAGGTGAAAGACGCCTACGAGGAGTTCCGCAAAGAAGCGCTGTAGGGCTCCTGACAGAACCCACCACGCAAGTGGTGGGCCGTTCGACCCGCACCGGTGGGCGGGGTTCTGATGGGTGTTCCCAGGCGATTTCTCCCATGCTGTTCCGGGAGCCGCCGGGTGGGGTGACTGTTACTCTCAAGAGGGGCGACCAATCGAGGCATGGTTGGTTTTGCGCTATCCGCGCCGCGATCGGCCGCCCGGCCGGTGCCCCAGGGGGTCTCGTTCCCGACCATATCGGCCCACACTTGTCCTGTTACCGATAAACGCCGTATTAAATACTTGACTCCGATTAGCCAATTGCCGTCTAATGAAGGAGCGCGTAGACCGCGAGCCGTTTGCGCTGGAGCGCCCGCTTGAACCGGAGAAGCCGAGCGGGCGGCAATCACCGATAACCATATGAATCAGGTGACGGGTATGAAGACGAACCCGTGGGTAGGCCGATGGGCCCTGGCGGCCGTCGTCGTGTTCTCGTGCGTCTGGGGGCCGGCGGTCGCGCCGGCCGCGGACCGCGTCGTCCTCGGAGAGGAGTTCACCGACGTCTGGTGCTACGGCTGCGGCTACGCCGGGCCGGCACTCGATCGGCTATTGACCGTCTATGAAGACACGTTCACGTTCGTGCAGTACCACGTCTACGACGACTACGAGACCCCGTGGGGCGACGCCCGTTTCGCGTTTTACAGCGGGCTCTACACGCCGCACGCGGTCTTCAACGGCACGAGCAAGCTCGTCGGGTCGCTGCCCGACGTGGACCAGCAGTATGTCATCTACCGGAGCAACCACTTCCTGCCCGAGCGGGCCGTCCCGACGGATGTGACGCTCCAGGTCTCGGGGACGCCGGTGAGTGGGTCAACGTACCGCATTCGCGCGGAGGCCGGACTGGAGGCGGGCGGGGAGGCCAAGACCGTACGCCTGTATCTGGTGCAGGTTCTCGATCACTGGCCGGCCGAACACGAATACTACCGCAACACGTTCCGTCAGGCCGGGCCGACCCAGGATCTCCAGCTCACCCCCGGGCAGACGCAGGTCGTAGAGCAGGACTTCACGTTTGCCGCCCTGGACTGGTCCCGCAAGGAAGACATCAAGATCGTCGCGTGGGTCCAGGAACCCAAGTCCGCCGGCCCGGCCGTCGTGTATCAGGCCGCCACGCGGGCCTGGCCGCTCGTGTCGTATCCCGGCGACTGGGACGGTGACGGCGTGCCCGACGTCTCGGACAACTGCCCCAAGCGCTACAACCCCGACCAGGCCGATTCGGACCACGACGGCGTCGGCGATGCGTGCGACAACTGCGACGACGTCGTGAATCCGACCCAGCTTGACACCGACGAGGACAGCTTCGGCGACGACTGCGACAACTGCCCCGTCTTGCACTCGGTCAACCAGCAGGACAGTGACAACGACGGTCTCGGTGACCCGTGCGACTCGTGCCCGGAGGTGCCGGCCCCCGGCGGCATCAACCCGTTCGGTAAGTCCCTGGGCTGCATCGACCTCGACTGCGACGTGGACGCCAACGACTTCGTCCTGTTCCAGACCTGTCTCGGCGGCCCCGGCGTGACGACGCCCCCGCCCGGGTGCGATCCCGGCCATTTCGCCAAGGCCGACGCCAACGGCGATGGCGACGTGGACCTCGCGGACCTGGCCGTCTTCGCCGTGAACTTCAGCGGGCCGCTGCCCAGCCCCCCGATGTTCGTCGGCGCCGCGCTGTGCCGCGACTGCCACACCGGCAATCACAACGACTGGGGCCGGACGATCCACGCGACCGCGTTCAACACGCTGGTCCAGGCCGGGCAGGGCAACAACGTCCTGTGCTTCCCGTGCCACTCGGTCGGCTACGGCAAAGCCAGCGGCTTCGTCAATCTGGCGACCACTCCGGAGCTGGCCAACGTCCAGTGCGAGAATTGCCACGGCGCCGGCAGCAACCACGTGCTCGACCCGTATGCCGTGTCGATGCCAAAGAACGTGGACTCGGACATGTGCGGCGCTTGCCACCAATCGTGCCACGGACTGTGCGGCGAAAACCACCACCCGCAGCACGAGCAGTGGTCGATCTCCAAGCACGCCACCGCGTTGTTCGACATCATGTTCCTGCCGAACTACCAGGAATCGTGTCTGGCGTGCCACTCCACCGAGTGGCGGCTGGCGCCGGTGGGGAACAAGCCGGGGATTTGGGAGGTGGCCTACGACATCGAGTGCGTCGCGTGCCACAACCCGCACGGCGGCCCCAACAGCGGCCAGCTCCGGCTGCCGGCCCGCGACCTGTGCGGCGATTGCCACACGATGCAGGCCGCGGCGCCGGGGCAGGTCCCCGACCAGCCGCAGAAAGAGATGCTGCACAGCGTCGGCGGCTACAAGCTCAACGGCAACCCGCTGGACGGCCCCTACACCATGCACTGGTGGGGCATCGCCAAGGAGTGCGTGAAGTGCCACGTGCACTTTGAACCCTACGGCGGTCCGTCGCAGCCGGTCAACAGCGGGCACAAGTTCGAGGCGAACATGCGGGCGTGCATGCCGTGCCACTCGGAGGCGACGGCGACGTTGCTGGTGCAGATGGCGTGGGAGGAGATGGACGCGCGGATGCGGACGATCGCGCGGTACTTCAACCCGCAAGACCCGCTCTACGTCAATCCCGCCACGCTGCCGCCAGCCCAACTCGCCCGCTACATCATTGCCAAGTTCAACTACCAGATGGTCCAGGCGGACCTGTCCTACGGGTCGCACAACTCCGCCTATGCCCGGGCGCTGCTGGCGGAAACCGAGAGCTTCTTCGGGATTCCGCCGTGGCGGCCGTTCCGCGGCGGTGGTCGCATCGGACCCGCGACGGGCGAGACGGGTGGAATCCTGGGTGGGGAGGTGTCGCAATGAGAATCAGCCGACGTGAGTTCCTGAAGGTGGCCGCCGCGGCCGTCGCCGCGGGGCATCTCGCGCCGTCCGCCTTCGCCCAGCTCCAGAAGCTGCTCTCGGGGCGTGATGCCCCGCGCGTGATCTGGCTGCAAGGGGCGGGATGTGACGGCTGCGCCGTCTCGTTCCTCAACAGCGTCCACTACGCGACGGTGGACGACCTGCTGGTGAACACGCTGGACGTGAAGTACCAGAGCAACTTGCAGGCCGCCGCCGGCGACCTCGCCGTATCGGCCGTCCAGGCCGCCGGCGCCGAGCCGGGCTACATCCTGATCGTCGAGGGCGCGATCCCGACCGGGGCCGCCGGCCGCTATTGCACGCTGTGGCCCGGCATGACGATGGAGAACGCCCTCCAGACCTTCGCCCCCAACGCCGCGCACATCATCGGCCTCGGGTCGTGCGCGTCCTTCGGCGGGGTCACGGGCGGCGCCCCGAACCCGACATCCGCCAAGGGGCTGAAGCAGCTCATGGGCAGCGACCCGCGGGTCATCAACATCCCCGGCTGCCCGGCCCATCCGGACTGGCTGGTCGGCACGCTGGTGTACCTGATGACCCACAACCAGACGCCGCCGCTCGATCAACACCGCCGGCCGCTGGAGTTCTTCGGCCGCCGCATTCACGACAACTGCTTCAAGCGGCACAAGTACTGCGGCGAACCCGTGTTCGCCCAGCAGCTCGGCGACGTGGGCTGCATGGAGTACCTAGGCTGCAAGGGCAAGCACACATACTCCGACTGCCCGATCCGCAAGTGGAACAGCCGCGGCCAGGGGCAGTCCGGCGTGAACTGGTGCATCGGGGCCCGCAGCCCGTGCCTGGGGTGCGTGAACCCGTCCTACCCGGACGGCATGTCGCCCTTCTACGTCTACCTGGCGCCGCCGGCCACGCCCGAGCAGCCCGTCGCGCCCGGGGAACTGCCGGCGGGCGAACCCGTGTCCCCGGTGCGTCAGCGGAACCAGAGCTCCTAACCCTTACCGGTTGAGAAGTGCCCATGCCCACGACGATCAAGATTGACCCGGTCACCCGCATCGAGGGCCACCTGGACGTCGAGGTCACCGTCGACCTCGTCGGCGGCCGGCAGCAGGTGATCGACGCCAAGTGCTCCGGGACGATGTTCCGCGGCTTCGAGATCATCCTCCTCGGCCGCGACCCGCGCGACGCGCCGCTGTACACGCAGCGCATCTGCGGCGTGTGCCCGGTATCGCACGCCGCCGCGTCCTGTCTCGGCCTCGACGCCGCGTTCAATGTCAGTCCCCCCGACAACGGCCGCATTCTGCGCAACCTCGTGATGGGGGCGAACCACATCGACTCGCACCTGCTGCACTTCTACCACCTGTCGGTGCTGGACTACGTCAACACGACCGGCCTGCTCGACAAGGCCCCCTGGACGCCGCGCTATGTCACGCCGGACATGATTTCGGGCCCGACGGCGGCGACGCTGGTGGGCCACTACGTTACGGCGCTCGAGCTGCGGCGCAAGGCCCACCAGATGGGCGCGATCTTCGGGTCCAAGCTGCCGTGCGTCGGGTCGTTCGTCGTCGGCGGGTGTACCGAGGTGGTCACGACCGAGAAGGTCGCGCAATTCCGCCAGCTCCTGACCGAGCTGCGCTCGTTCATCGACAACGTCTACATCCCCGACGCCAACACGCTCGCCGCCGCGTTCGCGGACTACTACAACCTCGGTGTCGGCTACGGGAATCTGCTGTCGTTTGGCGTGTTCGACCTGGACAACAGCGGGTCCAACCGCTACTTCCCCGCCGGCCGCTATACCGACGGCCAGTTCCGCCCCGTGGACCCACAGCAGATTGCCGAGTACGTCGCTTACGGCTGGTTCACGCCGGGCAGTTGCGGTCACCCGGGGCAGGCGGTTACCGAGCCCGCCCCGGACAAGCCCGGGGCGTACACCTGGCTCAAGGCGCCGCGGTATGGCGGCAAGCCGCACGAGGCCGGCCCGCTGGCCCGCATGTGGGTCGCGGGGCAGTACGCGCGCGGCATCTCCGCCCTGGACCGCATCATGGCGCGGGCCCTGGAAACCAAGAAGATCGCCGACGCGATGGACGGCTGGCTCAACCAACTCGTTCCGGGGGCCCCCAGTTACCAGCCCAGCTCGATTCCGTCCCAGGCCACCAGCGCCGGCCTCACCGAGGCCCCACGCGGCGCGCTGGGGCACTGGATCGGCGTGCAGAACTCCGTCCTCAGCCGTTATCAGGTGGTGACGCCGACCAGTTGGAACGCGTCGCCCAAGGACGACATGAACCAGCGCGGGCCGATGGAGGCCGCCCTCATCGGCACCCCGGTGGCCGACACGAACCAGCCGGTCGAAGTGCTGCGCATCGTCCACACCTTCGATCCGTGTCTGGCGTGCGCCGTCCACATGGTGCGGCCCGGCCAGCGGGTGGAACCCGGCGCGCGGTTGGTCCGCGCGAGTGCGTAGCGAGGAGATGCAAGGCGTCCGCATGACCGCGCGTGCCCTCCAACCCGCTTCCGTCGGCGTTCCCGAGCGATCGGCGAACGGGCCGCGCCGCCCCATCCTCGTGCTGGGGCTGGGCAACATCCTGCTGCGGGATGAGGGCGTCGGGGTGCGTGTGATCGAGGCGCTCGCGTCTCACCCCTTGCCCGCCGATGTCGAGCTGTGTGATGGCGCCACCGCCGGCCTCGGTCTGCTCGATGTCCTCGCCGACCGCCGCAAGGTCATCGTCGTCGATGCCCTGGCCGGTGACCGTCCGCCGGGCACGGTCCTGCGGCTGACGCGCGACGATCTGGCCGAGCCCGCCGCCGTCCTGTCGGTCCATGAATTCGGTTTGCTGGAGACGCTCGCCGCCGCCCGGCTGCTGGGCCTCGAGCCCGACGACGTGGTGGTCTTCGGCGTGCGGCCGGAGGCGGTGGAATACGGTTTGGAGTTGTCGCCGACGATCGCCCGGCTCGTCCCCGAGCTGGTGGCGCGCGTCTTGACGGAATTGGAGATTTCAGCGACCGGCGCGGCGTCGCCGCGCGAAGCGGATAGTGAAGGCCAACCATGAGAAACCTGGCGAATCTCGGCATCGTGGCCGTGTTCCTGGCGTGGAGTGCGGCGTCGGCGTGCGGCCTGGAGCCCGCGTTCGGCGCGAACTGCCTCGGCTGCCACAGTCGATTGCACATCGGGGCCCTGAACGTGATCGGCTACGATACGTGGGCCGATCCGAACGAGGCCAATACCGGCGCCCCGGACCGCGGGTTGCTCAAATGCTTCCAGGTTTACCGCGGGCAGACCGAGACCCTGCTGGCCCAGATCGCCGGGCTCGCGGCGGACGACACCTACGCCGTCCAGTTGACGCGGCTGCGGTTTGCCGGCGTCGAGCTGAACGGGCGGCTCCAGTACTTCCCGGACTGCGACTGGCCGGAATGGGGCGACGGGGCGAAGTACTACACGGAGCCGGACATCGCGTACCCCTGGGGCACCGGGCCGACGACGTTTCAGTTCGACCTGGAGGTGAAGCCGACGGCGGACCGGGACTACTACGACCTGCTGTTCGCGGTGGCCGGGAAGTACGTGGCGGACGGCGGGCTGTTCTACGCCCAGGAGCACTTCTACGTGCAGGTGCTGGGGACGCCGGGCGACATGAACTGCGACGGCGAGGTCGATTTCGACGACATTAACCCGTTCGTACTGGCCCTGATCGACCGCGGGCAGTACGAGATGCGCTACCCGGACTGCAACTGGTACAACGCCGACACCAGCCGGGACGGCAAAGTGGACTTCAATGACATCAACCCGTTCGTCATGGCGCTGCGGTTCTAGCCGGCGACGCGACCGACGGGCGGAACGTGTGTCCAGGTGAAACCCGAGAGAGGGAGTAGAACCATGAAGAAGAAATGGATCGGTTGTATCGGGCTGGCCGCGCTGGTGGTGTGGCTGGCTGCCCCCGCGGTGGCCGCTGACAGGATCGTTGTGGCCGAAGACTTCACGAGCGTGACCTGAGGCTATTGCACCTACGCCGGTCAGGCGTTGATCATGATGATGAGCAACTACCCGAACGACTTCATTCCGCTCGAGGTCCACATCGGTGATTCGTACGAGACGAGTTGGGGCAGCAACCGCAACACGTTCTATGCGATCACCGGCACGCCCACCGTGTGGTTCGACGGCGTCACCTCGGTCGTCGGCGCGGGCAGCGCGCAGAGCGCCTTCCAGAACTACCAGGCGGCCTACCTGGCCCGCAAGGCCGTCCCCACCGACGTGCGGGTCGAGATGACGGCGTGCAAGATCGCCGCCAACGTCGTCCGCACGAAGATCAAGGTGAGTGTGGAGCCCGGCGGCACGGCCAAGAGCATCCGCCTCCAGATCGTCCAGCTCCTGGACCACTGGCCCGCCTCGCCGACCTACTCGCGCAACACGGTCATGCAGGGCACCGTGTGGCCGATCTACATCACGCTCAACCCGGGCGAATCCCGTGAGGTCCCGGCCAACTTCACCCTCGACAGCAACAGCATGGCCCAGCCGACCGACGTGAAGTTCGTCGCCTTCGCCCAACTGCGCAAGAGCAACGCCCCGGCCGACATCTACAACGCGGCCTGGCTCGGCGGCCCGTTCGACTTCCGCCGCGGCGACGTGAACTGCGACGGCGAGGTCGATTTCGGCGATATCAACCCGTTCGTGCTGATCCTGACGAACCCGGCGGCGTGGCAGGCCCAGTACCCCACGTGCGACCCGAAGACCGGGGACATCAACGGCGACGGCATCGTCGACTTCGGCGACATCAACCCGTTTGTCAGTCTGCTGACGGGCCCGTAAGGGCGCTGATCTGAACCCCGCACGCGAGTGCGGGGCCGGACGGCCCGCCCGTCGCGCGGCGGGCTTTGACAGGAACTTTCAGGCGCAACGCCGAGCTGGTGTGAGGCGACGCCGACGCTTCAACGTGCTGCCGCGGGCGACCGACTTCGGCCGGTCGCCCGCGGCTTGTTGCGCCGGCCGGCCTGTGGGCGTTGCGGCACGTTGGCCGTGACGCCGGCATGAGCAGCGGCGGGACCGACGGGCCCCGAGCCGCCGCGGCGGCCGCGGACGCCCAGGAAACGACGCGCCACCCACTCTCACACGTGCAACTCGACAATGTCCTTGTCGTGCAGCACGTGGTCCAGGTGGACGTTCTGACCGTCGGCGACGCCGTGGCCCCACAAGCGGGCGGCCCGGACCTTCTGCTCCAAACCGCGATAGACGTGGCGGGCCAACTCGTGAACGTCGCTGCCGGCCGGCAGGACGAACGGCTCCTGGAGATCGGGTTTACGCCCCGGCGGCTTGGCGTACACGCGCACCACGCGGATCAGACGGTAAAGCAGTTCGGGAACGCGGCCCAGTGACGCCGGCTCGCGCGTCGAGAGCGGCTCGATCCGCAGTCGTGATCCGAAGAACTCTCGCAGCAGCGCCAAGTTGGCGTCCGCCCCCTCCGTGTCCATCTTGTTCGCCAGCACCAGTCCGGGGACGCGCAGCGGCGCGTCGGGCTCCTGGGGCCATTGCCGCGGACCATCGACGAGCTCGATGCGGCGCTCCGACAGGTGCCGCAGGCACGTCTCCAGGTCGTCCAGGAACGACTCGCCGGACAGGTCCACGACCACCACCAGCGCGTCCGCCGTCCGCCACAGGCCGGGGAAGCCCGTGGGGACGTGCTCCGGCGTTACCGGCGGCGTGTCAATGAGCTGGATCTGGATGTCCTCGTACGGGACCATGCCGGGGACGGGCACCGCGGTGGAGAAGGGGAAGTCGGCGATCTTCACCTGGGCGTGGGACAGGCCGCCGACGAGGGAGGACTTGCCGACGTTGGGCGTGCCGAGCAGGGCGACTTGTCCGGCGCCGCACTTGGCGATGCAGAAGGGGTCGGTCCGCGTGCCGGCCCGTTTGCTGCCCTCCTGGAGCGCCTTGCGGGCCGCCGACAGCTTCTTCTTCAGCTCGGCCTGGATCTTCTCGGAGGACTTGTGCTTGGGCAGCTCCCGCCACATCTCCTCCAGCGCCGCGAGTTCCTCCGCGGGCGTCTTGGCGGCACGGTAGCGGGCCTCGGCGGCCAGGTACTGGGGCGTCAGGTTCGCGGCCATCGTCGCGGCTCCGGACTCAGTATAACGGGGTCGAGAGCGGCCGTGCTGAGAAACGGCGCGGCAGCCACCTCGCACCGGTTGCGTTGGCCGCCGCCCCGCACGCCGGGAAACGACGGGGGCCGTCGCCTGGAAGCAGGACAAGCCGAAGATGGACTCCCGCCCCCTCTCTACATGGCGGGCAACGCCGTCACGATCGGAACGCTCGCGGACAGGCCCAGCCGCTCGGCGCCGGCGGCAAGCATGGCCAGGGCGGTCGGCAGGTTGCGGATGCCGCCCGCGGCCTTGACCCGCAGCGGGCCGGCGTTCTGCTTCAGCAGCCGGACGTGTCCCGCCGACGCCCCGCCCGCGGGGTGAAACCCGGTTGAGGTCTTCACGAAGTCGGCCTCGGCCGCCCGGGCGCACAGGCACCCCAGGATGATCCGCTTGACGCTCAGCGCTCGCGTTTCCAGGATGACCTTCACCCGCGCCGCGGGGTCCGCCCGCCGGGCCGCTTCCACCACGGCCCGGATGTCACGGATCACGCCGTCGCGGTCGCCGACCAGTAGCGCGCCGAGATGGACCACCATGTCGATCTCGCGGGCGCCGGCTTCGACCGCGGCCCGGGCCTCGTGGGCCTTCACTTCGCTGGGGGTGGCCCCGAGCGGGAAGCCGGCCACGCTCGCCACGATCGTGTCCGTGCCCGCCAGCCGGGCGACACACCGGCTGACCCACACGGGGTTCACGCACGCGGCGAAGAAGCCGTATTCGCGGCACTCGTCGCAGAGGCGGTCGATCTGGTCGGCCGTCGCCTCGGGCTGGAGGAGCGTGTGGTCGATGTAACGGGCCAGGGCGGCGCGAGTTCTCGGGCGGGTGGACACGCGTTTGGTCCTCAAGGGGGCGGCGACCGCGACTGCGTGGGCGGCCGCAACCCTAAGGTCGCGGGACGGATTGTGCGGGTGACGCGCGCCCCCACCGGCGCGGTGCGGATCGGACGCTCGGATGCGTGGCGCGCGACCGCAGCACGGATCGGACGGCCCGATGCGTGACGCACGACCGCGGTAGGGATAGCACGGCCCCGCCGCCCTCGTCAACCGTACCCCGGCATGTGTGCTACTGCTCTTGCGTACCGGGTCGGCGTGTGCCACTGCTCTTGAGCATTGGGCCTGCCCGCGGCGGCGGACGACGCGCTGCGCGGCCCCCGCGCTGGTGCTTGGGGCTCGTCCACGCCGGCCTCTGTGGCACCCTCCCACGACCCATGTGGCACCTCCAATGGCCTGTGTAGCACCGGCCAATGGCCGGTGCGGTTCGGCCGGTGCGGAGCCCGGCCGCTACGGGCGGCTCGGCTGGAGCCTCGCCCTCCCGCTCGCGTGGGGTCGCGGCTCGGAGCGCACAACGGCTCAGCGGCCGGTTGGAGCGGCGGCGGCCCCGCCAGAGGCGGCGGCGGCCGTCGCGCGCTTCTCCAGCAGCTCCAGTGTCCGTTTCGGGTGAATCAGCAGCAGCGTCTTGCCGGCCTTCTCCACCTTCTCCGAACCCTGCTTGATCAGTTCGATCACCTGCGGCGGCTTGAGCGACGGGTCGCGCACCACGAGCTTGGCCGCGAGGTTGGCCACCTGCGGCGACGCCATCGACGTGCCCGACAGCTTCATCCGCTGGCCGCCCGGCACGTAGCTGTCCACCTCGAAGCCGCTGGCGTAGACCTGCACGGTCCGGCCGAAGCTGGTGAAGTTGGTCGGGTCGCCCGCCTGGTCCACCGCGCCGACCACGAGCACGTTGGGCAGGTCGAAGCTCGACGGAATCACCTCGTCAAACTCGACATCGCTGTCCGCGTTGCCGGCGGCGACGACGAAGAGGATCTCCGGAGCGCTCTTCAGGGCGGCATACAACCCGTCGCGCTGCACCTTGTACATCTCGCGGGCCAGCTCCGCCCGCTTCTCCGCCGTCTCGCCCACGCCGTGCTTCTCCAGCGGCGATTCGATCTCGTCCTGATCGTGCCCCCAGCTCATGTTCACGACGCGGACGTGGTGCTGCTTCATGTAGTCCACGCTGGCCTGGAACGACGCGGCCTCACGGCGGACCCACTCCAGCGTCGGGAGGAACGGGACCATGCGGTAGTCAAAGGAGATGCGGGCGACCAGGAGGCGGGCGAAGGGGTTGCCGTCCAGGGCGATGCCCGCGACGTGCGTGCCGTGGGCGTAGTTGCCGTACAGGCCGAGGTCTTCCATGAAGTCCTTGACTTCGTCGCCCTTCAGGCCGGACAAGACCTTGCGCACGGCCGTGGCGTCGGGCGTGTCCAGCGCGGCCTGGAGGTCGGTGAAGCCCTTCATGTACTTGGCCACTTCCTCGACCGGCGAGTTCAACGCGCCGATCGGGTGCAACAGATCGGGCGTCGGGTGGGCCTCCAGGTCGAACGCGATCCCGTGCAGGTCATCGACGAAACCGTTGCCGTCGTCGTCCTTGCCGTTGGGCTGTTCCTGGGGGTTCACGAAGAGCTGCGTCTTGAACGGCTGCACGTCCACGCCGGAATCCCAGATACCGACGACGATCGGCGCCCGTTTCTCCGCGGGGGACAGCGCCACGTCCCGCTCGGCCCAGATATCCGGCTTGGTGACGCGATGTTCGGCGATCACTTTGCCGTAGGCCGCGAGAATGCGCTCTTTGAGCGGCAGTTGCACGCGAAGCGTGGTGCCCATGCCGAGGGCGCTGCGGGCGGTGTCGGCACCGATTTCGCCGTTGGAGGCCGCCGCGACCGGGTCGAGGCTGCCCTTGGCCATGCCCATCAGCAGGTCCTCGCTAAGGACCTCCATGCGGCCTTTGGTCTGCTCCAGGATGTCGCCGACGACGTCCCACGGCAGGGGCCGCAGGCGCTCCAGCAGCGTCTGCTCGAAGGTCGCCTGGAAGCGGGCGCGGTCGTCAGGCACCGCGCGGCGGGCGGCGATGTACGAGCCGGCCACCAGCCCGGTCGTCAGCTTCTTCGCCTCCTTGTCTTCCAGCGCGCGCAGGCGTTCGATCAACTGCGCCGCATCGTCCAGCCGGTTTTCGAGCAGGGCGACGCTGAGGAGCACACCCGTCAGTTCCCGCAGGGTCGGGGCATCGGCGATCTCGTACCTGGCCAGATCGGCCTCGGTGTCGGCCCGCACCTGTCTGGCCAGGGCCATCAGGGCGTCGTCCGACTTCAGCAGTTCGGAGACGCTGCCGGGGATCTTGTACGAATGACGCGGCAGCTCGTCCGCGGTCTTGATCCGGATCTTCTCCTGCCCGCGTGCGAGGGCCGCGCCTGCGACCAGTACGAGGACCAGCGCGAGGCCGGGGGCCCGGTCACGCCATGAAATCGGCCGTGCGAACATCGTCGAACTCCTGGAAACGGGTGAGCTTCCCTGGTCGGCCCCGCCAGCGGGGCGCCAACCGTGCATCCTATCTCGGGGGCCGCCCTCCGGCCAAGCCGGGCTTACATCTCCCGACAGGTCGACTCTGGCGGGGCGTGGTCCGCGTGGACCAGGTTGTACGTGAGCAGGCCGCCGGCGATGTTCTTGGGCCGCAGCCCCTTGGCTCGCAGAATGCGCGTGGCGTAGTAGGCCCGCTGACCCAGTGTGCAGTAGAGCGACACCGGCTTGTCGCGCGGGATGTCCTCCCAGCCCTCGCGTAGCTGCCCCAGCGGCATCAGGATCGCGCCCGGGATGTGCCCCGCCCGATACTCCGCCGGCTCCCGCACGTCGATGATCGTCCAGTCGCCCCGCCGTGCGTCGTCCAGCTCCTCCGCGTAGACGAAGTCCTCGTCGCCGCGCAAGGCGTTGCCCGCCACGTACCCGGCGATGTTGACGGGGTCCTTCGCGGCGCCGAAGGGGGGCGCGTAGGCCAGTTCCAGGTCTTCCAGGTCGGCCACCGTAAGCCGCGCGTGGATCGCTGTCGCCAGCACGTCGATTCGCTTGTCCACCCCCGCCGCTCCGACGACCTGGGCCCCCAGAATCCGCCCGTCGTCCGGCGTAAAGAGCAGCTTAATCATCAACATCTGCGCGCCGGGGAAATAGCCGGCGTGGTGGCCGCGGTGGACGTAGACCTTGCGGAACGGCACGCCGCGCGCGCACAGCCGCTTCTCCGCGGCCCCGGTGGCGGCGGCGGTCACGTTGAAGACGCGGACGATGCTGGTACCGAGGGCGCCGTGGTACCGCGCGGGGCGGCCGAAGATGTGGTCCACCGCGATGCGGGCCTGCCGGTTCGCCGGTCCGGCCAGCGGCACTTGCGTCGGCTCGCCCAGCACCGGGTCCCGCACCTGGACGGCGTCGCCCACGGCGTAGATGTGCGGATCGCTCGTCCGCATGTGCTCGTCCACGACGATCGCCCCACGCTCGGTCAGCTCCAGCCCGGCGGTCCGGGCCAGGTCGGACTCGGGGCGGACGCCGACGGCGAGCACCACCAGGTCGGCCGTGAGCGTCGTGCCGCTCCTGAGCTGGGCGCGCACACGGCCGTTGTCGTCGGCCAGCGCGGTCACCGCTTCGGCCAGGTGCAGCGCGACGCCGTGCCGCCGGAGTTCGGCCTGCAACGGGGCGGCGACCTCCGGGTCGAGGTTGGGCATGAGCTGGGGCAGCAGTTCGACGAGGGTGACGTCGAGCTCGCGGTGACGCAGGCTTTCGACCATTTCCAGCCCGATGAACCCGCCGCCGACGACAATCGCGGAGCGGGCGCCGTCGTCCACCAGCTTCTTGATGCGGTCCATGTCGGGCATGTTCCGCAGCGTGCAAGCCCGCGGGTGGTCAACACCGGGCAGGGACGGGATGACCGGGACCGCGCCCGGCGAAAGCAGCAGGGTGTCGTACGATTCGGTGTACTCACGTCCGTCGGTCAGGTCGCGGACGTGTACCTGCCGGGCCGGCCGGTCGATCCGCGTGACCTCGGTGCGTGTCCGGACGTCCAGGGCAAAGCGCTCCATCAGTCCGTCGGCGGTCTGCACGAACAACGCGGACCGGCGGGGAATCTCGCCGCCGATGTGGTACGGCAGCCCACAGTTGGCGAAGGACACTTCGCGGCCGCGCTCGATCAGCACGATTTCGGCGGATTCGTCGAGTCGTCGGGCGCGGGCGGCCGCCGTCGCGCCGCCCGCCACCCCGCCCACGATCACCAGCTTCTTGCTCACGATACAGCACTCCACTCGGACCAGGCGACGGGCGGTCAACGGGGGCCGCCGTCGGTCCACGATTCTACGTCCTCGGCGGCGGATTGGCGGCGCCGGCCGACGGGCGTCGCGACGGCGCCGGGTGCTCTCCCGTACTGCTGACGATCGGAATCTCTTCGGCGCGACATGATTCCCCGGCGGCCAACGGCCGGCGCGGAGCCCGGTCGCCAAAGGCGACTCGCTGTGGCGAGCCGCTGCGTTCGGTCGCGGCCCCGAGCTGCGCTGTGCAGCCCCGCAATGCTCTTGGCGATCCGGCCGCGTCCCGGTAACCTGTGAATTGTGGGGAGGCGTTCGATGGAAGGAACGCACTCATGAGTGGGGTGTTTGCGACCGACGGGGCGGCGGAGCGACGGCCGCACCTCCTGTCGGCGGTCGTCGAACAGAGCACCCAGGGGGTGGCCGTCACCGACCTGGAGGGACGACTGCAATTCGTCAACCGGGCCTTCGCCCAGATGCACGGGTACGAACCCGACGAGTTGGTCGGGCGGAGCCTGTCGGTTTTCCACACTCCCGAGCAAATGGGGGCGGTGGAGGCGGCCAACCGGACCCTGCGCGCGCGCGGGGAATACGCGGGGGAGGTGTGGCATGCGCGGCGGGACGGGGCGGTCTTTCCGACCCGGATGTACAACTGCCTGCTCCGCGACGCGGGCGGGCGGCCGATCGGGATGATCGGGACGGCGGTGGACATCTCGGAGTTGAAGTGGGTCGAAGAGAACCTGCGCACGAGTGAGGAGCGCTTCCGCACGATCTTCGACGAGAGTCCCCTGGGGATGGGCCTGGTGAGCGCCGATGGGCGCTTCCTGCGGGTCAACCCCGCCTTGTGCCGTCTGCTGGGTTACAGCGAGGCGGAGCTGACCGCGCGCACATTGGCGGACGTGATCCCCGCCGAGGAATGGGCCGGCCTCCGTGAGTTGCACGAGCGCGTGTTCGCCGGGCAGGGGGCCGGGTTTCGGCGGGAGCTGCGGAAGCGCCGCAAGGATGGGACCACGGTGTGGGTGGACCTGACGGTCACCCCGATTCGCGGCGGCGCGGGCGGCGCGCGCTACGGCCTGGGCATGGTACAGGACGTCAGCGACCGCCGGCTGCGGCACGAGCGGCTCGAGGAGCTAGTAGCCCAGCGCACCGCGGAGCTGGCCGAGGTCGCGGCGCGACTGGAGCGGGAGCTGGGCGAACGGGCCCGGGCCGAGGAGGCGCTGCGCGAGAGCGATGAGCGTTTCCGGCAATTGGCGGAGAACATCCGCGAGCTGTTCTTCCTGGCAGACGCGGAGGGGCGACAAGCGCTGTACGTAAGCCCGGCCTTCGAGGCCGTTTATGGTCGGCCGGTGGAAGATGCGTACGCGAACCCCCGCATCTGGCTGGAAGGCATTCACCCGGACGACGCCGCGCGCGTGGCGGCGGACGAGCAGCGGCAGCGCGACGGCCAGGCCACCGAGCACGAGTACCGGCTCCGCCGCCCCGACGGAAGTTCGTGCTGGGTTCGATGCCGGGCGTTCCCAATCCGTGACGTTGGCGGCCAGGTGTACCGTGTGGCCGGCGTCGTCGAGGACATCACGGAGCGGAAGCAGACGGAGGAATTACTGCACGTTCAGCGCGAGCTGGGCGAGGCCCTGAGCGACGCGGGGGACTTGTTCGAAGCCATGGATCGGCTCCTGGACGCCGGCTTGCGCATCGGGACGTTCGACTGCGGCGCGGCGTACGTGGTGGACGAAAGCGGGCGGCGCTTGCGTCTGGTGAAGCAGGTTGGGCTGTCCGCGCACGCCATGCCGCACATCGAGCGTCCGGACGCCGATTCTGAGGTTGGGCGCGTCCTGCTGTCGCGCGAACCGGTCTACGGATCAGCCGCGGCGCTGTTTCCGTCCCTGGTTGACCTGCTGCGGGCCGAGGGCGTCCACATGGCCGCGATCGTGCCTTTGTGGCACGCGGCCCGACCGGTCGCCGTGTTGGGCCTGGGGACCCACCGCGCGGAGGACGTGCCCGTCACCGTGCGCAGCGCCCTGGAAAGCATAGCCAGCCGGGCGGCGGGGGCGATGGCACGTTTGCGGGCGCAGGAGGCGCTGCGCGCCAGCGAGGAGCGATTCCGGGCTGTCGTCACGGCGAGCAAGGACGCGATGATCGCGGTCGACCGCCGCGGGCGGATCACGCTGTTCAACCCGGCGGCCGAGCAGTTGTTCGGTCGCAGCCGGTTGGAGATGCTGGGGCAGCCGCTGGATGCTCTTATGCCGGAAGAGTATCGGGAGGCGCACAGCGGTTACTTGGAGGCCTACTTCTCCCGAGGCGTGTCGCGCGGGATCATCGGCCGCACGTTGGAGTTGCCCGCCCTGCGGAGCGACGGGACCACCGTGCCGGTGGAGCTCTCGCTGTCCGCGGGGCGTCAGGGCGACGAGCCGTTCGTGCTGGCGGTGATCCGGGACATCACCCAACGCAAGCAGGCCGAAGCCGCGCTGCACGAGGCCCAGGAGCGGTTGGAACTGGCCCTGAAGGGGGCGGAGCTGGGGCTGTGGGACTGGAACGTTGCCACGGGGGAGGTCATCTTCAACGACCGCTGGGCGGAGATGCTGGGCTACCGGCTGGACGAAATCAGGCACCACTACTCGACGTGGGAGCGGCTGGTTCACCCGGAGGACAAGGCCCGCGTGCTGGCCGAGCTGGACGACCACCTCAGCGGTCGCTGTGCGTCGTACGCTACGGAACACCGCTTGCGGTGCAAGAACGGCGACTACAAGTGGGTGCTGGCGAGCGGACGGGTGGTCCAGCGCGACGCCGACGGGCGACCGCGGCGCATGACCGGCACGCACCTGGACATCAACGCCCGCAAGCAAGCCGAGGAGGTCGCGCGGCGACACCGCGAGCAACTGGCCCACGTCGCTCGCGTCAGCACCGTGGGAGAGATGGCCTCCGGGCTGGCCCACGAGCTGGCCCAGCCGCTGTCGGCCATCTTGTACTACGCGAAGGGCTGCGCGGCGCGACTGGAGGCCGGGGAATGGAGCGCTGCCCAGACCGTCGAGACGCTCAAAAAGGTCGCGGCCCAGGCCGAACGAGCGGGTGAGTTCGTCCGCCGACTCAAGGCCTTCGTCCGTCGCGCCCACGCCCAGCCCGTGCCGTGCGACCTCAACGACATTGTGCGCGCCGCGGTCGGGTTCGCGGCGGCCGAGGCCCGCGGTCAGGAAGTGACGCTGCAACTTGATCTGACCCCCGACCTGCCCCCGGTCTGCGTGGACCGCATCCAGATTGAGCAGGTGATCTTGAATCTGGTCCGCAACGGTATCGAGGCGATGGACCACGCGCCGACGGGTGACCGCCAACTGGTCGTGCGCACGCTGGCCGGCCGCGACGCGACGGTCAGCGTGACCGTGCGGGACTTCGGCCCGGGGGTCGACGAGGCGGCGGCGGACCACCTGTTCGAACCCTTCTTCACCACCAAGCCGGGAGGCACCGGCCTCGGGTTGTCCATCAGCCGGACGATCATCGAGGACACCCACGACGGGGAGTTGTGGCACGAGCCCGCCACCCCACACGGGGCGATCTTCGGGTTCACTCTGCCCGCCCACGAGGACGCGCCCAATGGAAGCTGAGCCCATCGTCTTCGTGGTGGACGACGACCCGGCGATCTGCGAGTCGCTGGCCAACCTGCTCGAATCGCGCGGGCTGCGCGTCCGCACGTATCCTTCCGCCGAGGAGTTTCTCGCCGCCTACGACCCCGGGCAACCCGGCTGTGCCGTGCTCGACGTCCGTCTGCGCGGCCTGAGCGGCCTGGAGCTTCAGGCCCGCCTGGCCCGCGATGGGAACAGCCTGCCGGTCATCATTCTGACCGGTCACGGCGACATTCCGATGGCGGTGCGGGCGGCCAAGTCCGGGGCGGTGGATTTCCTGGAGAAGCCCGTCAATGACGAGGTCCTGTTGCAGCGCATCCACTTGGCGCTGGAGCAGGAACGCCGAACACGCTCCCATCGCCGGCAGGACCACGAGGTGGCGGCGCGGGTGGCGGACCTCACCCCGCGCGAGCGTGAGGTCATGGACCTCATTGTGGCCGGCCTGCCCAACAAGCAGGTCGCCATACGCCTCAACATCACGGAGAAGACCGTGGAGGTGCATCGGCGACGGGTCTTGCAGAAGATGGGCGTCCACACCGCCGTGGACCTCGTGCGGCTGGTCCTCGGTCACCAGCCCGCGCCCAACGACCCGGCCGCCGACTGAGTGTCGCACGCTCCCCCGCCCCCCCGAACGCTTATAATCCGCCGCGCATCGGCCGCGCGCGGCTGTGATCCGCCCTGAGTCCCGTACCGTCTTTCTCCCGTGAGAAGAGGTCAAGCGAGGGCGGCCCCAGCCCTGAACGCTGCGTCCGCGAGGCCCCCGGGATGTCAGAAGTTCCCGACCCACGCCGTCGGTCTTACCGCCGGGCACTGCTCGCCGTCCTCGTCGGGGCGGGAGTGTGGCGGGTGGTGATGGCCGCCGCGGCGCCGGTGATTTCACGCGACGGCGTCGCATTCTGCTGGCACGCGCGGGCGCTCGGCGAGCAGGGCTGGGCCTACTTGCGCGACCCGGCCTTCCAGCAACACCCGCTGTATTCCGCGCTGATCCTGGGCATACAGCGCGTCGCCCGCGCGCTCGGGGCGCCCGATACGCCGCTGACTTGGCAGCACAGCGGCCAACTGGTCAGTTGGCTGGCCGGCATGATCGTGATTGCCCTCGTCGGGGTGCTCACGTCGCGGCTGGTCCGGCGGCTCGCGCTGCCCGTCAACGAGCGGTTGACCGTGCTATTGGCGATGCTGCTGACCGCCGTTCTTGACCTCAACGTCTGGCTTTCCAGCGACGTGATGTCCGAGCAGGTGCATCTCGCGTTCTACCTGGCGGCGGTCGTGATGTTGGTGCCACTCGACCGCGCGCAGACGGCGTTACTTGTCGGCTTGCTCAGCGGCGCCGCGTTTCTGACGCGACAGGAGGGCTTCGTGCCGGCGCTGGCCGGACTCGTCGCGCTGACCGCGCTGGGATTTCAACGGTCGCCGCCGCCGCGCCGTCAACTCGTCGGTCGCGCCGCCGCCCTGCTGGCAGGATTCGCCTTGCTGGCGGCCCCGTATTGGCTGAGCATCGGCGGCCTGAGCCAGAAGAAGGACCCGCTGTTCGGCGAGAAGGGGTCGGGAGTCTTTTTCGCGGCGGGCGAGCGGCCGCCCGCCCCGGGCAGCCGATGCCTCGACGGGCGCGAGAAGAGACTCCCGACCCCTTTTCTGGCCAAGCTGGAGACGCAGGACTGGCCCTGGTACGCCGTGGTGCCGGAGGCGCTCTACAAGCTCCTGCGCGCCGGACGCGTGGTGATCCCGCTGTTGGCCGTTCCGCCACTACTCAATCTGCGGCGGCAATGGCTCGGCCCGGCGTTGGGAGGGGTGACCGTGTGCGTCGCGCTCCACTTTGCGCTGACGCTGGCGCTGGTCCACCACTACGACTACCTGGCCCCCCGGCACATGCTCGTCATCGTCGCGCTGCTGACGCCCTTCGCGGCCCTGCTAGTGGGCCGCATCGTGTCGCTGCTATCGGACGTGCGGCGCCGCGGGCCGGCCGCGGTCCTCGTGGCGCTGTGTCTGCTGCCCTCCGCCGCTTACGCCACGCGCGTCCCCAACGGCCGCGACGCGTACCTGCGCGACGCGGCCAAGTGGCTGCGGGCCAACGACCCGCAAGTCGCCGCGAAACGACTGCTCTCCGGCAGCAGCCCGCGCCGCATCGCGTTTTACGCCGACCTGCGCTGGGACTACTGGCCCGAGCGGCCGGAAGCTTACGAGTCGCTGGTGCGGCAAATTCGCCGGGGCGGCCCCGGTTACTTCGCCATTGAAGTCGGGCCGGGGTTCGAGCGGCGCGGCAACCGCGAGCTCGTGGACAAGCTCCGCGCCGACGAGCGGTTGAAGCGTTATCTGGGCGACCTGCACGAGCGGCCGGGCCCCGGCCGCGACGTCCGGCTGTATCTTCTGGAACTGCATGCAGCGCGGCCCCCGCACGCCGCGACGGCCGAACCCCCCGCGGCCCGTCCGCCTTCAATGGGCCCGGAATAGGCGCGCGTCCGTGCCGTCACGGCCGATGCGCAGGCGCACCGCCCGCAGGCACTTCGGGCAGCGGCCCCGGTAGTACTTCTGCTCGGGCCGCCGATAGACACGCACGTACACCCCACAGCACTCAAACAGAATGCCGACGTAGGGGCACTGCGGCCCGCCCGCCCGGGCCCCCTCCTCGTCATCGTAGACATCCAGCGTCACACTCGACCCTCGCACGCGCCCAGCGGGCGCGGGTCCGGCGCGTCCTATCGGTTGGATCGCGGCGTCACTTGACCGTCCCCCCGCGCGGCCGCCGGTCACCCCCGCCGACCGCCGACCCCGCAATCGTCGGCATCGACCTGGGGGCGGAATGATCTCGGCCCCCGTTTGGCGTACTATCGCAATATGTACCTCGTGGTGGTCGGCATCCTGGCGCTGGTCCTCACCCTCTCCCGGCCGATCTACCCGTTCGTACGGGGGACCGAAGCGACGTTGGCGGCGGCCGCCGGCGTCACGCTCCTGCCCGCCCTGGTGGGGGTCATCGTGGCGCGCCGCGTCTTGCGGCAACTCGACCGCCACCCGCACCAACCGAGTCGCGGCCAGGCCGCGTTCGGCCGCGGCCTGACGATCGTCCAGATGCTCCTGGCGGCGGGCCACGGCGGCCTGCTCCTGACGTCCGACTGGCTGCCGCTGACCGCTTCGCTGCCCGTCATCGGCCGCTGGGTGCTCGTCCCCGGGCTGGTGGCGCTGGTCCCGTTCCTGCTGTCGGTCCTGCTCGTGTGGATCGCGGTGTACCCCGCGGACCGAGCGGTGCGGCAGATCGCCCTCGAAGTGTACCTGTTCCGCGGCAAGCCCCTGCGGCCGGTCTGGCCCCTGCTGCCCTACCTGACCTACAACCTGCGGCATCAGGTGCTATTCATCCTGATCCCGATGCTGCTGATCCTCACGGCGCACGACATCATCGTCCTCTACCAGGTGCCCATCGCCCGGTGGACACGCCTGGAAGCGGCGCCGGACGTACTCATCGGCCTGGCCGCGATCGCGGTCGCCGTCTTCACGCCCGAGATACTCCGCCACGTGTGGGCCACGCAACGGCTGCCCGACGGCCCGCTGCGCGACCGGCTGCTGCGGCTGGGCCGGCGTCTGCGGCTGCGGTGCCGCGACATTCTGGTGTGGCGGACCGGGGGGCTGGTCGTTAATGCCGCCGTGATGGGCGTGGTCGCGCCGCTGCGGTACGTGTTGATTACCGACGGGATGTTGGAGCAGATGGAGGACACGAAGATCGAGGCGGTCTTCGGCCACGAGGCCGGCCACGTCAAGCGCCATCACATCCTCTACTTCCTGCTGTTCGCGTTCATCAGCGGCTGCGCGGTCACCATCTTCACGATTCGCACGCATACCCTGGCCCACCGCGACCCCGACCTGTACCAGGCCCTGGCCCTGCTCCTGGGCACTCTTCTGGCCATGAAGTGGGGGCTCCTGTTCGGCTGGATCTCCCGCCGGTTCGAGCGCCAAGCGGATATCTTCGGCGTACGGACGCTCGCGGTCGCCGGGCTGCCGTGCAGCGCGCCGTGCGCCGTCCACCAGCCGGCCGACGACCCGCCCGCGCCGCCGACCGACGCCGTGTGCGCCACGGCGGCGCACATCTTCGGCGACGCCCTGCACGAGGTGGCCCTGCTGAACGGCATCCGTCCCGAAGCCCGAAGCTGGCGGCACTCGTCCATCGCCTCGCGTTCGCGTTTCCTGCAGGAACTGGCCCTGTACCCCCGGCGGCTGCGGCGCTTCGAGCGCGGGGTGGGGTTGGTCAAAGGCCTGATTCTGGCGGTGACGGTGGTGGTCGGGGCGTGGGCGGCCTACGACTTGCGGTTGTGGCCGGCCCTCGCCGCGTGGCTGCCGCACTGAACCGCGGCGGGGGTCAGTTCATGCTCTGCCCGTCGGGCCGCAACACGCGGCGGTAGTTGCGCGCGACCGCCCCCAGCGTGCGAATCTGCTCCAGCAGCAGCGTGCCGCGGGCGAACGCGTCCGCCTCCTCCAACATGCACTGCCGCAACTCAGCCTCCAAGGGCAGACCGGCCGCGATCAAGTCGCTCACCTGGTCCAGCTCCAGATCGAGCCCTTTCAGCCGCAGCCAGAACTCCCGCAGGTCCGGCGTCAAGGCCGGGTTGCCGCGAATGGCGGTGAATAACTCGTCCCGGAGCGACGTCGAATCGTCGTCGGGGCAACTGCAGAACGTCTCGACCGGCTGGATGCGGCCGATGCGGTACGGGCGGTCCGACGACTCCTCCTCGATGACGGCCCGCGCGATCCCCCGCAGCAGCATGTTGTAGTCGCCGTTGGTCAGCTCTTCCGCTTCCAGGATGTGCCCCAGGCCGACCGTCGAGTGGATCGGCGCCCGGCGCGTGTAGTACAGCGGCTCAAAACCCGGCTTCAGCAGACCAATGGCGATGAAGCGCGGCCCCGCCAGCGCGTCGGCCATCATCTCCCGGTACCGCGGCTCGAACACGTGCAGCGGCAGGATGGCGTGCGGAAAGAGCACGACCTCCGGCAGCGGGAAGATCGGCACCAGTTCCGGGACTTCGAGCGGTTCACCGTCCATGCGTGGACTCCAGCGCTGCGTCCGATCTTATTCTATCCTCGGTGGCAAGCCGACTCCATGCGGCCGTTCCGAGCCGCAACCGTCAGGGAGCGGTTGATTCACGATCCCCCCCGGACCACTCCCTCACGGTCGTGGCTCGGATCGCGAGCACCTGAGCGCACTAGCCAGCGGTTCCGCCGTCTTGAACCGGCGCCCCGCCAGGTGCGTCAGATGGTAATCCATCAGTTCGAACCAGCCGCGGGCATCGCCCGCTGCCGGCGTGGTCCCCACGACGCCCGGTCGCACCCGCCATTTCTCGACGTGCAGCCCCTCGCAGTCCCGACACAGCAGGCCGCCCGCCCCGGCACTGAAGAAGACGGCGCCGCCACGCCCGGCGATCGGCCTTCGGCAGTCCACGCACCGCGACAAGTCGGGCGCGTAGCCGATCGCCTCCAGCAACGCTCGCTGGAAGATCGTCACCTGGGGCGCCGGCGCGGCCTCACCGGCCAGGGCATGCAACGTTTGCACCAGCGCGTCGAACAGCCCGGGGTGGGGGTCGTCCTCCAAGGTCATCGCCGCCACCAGTTCCGCCGCGTACAGCCCCCCGTATAGCCGCACCAATTCGCGGCGCAGCCCGACAAACGACTCACGCTGCCGCCAGTCGGTGAGCGTGGCGAGTTGGGCGTCACCCCGGGCGGGCAGGTACCCCAGTTCGCCTAATTCGAGCAGGTCCAGGCCGGCGGCGAACCGCTGCCGCGTGCCGCGCCGCACCCCCTTCGCCACCAGCCGAAGCTGACCGTGCTCCCGTGCGAGAACGGTGACGATCTGCGACGTCTCCGACCAGTCGGTCAGACGCAGCACAACGGCGAGGTCCTTCAGTATGGCCATCGGCACAATCCTGCCGGCCGCGGCGCCACCGTGTCGCCCGTGGAACCGCCGCCCATCCGCGCCGGGCTATGGTGCCCGCTCGCCGGCCGGCCATACAATAACCGCACGCCGGAGGGCGTTGACAGCGTGCCGGAAGGAAGGACGTGACGAGCGGTGCGGACAAGCCGACGCTGGAGCAGCTTGTGGGGCGCTGTGTCGTGCTGGACACGTCGGGGCCGTTGGTCTACATCGGGCGGCTGGAAGTCCTGGACGAGCGGGGTTACTGGCTGGTGGAGGCCGACCTCTACGACCGCAACGAGGGCCACAGCACGAAGGACCGCTACGTCAACGACGCCTGCGTCCTGGAGCGCTCCGGCGCGCGGCCGATCAACCGGCGGCGTGTCTTTGTGGAACGCAGCGCGATCATCAGCATCTCGGCGCTGGACGACGTGGTGGCCGACGGCCCCGGGGCCTCGGACGGGTGGATGACATGAGACTCACCTGGCAGCGACAGACCATCCGGCCGCGACACCGCTTCGCCACCTCGCAATGGGCCGTGGACGAAAAGGAAACGATCATCGTCCGCCTGGAACACGACGGCCTCGTCACCCTCGGCGAGTGCGTGCCCTCGGAGCTGTACGGCCAGACGCTGGAATCGTCCGAGGCCGCGCTGAGCGCCATCGCCGGGAAGCTCGGCGACGACCCGCTGCGGATCGAGCCGATCGTCCGCCGCCTGCTCGCCGAGCACGACGATCAGCGGGCCGCCGTCGATGCCGTCGATGCCGCCCTGCACGACTGGGTGGCCCGGCGGCTGGACGTCCCGGTCTGGCGACTGCTCGGTCTGGAGCAACCGCGGAAGCAGACCACGTTCACCATCGGCGTCGCCGAGCCGGACCAGATTCGCGTCAAGGTGGATGAGGCTCTGGAGGCGGGCTTTGACGCCCTGAAGATCAAGGTCGGCGTGGAGAACGACCACGAAACGCTGTCCTACATCCGCAAGAGGTTTAGCGGGCCGCTGTTTCTGGATGCGAACCAGGCCTGGACGCCGGCGGAAGCCCCCGCCCGCATCCGTGATCTGGCCCGCTACCGGCCCACGCTCGTCGAGCAGCCGCTGCGCCGCGAGGACTGGCGGCACCTCGGCGCACTGCGGGCCCTGGAGATCGCGCCGATCTTTGCCGACGAGAGCTGCGAGCGCCCCGCCGACGTCGTCCGCCTCCACGGCTTCGTGGACGGGATCAACATCAAATTCAACAAGTGCGGCGGGATCCGCGAGGCGCTGCGGATGATCGGGATCGCCCGAACGCTGAACATGCGGATCATGCTGGGGTGCTTCGTGTGCAGCAGTCTGGCGATCGCGCCGGCGCTGAACACCGCGTCGCTGGTGGACTACGCCGACCTCGACGGCGCCCTGTTGCTGGCGGAAGACCCGTTCGACGGGATCCGCCGCGAAGGCGGCACGATCAGCCTGTCCGATCGCCCGGGGTTGGGCGTCTGGCCGCGGGCCGGGGCGTAGGCCCGGTGTCCCGGCCGCCGCCCCAGCGCGAGACCGCCGACCGCGACACGTCACCCGCGCGCCGGCACCGCTTCCCCAAAACGCACCGCGTCCTGCGGAAGGCCGATTTCGAGCGGGCGATGCGCGAGGGTCGCCGGGGGACTGATGCCCTGTTGACGATGTGGGTCCATCCCAACCAGTTGCCCCACCCGCGGCTGGGCCTGATCGTCGGCCGCCGCCACGGCGGGGCCGTGCAGCGCAACCGAATCAAACGCCTGCTACGCGAGGCGTTCCGCCACAGCCAGCATGATCTGCCGGGCGGGTACGATCTGATCTGTACGCCGCGCGTCGGCGTGCGCCTCGACTTGTCGGCTTGCGTGCAATCCCTGACGCGGCTGGCCGCCCGTCTGGCGGCGCGGTCCGGCCCACGCGAGACGCGCGATGAGTGAGCGCGACGACATCCTGATTCTCACCGCGTCGGCCGGCGGCGGACACCTCGTCGCCGCGCGGGCCATGGAAGCCGCCCTGCGCGCGCGGGCCCCGCAGTTGCGAATCAGTGTCCTCGACGTGCTGGCCATCGCCAACCCCCTGTTTCGCAAGCTCTACGCCGGCGGCTATCTGGGCCTCGTGCGGCACTGGCCGGCGGCGATGGGCTGGCTCTATGACACGATGGACCGCCCCGACCCCGGTCTGAGCGACTGGCTGCGGATCGCCATTCAGGATGCCAACAAGGGACCGATCGTACGAACGATACAACGACGCCGCCCGCGGCTGATCGTTCACACGCATTACCTGTCGGCCGAAATCGTGGCCCAGATGCGGCGCACGCGGCAGATCGACTGCCCGCATGTCATCGTGACCACCGATTACGAGACCCACCGCATGTGGGCCCGGCAGCCCGCCGAACGCTACTACACCGCCACCGAGGACGGCAAATCCTACCTGACCACGTTCGGCGTCCCGCCGGAACGCATCTTCGTGACCGGTATTCCCGTGCGGCCGGGGTTCGCGCCGGCGGAGGACGTGGCCGCGGCCCGCCGGGAATGCGGCCTCAACCCCGACATCCCCGTCGTGCTGCTACTGTGCGGCGGCTTCGGCGTCGGGCCAATCGTCGACATTTTCAGCGAGCTGCTGGCCATGCCCGCGGCCGCGCAAATCGTGGTGATCGTCGGGCGAAACGAGCCGCTCCGGCGGCGTCTGGAAGAAGTCGCCCGTCGTGTGCCGGGGCCGCGCCTTGATCCTGTAGCGCCGGAGTGGAGCCTGCCCGCCGGGGCGGGAGCCCGGCGTCCCCACGAGCCCGCAGCGCCGGCGACGGGTCTTGCGGATGCAATCCAGGGCCCCGACGCGCCGCGCGGACCGCGCGCTGGCGCATGGGGCTCGTTACCCGTCGGCCGCTCGGTCCGGGTCATCGGTTTCACCGACCGTGTCCACGATTGGATGCGGGCGGCGGACGCGGCGGTGACGAAGCCAGGCGGGTTGACGGTGGCCGAGGCGCTGGCGTGCGGTCTGCCGCTGGTGATCGTCAATCCGATCCCCGGGCAGGAAACGCGGAACAGCGACTACGTCTTGGAGCGCGGCGCGGGGATCAAGGTGAACATCACGCGCCTGCTGGGCCGACGCGCGAGTGAACTGCTCGCCGACGCAGCGCGTTTGACGGGACTGCGCGCCGCGGCCCGCGCCACCGGCCGGCCGCACGCCGCCGCCGACATCGCCGCGGACGCGTTGAAGCTATGGGACTGGGCATCAGGCTGAGCGCGGCCGACGCAGCAGGAAACACCGACCGCAATTGGTTGCGGGCTGGAACGGGGCAGCGGATTCACGAGAGGACCGTGACGTTTCCGCCGATCCTTGTGCTGCGCCGGTTGCTCGCGGTCGGCCACAGCCCCGCAGCGGCGTTCGTCAATGGTGGGTGGCCAGGTGGGTAGAGGTCGCGCATACCACAGCCCCGCAGGGGCAGGCGTCAGTAGCCGCGGGTGAGGCGAGCGAAGCTCGCTGAAGTCCCCGATCCAGGCCGATGAACACGTCTGAGCCCCGCAGGGGCGACCGAAGGCGTCCCGACAGTGTGGACCGCCGCCCCTTCAGTGCGGCAAAGAAACGAAGGTGCCCAGCCTATGCGGGGGCGGGGGCCCACCCCCAGCGGGGGGGGCCGCCCGGCCCCCCGCGCTTTTGCACCCCCCCC
>CAYWYJ010000010.1:52435-52881 GCA_964462635.1 uncultured Planctomycetales bacterium
GAGCCCGCGGCGGCGGCACGGGCCGCGCCCCCGGCTATTGACCGCGCCCCCTTCGGGGCCGGGGTGGCTGGGCAGACGTGTCACACACACGTTCACAACGGCACAACGGCGGGGGGGGTGGCTCCGTCGCTGCTCATGGGGGTGACGAGTCCGATAATAGATGCCCTCAGGTCACGTATTGGGACTCCACGAGTGATTCTTGTGAAAAAAAGGCCCGCGAGACATTCTCCTCTGGCGGGCAGCAGCCCGTTGCGGTAAATTCGGACGTGGAGGTCAGGATCGCCGCTCAGAGGAAGCGGTGTTTTCAGTTTACGAGTTGAGCGTTCGAGTTTCGGAGGAGTGGACTGCCTTCGTGCAGTCCCGACAACAACTCACGTTTGGAGGAGGTTATCGTGTCAGCGGGCGGGCAAAACCAGCCAGGCGGGGGCGGGTGAAAACCAGCCACT
>CAYWYJ010000011.1:0-22828 GCA_964462635.1 uncultured Planctomycetales bacterium
GCCGACCACAACCTCCGCGCCGAGCTATCCATGGGACGAGGACGGCGACTATTGAGAGCGCCGATCAGAGCCCGGCACGCCGGTGCGGGGCCCGGCGGCCCACCACTTGCGTGGTGGGTTCTGTCGGTGGCCTCAGGTGGGGATTCGCGGCCGCGCGGCGCCGGAGGGCGAGGCCCCTGCCCAGCCGCGGCTCGCAGGGCTCGCTCACCCTCCCCGTGCTCCCAGCCCCCGAATGCCCCTGTCGCGCCGCCCCTGGGCGACCGACTCCCGCGTCACGACGTGCCGTGGCATTGTTTGCTCGCGTGGGTGGTCGTCGCCCTCGCGCACACTGGCTGGGCACAGGAATCCAGACCGGCGGACGGGGGAAGTCCCGGGCCGGCGGACTCCGGTCCCGCATGGGAACTGCCGGAGGCGGTGCGGGCCGCGTTGGCGAACACGCAGGATTTCGCGTTCAACTTCGATCAGCCGGGCTTCTACGCGGTAGCGGCGTTCGTGCGCGGCAGCCCACGTTCGCCGGGTTTCGCGCAGGTTCCTCTGGAAGTCGAGGATTGGCGCGACCTCTTGGAGCGACCGAGCGATTTTCGCGGCCGCCCCGTGACGGTCGAGGGCCGGGTCGGCCACAACAAAGACCCGTACACGCTGCACGCGCGGCCCGAGCTGGGTCAGGTGACACAGCTTGAGCTGTTTCGCCGGGACCAACCGCTCGCCTGCACGGTCATCCTGACCACGCCGGCCGCCGACATTCCCGTCGGCGCCACGGTCCGGGTCACCGGTTACTTCGTGATGATTCGGCAGTACCACGGTCCAGCCGGCCGTGCGCAACAGGCGGCGCTCGTGGTCGCGCCCGGCCCGTCGCGCATCGACCTGGCCGCGGCCCGGCGCGGGGCGGCCAACCTCACGGACTGGCGGTGGATGGCCGGCGCGGCCGTGCTCGGGCTCGTCATCGCCGTCGTGCTGGTGCGGCGCGCGGGGCGCGCGGCCCGGCGCGACGTACGGGAACTGCGGGCCAGCCGCAACGCCCCGGTGAATCTGGCCGATGACCTGGCCCGCTGGGCCGACCGCGAGCCGCCCGATGATCGTTGACCTCCACTGCCACTATACGTTCTCGCGCCGACCGCCGGCGACCACGGACCGGTTCCGCTTTGAGTCGCGGGGCCGTGCGCCCGCCGACGGGGCGTGCCGGCCGACCGACTTCGATTCGTGCCTCTCGCCGCGCGTGGTGGCCCGGCCGCTGTGGCGGCTGGCGCGATGGTGGCTGGGGCTGCCGCCGCCGGGCGCGGAGCTCGACCGCGTGCTGGCGGCGGAGTACGAGCGGCACTTCGGGGCCCCGGGCCCCATCGAGCGGTATGTCCTGCTCGCGTTCGACGCGGTACACGACGACGAGGGCCGCTGCGTGCCGCTGCCCGACCCGGGCGACCGGCTCGGCAGCGACATCTACACGTCGAACAGCCTGGTCCGCGACGCGTGTCGGCGCCATCCCGAGCGCTTCCTGTTTGGGGCGTCCGTCCATCCGTATCGGGCCGAGGCGGTCGCGGCGGTGGAGGAGGTCTTCGCGGCGGGGGCGTGCCTGCTGAAATGGCTGCCGCTGCACCACAACATCGACGTGACCGACACGCGGACGCTCGCGGTCATGCGCCGCTGTGCGGCGTTGGGACTGCCGCTGCTGGTCCACTACGGACCGGAGTTCACGTTGGCGACACAGCGGCCGGCGTTGCGCTCGATTCGCCCGCTGCTGGACGTGCTGCGGACGCTGCGCCGCGAGCGGTGCATGCCCACGACGATCGTCGCCCACATCGCCACCCCCGTGCTGCCCTGGGAAGACCGGGATTCCCACCGGGCCCTGGTCGCGGCGCTCGTCGGCGAGTTCGCGGACGCCCCGCTGTATGCCGACCTCGCCGCGCTGGTCACCTGGGCCAAGATGGGGTATCTCCGTTGGCTGCGGCGTCACCCGGAGCTGCACGCCAAGCTGCTGTTCGGGACGGATTTTCCCGTGCCGCCGACGCTGGGACCGCTGGCCTGGACGCTGGGGGCCGCGGGGCGACGGGCGGCGAAGGTTGCCGCGTGGCCGCAGCGGGCCGCGGGTGTGTGTCGCGCGCTGGGCTTGTCGGAGATCGTCCTTCACCGGGCGGCGGAGTTGCTGCCGAACGTGGATTACTTCACACGCTCCGGCTGCGAGGTGGACACCCAGGGACGCGAGGCGACGGACAAGAGGGCGGGCCTCCCGGCGAGCCGGGATCGTTCTTCCGTGTCGCCCGATCGCGATTGACGACCTAACGTGCGAGTTGCCGGACGCGGGCGTATTTGTCCTTGAACTGCCGGGTCCAGTCGCGGGTGATCTGGCGGGCGGCGAGGTCGCCGGCTTCCAACTGCCTGGCCAGCTCCAGTGCCTCGGACTCGGAGAACGGGAGCCGGCTCCACTCCTCCAGCGCGGCCGGCTTCATGCCCCCGTCGATGAGGGCCTTCCACGCTTCGCGCAGCTCGGCGTGCTGGTCCACGAGCGCGGCCCCCACGAGCTCGGCCAACAGCTTGTTGCGGGCCCGCGCCTTGGCGTCGTCCACCTTGCGGAACGTCCCGGCCTCGGCCGCCTGATACGGGTCGGGCGTGGCCAGATGGTCGGCGTGGGTGCGGCAGACATCCGGCCGGACGGGCATCCGGTGGAGCGCGTGCTCCACCGGGCCGCCCGGGGTGCCCGGCGGCAACACCCAGAGCGCTTGTCCCTCCGGACCCAGCACAAACGCGATGAACCGCTCGGCGAGCTCGCGGTGCGGCGGCTTGCGCAGCATCGAGATCGGATCGGGCGTGATCGCGGACCCGCCCGCGGGGTTCACATACGCCAGCACGTCGCCGCCGGCCTGCGCGATGCGCGCGGCGGCATAGAAGTCGATGCACGGGCCGGCGAGCACGTTGCCGGTGGCCACCTCGTTGGGCACTGCACTGGACGAATCGGTGATGAGTCGTGCGTTGGCCGCCATCTGCATCAGCAGCGGCCAGCCCCGCTCCCAGCCGTACTGCTGGAGGATCAGCTCATAGCTGACGCGGACACTGGCGGACTTGCGCGGGTCGGCGATCACCACCCAACTGAACATCCGCGGGTCGGCCAGGTCGGTCCACTCGCGGACCTCCGGCAGACCCTGAAGGCCCAGGCCGCGACGGTTCATCAGCACCCCGAACGCGGACAACGCCGACCCGAACCACAGCCGCCGGGCGTCGTAATTGGCCACCCCGGCGATCTCGGCGGGGATGCCGGCGAGGATGTCATCGGGGAGGCGTGGCGACTCGAGGTAGCCCTTCGAGGCGGCCAGATCGTGGTCGGGGACACCGCCGCCGAAGAACACATCAAGATCGAACGACGCGCCCGGGCGGGCCCGCTCCTGGGCGTCGAGCTGCTGGATGATCTGCCCGGTGCCCTTCTTGATCCAGCGGACCTTCAGGGGGCGACCCACGTGGCGGACGAAGGCCCGCTCGAACTCAACCTGAATGTGCTCGTTGTGCGGCGTGATAATCTCCAGGTCGTAGTTCTGGGCCGCGGCCAAGGCACTGCCGAGGCCGACCGCCACCGCCGCAAGCCAGGTGCATCTTCGCTGCATGGGCTACCTCACGCGACCTTCTGAGTATCCGTGCGCGATTCGACGGCGCTCGTGGGGAGGGCGAACCTCCCGGCGAGCCGCGGAAGGGGAGGGCGAACCTCCCGGCGAGCCGCGGAAGGGGAGGGCGAGCCTCCCGGCGAGCCGCGGCTCGGCCGGCCGGCAGGGTCGCCGCAGGAGACAGCCTCGCCCTCCCGCGCCGCCTGTTCGGGCACGGTGATTTAGAGACTACGCCGGGAGCACGACCACGTCACGCGGGTCAACCGCGGCCCGCACGGGGTCGCCCGGCTGGAACGGCCGCTGCCCGCTCGTTTCGTTGACGACGGCGCGGAGCGTCACCGCCCCGACCGCGAGCGACAATTGTAGTGTGTCGCCCAGGTAGACGATCTCCCGCACGACTCCCTCGATTGCGTCCGGCGGGCCGTCGGCGCCGGACACGCGGATCGCTTCCGGGCGGATCGAGACGGCACACGGTCCGGCGCGCGGTGCATCGGGTTGGCCTTCCGCGGTGAGCACACCAAGGGGCGTCTCCACGACACGCCGCTCGCCCGCGGCCTCCCGGACCTTCGCCGGCAGGAAGTTGGTCTCCCCCAAAAAGTCAGCCACCGCCGTCGTCGCGGGCCGGCGGTACAGCTCGCGCGGCGAGCCCACCTGGGCGACGCGGCCGTCCAGCAGCACGGCCAGGCGGTCCGCGATGGACAGGGCTTCTTTCTGATCGTGCGTCACGTAGATCGCCGTCAGCCCGAACTCCTTGCACAGTCGGCGGATTTCGCCGCGCATCTCCAGCCGCAGCTTGGCGTCCAGGTTGCTCAGCGGCTCGTCCAGCAGCAGGCATTGCGGGCGGATGACCAGCGCCCGCGCCAGCGCCACCCGCTGCTGCTGGCCGCCGGAGAGCTGGTTCGGCTTGCGCCGGGCGTAGGCGTCCATCTTCACCAGGGCGAGCGTCTCGGCGACGCGGCGGCGGCGGTCGCGGCGCGGCAGCCGGCGGACCTTGAGCCCGAATGCGACGTTGGCTTCCACGGTCATGTGCGGCCACAGGGCGTAGTTCTGGAAGACCATGCCCGTGTTGCGCTTTTGCGGAGGGACGCGAGTGACGTCGACGGGGCCGAACAGCACCTGCCCCGCTCCGGGTGGTAGAACCCCGCGACGATGCGCAGCAGCGTCGTCTTGCCGCAGCCCGACGGTCCCAGCAGAAAGAACAGCTCGCCGCGCTCGATGTCGAGGCTTACGTCGTCCAGGGCGCGGACCGCCCCGAACGTCTTCACCACATTGCGGACCGAAATCGGAATCACGCCGCACCGGCTCCCGTCGCTCGGCGCACGTATTGGACGGCGCCGGGGCGGGCGGGGTCAAGCCTTTCGGGCCAGTCCCGCGACGGTGCGGGAACCCCATTCACGCGACGCCGCGCAGTCCTCCCGGCTGCCACACGATGAATGCGGCCAGGGCCGCGGAGAGCAAGACGTACCAAATAGTCAGTTGGCGGGCCCGACGGGCCGCGGGGGTGGACCAGAAGTCCAGCAGCACGACGGGCACCATGTAGTAGCGCGGGTCCACGAGGTAGTGGGCCGCCAGGAAGACCAAGGTGACACCGGCGACGACGGTCAGCGCGGTCCGCCGCGGGCTCGTCCACGCCAACGACACCACGGTAGGCACGAACGCGACCAGCACCACCGCGGCCACGTAGCGCGCGGCCGTGTACTTGGTCATGGCCAGCAACGGCCAGTTCCGCAGGTAATTCAGGTCCACGTTCCACGGGTGCGGGTTGCGGAAGGCCAGCTCCAGCAGCCCGACCGCCGCGATCGCCACGGCGCAGATCCACGGCCGCAGGAAGGCCCGCTCCAGCCACCGTCGCCACAGTGTCACCACGGCCGGCAGCCACACCGGCGCGATCAGCAGGGCGCCGGTCAAGCCGAAGAGGTAGAACTGGGCAGGGTTGAAGCGGGGTTGGTTCTCGACGAGAGGCGGCCCGGTCGGGGCGATGCGGGTCAGGAGGACGGCCGCCGCCGCCAGCGCGAGAGCATAGGGCCACAGCCGCCTGACGAGTACGGTCGGTCGGCCGCGCGGTCCGGCGGAGCGGTCGCCGCGCGGATGGACCGCGGCCAGCGCCGCGAACGCGGCCAACCACAGGATGTTTGGTTGTCGGGTCAGCCCGGCCAGCAACAAGCCGGCGGCGGCCCAGGTGTGCTGCCGCCGAGCGAAGAACGCGAGGGCGAAAGCCACCCCAAGCAGCGCCGCGGCGTCGGTGTAAGCCAGCACCCACAGCGGCCCGACCAGGGGGTTGGACGCGAGGCGCCAGAGACGGTGCGCGGCCCCGTCGGGGTCGTGGCGCGCCGCGGCCCACCCGAAGACGGTCAGGGTCAAGCCGCTCAACAGGGCGTTGAATGCCCGCAGAATCCACAGCTCGCCGCCGGTCAGCCGGACCCAGAGTGCGGCGAGCACGTGGTAGGTCGGGGGCATCGGGAGCGTTCGCGCCGGCCCCCAGTCTCCGTCCGCCAGCGCCCGAATGGCCGGCACGTGGTACACCTCGTCGCCCACCAGGTCCGGTCGCGCGATCGTCAGGAGCACGAACCACGCGGCGGGGGCCGCGAGGGCCGGCACCAGCGTCAGGGGCGACATCCCGTTGGGGCGCGAGGTCATGGGACAACGTTCCGGTCGGTACGGGTGCAGCGGCCACGCGGCGGTCGGCTGATCGAAACGTCAACGCGGGACGGGGTCAAGTGAGGTTCGAGGGGCGCGTTCAAGAGGTTGAAGGGTCCGGAGGACGCCGCTCCGGCTGGGGCGGCCGCCGGCAGCGGCGTGGCGCAAGCGTTGACAGCGGCCCCGGGGACACCTACAACATGGGTTGGGTTTCGCCGGTCGCCTCGACGACCGCGAGCGGTCTCTGAATGGCACTCGAGGCCATCGCTTTGTCGCATATCCTCGAACTCGCCTGCTTGGTGCTGTTCCTGCTCTTGATTGCGCTGCCCAGCCTCTACGGCTTTCACATGTATTTGCTGATGTATTTGGCCCACCGGCGGCGCGCCGCCACCCGGGCGGCCCAGCAGGCGTGGATCGCAGCCTATCAGCAGCGGACGCCGGAGGAAGCTTGGCCCCGAGTGACGACGCAACTGCCGTTGTACAACGAGGTGGCGGTCGCCCGGCGGGTGATCGAGGCGGCCGCGCGGATGGACTATCCCGCCGGCCGGCACGAAGTGCAGGTCCTGGACGACAGCACGGACGAGACCCGTGCGGTGGTGGACCAGGTGGCGGCCGAGCTGCGGGCCCAAGGGCACGACGTCAAGGTGGTCCGGCGGCCCACCCGCGAACACTACAAAGCCGGGGCGTTGGCCCACGGGCTGAAGACGGCCACAGGCGAGTTTGTCGCCGTGTTCGACGCGGACTTCGTGCCGGACCGCGGGTTCCTGCGACGGCTGGTCCCGCTGTTCTCGATGGGCGACGACGTGTGCGTCGTGCAGGGTCGCTGGGGACACCTGAACGCGAACGAGAGCTGGGTCACGGAGGGGCTGTCGCTGGGCCTGGACATGCACTTCGCCATCGAACAGGCGGCCCGGAACTGGAACGGCCTGCTGATGAACTTCAACGGGACCGGCGGGATTTGGCGGAAATCCGCCATTGAGGACCCGCGTGTCGGCGGTTGGAGCGGCGACACGATTACCGAGGACCTCGACTTGTCGTATCGGGCGCAACTGGCCGGCTGGCGGATGGTGTTCTGCGTGGACGAGGTGTGTCCCGCCGAGATCCCCGCCGATGTCAACGCCCTGAAGGCCCAGCAGCGCCGCTGGGCGGTGGGGATCATGCAGGTGGCCCGGAAGCTGTTGCCGGATGTGTGGCGGTCGCCGCGGCTGACCGTCTGGCAGAAGCTCCAATCCACCATCCACATGACGCAGTACGCCATCGCGGTCCCGATGATCTTCGTGGCCCTGGTCGGCCGATTGTTGCCGCTGGCCCTGACGGGCGACCGTTGGCCGACGTGGATTCAGTGGCTGTGCGTGACGTTCCTGTTGGCCGCGGTGGCGCCGTGTCTCGCCTACGCGAACGCCCGCTACGTCATCGGCGGCGGCATCCCCGGCCCGCTTCGCATCCTGAAGCTGATGGTCCTGGGGCTTGGGCTGTGCGTAAACAACGGCGTCGCGGTGGTGACCGGGCTGTTCCAGAAGGGCGGCGAGTTCGTCCGCACGCCGAAATCCGGCAGCACGGGCCGCAAGAAGCGGGCCGCCTACGCCGGCCTGCGCTCCAACTTGTGGCTGGTTGAGGTGTTGCTGGGGCTGTGGTGCTTGGCGCAGTGGGCGTATTTCCTGCCGCAAGACGGTCCCGGCGGGCTGTTCCTGCTTCTGTACGCGATTGGTCTGCTGTTGATGGGGTGGGGCAGCCGGCCGCGGTTCACCGGGCGTTCGGGCGTGCGCAAGCTGCGCAGCGTGCCCGCCGACAGCGTGCCGACGTTTCGGCCGGCCGTTGGCGTGCCGGATGTGCTGACGCCATCACCGGTCGGCCGCTGATCCGCCGGAGCACGGCGGCTGGAGCGACTGCGGGGCTCAGACGAAATCGGCCATCACCGTATCCGCGACGAGTCGTCCGGCCCGCGTAAGCCGAATCCCCTGTTCATCGACGGTCAGTAGCCCGTCCGCGACGTGCTGCGCCACGACGGCCGCGTACCGCACCGCCGGGTCGTCGCCGAAACGCCCTCGGAACGCCGCGCGGTCGATGCCCGCTGTCAGCCGCAGCGCCAGCATCGCCGTCTCGCCGGCCTGGCGGTCGGGCGACAAACGTTCCACTTCGGCCCGCGGCGAGCCCCCGGACTGGATTGCCCGGACGTAGCCCTCCGTGTCGGCGACGTTCTTGTACCGCACGCTGTCGAGGTACCCCGCCGCCGCGGGCCCGATTCCCAGGACGGGCTCGTTGCGCCAGTAACGGAGATTGTGGCGGCACTCGGCACCCGGGTGGGCGAAGTTGCTGATCTCGTATTGGTGCAGACCGGCTGCCGGCAGGACGTCCATCACCATCTCGTACAGCGTCGCCTCGACATCCGGGTCAAGCGCTTGCACGAGGCCCGCTTGCCGCCGGCGCTCCAGCGGCGTGCCCGGCTCGTATGTCAGCCCGTAGCACGAGATGTGCTCGGGTTCCAGCGCCAGGGCCGCTTGCAGGGTGGCCCGCCACGAGGCGGGCGTCTGGCCGGGGACGCCGAAGATCAGGTCCAGGCTGATGTGTCGCAGCCCGTGTCGCCGACAGGCAGCCACCGTCCCGGCCACGTCCTGGGGTTGATGATCGCGGTCGAGCGTCCGCAACTCGGCGACAGCGAACGACTGGGCCCCGATCGACACGCGGGTGACGCCGGCGGCAGCCAGGGCGCTCGCAACCTCGTCCGTCACGGTGGTCGGGTTGGCCTCCACCGTGATTTCGGCGTCCGGCGCCGGGCGGCGGCGGGAGAGCAGACCGCGCAGCAGCCGGTCCAGTTCGCCGGGCGGTAGGACGGTCGGCGTCCCTCCGCCGACGTAGAGGGTTTCCAAAGGCAGTCCGCCCGGCACGCCGCCATCGGTCGGCCAACCGCCCGTGTGCCGATCGTGCTCAGCCAGCAGCGCGTCCACCAGCGCGGGCACGCGGGACGGGTCGAGAACCTGGGAGTAGAAATCGCAGTAGCCGCAGCGTCGCCGGCAGAACGGCACGTGGACGTACACCGCCGGGCAGAGGCTGGACATTGTCACGGCGTGGGCTTTCGCATAGCATGGGCTCGAGGCCTGAGACGTATCATAGCGGGCCCGGGGAGAGCGGGCGGCGGCCCGCGGGCGACCGGGTCTCAGGATGGCGAGGGACGCCGCGTATGAACGTCGTGCTGGTGATGTTCAAGGACAACGAACGGCGCGAGTTCCCCCTGGCGGGCGAGAAGACCGTGCTGGGGCGCCGGCAGGATTGCCAGCTCCGCATCCCGACCAAGGACGTATCCCGCCAGCACTGTGCCTTGCTGCTTGACGGTGACAAGCTCGCGGTCAAGGACCTCGGCAGCTCGAACGGGACGTTCGTCAACGGCAAGCGGATCGCGGAGGCGGAATTGAAGCCGGGGGACCGGCTGCGGCTGGGGCCGGTGACCTTCGTTGTGCAGATCGACGGGCAGCCGGCCCACATCAAACCCGAAGATGCCGCCCCGCCCCACAGTACCGAGCCAGAGGTGGGGGGCGGCGACGACGAGGAGACGTTCGATCTCGGGGAAGATGACTTCGACCTCGACGACGCGATGTCGGCGCTGGAGGACGGCAAGGACGAGGACGACATGCCGTAGGGGCAGGGAGTAGGGAACAGGGAACGGGGAACAGAGAACGGGGAACAGGGAACGGGGTTGAGGATCGTGGCGAGGGGCGTTTGTCACTTCACAGTCTTCGTTCTCGGGTTGTCGTTCCGTGGATTGCTGACTGACCGAGTGCCCGTCGTCCGCCAAAGGCTCAATGTCTCCTCATGACCCAGGCCGCTTGGATGTGCCCCGTGGCCGGCGCGTCCGCTGGTGGGCGGTCGCGTTGGGGTGCGTGGTGGTCGTTGGTCTGGCCGCGTTGGGGTTGGGGATGACGTGTCGTCCGGCCGCGTATCGCCCGGCCTCCGTGGATGCGGGGCGTCTGCGCGACGACAAGGCGGCGCTGGCCGAGCTCCAGGAGTCGATCAGCGCGGGGCTGAACGCCGGCCGCGAAGTCTCCGTGCGGCTCACCGAGGAGCAGATCAACCGGTGGCTGGCGGGTTGGACGGAGATCGGGCCCGACGCTCCGTGGCAGCGCGCGGGGCTGCGGCGCCCCCAGGTGACACTGCTGGACGACGCCGTCCGTGTGGCCGTCACGATCGACAGCGGGGCCTGGTCGGCCGTGGTCACCTGCTTCGCCCGCCTGGAGGTGTCCGCGGACGAGCTGGCCGTGCGATGCACCGGCGTCCGGGTGGGCGTCATCCCCGTTCCGGTGGCGTGGGTCCTGTCGGGCGTGGTGCGGTCGGCCCCGCTTGGGGAGGCCGGCGTGCGTGTCGCCGGGGACCGTGCAGCACGGTCCAATGCGTTGGTATGGCCGAACGGCCATCGACATTATCGGGTCTCGACGTGCCGCGTGACGCCGGGGCAGATCGAAATCGTGTTTCAGCCGGTCGGCGGGCCCGCGCGCTGACGCGGAAAATGTGGGCCCGGCGTTTGGGCCCACACCGGCCCCACGTTAGCATAGGGCGATCCTCAACGAGTGGGGTTGAGGCCGACGAGGATTGGCGAGCGTGACCACCCCCGAACAAGCCCTCGCGCAGCGGATCAAAGACCTGCGGCGTCGGCATTTCGGCCCGCGCGGACCGGAGCAACTGGCCCAGAAACTCGGCATCTCGCCGGCCGAATACCTGCGCTACGAGCGCGGCGTCGTGCCGCCGGGGGAGATCATGGTCCGCCTGTGCGAGGTCACGGGCGAGGACTTGCAGTGGTTGCTGACGGGCGTGGCGGGCCGGGGGGCGGTCGTCATCACCGGGACGCGGGCGCGGCACCAGGAATTGCTGGCGCGGCTGGCGCGGCTGTTGGATGAGCGGCCCGAGTTCGCGGCCCCGCTCGAAGCGTTCGTGAATCTGCTGGCGTGCGGTCCCCGGGAGCGGGCGGAAGTGGCGGCGCTGCCAGGGCCTGACCCGGCCCACCTCATTCCGATATTGGAACCGGAGGATCTGCCCGCGACGCTGCCGGAGGGGCCGCCCCGTGGCTTTGACCTGGCGCGTTTCGCCGATCCGTCCGGGCCGGTGCAACGCGACCCCGCCCGGCTGGTCGAGCCGGCCATGCAGTACGACCCGCGAGCGGCCCGCGCGGCCGAGATCCTGACGTTGGTCGAGGAAGGCGGTCGCCGCCGCCGTTGCGTCCACAGCGCGGAGGTCACGCGCGTGTTCCCCGAGGCATTCGGCGTGGCCGTCACCGATGACCTGATGCAACCGATGCTCACGGAGGGGGATGCGGTCCTCGTCGCCCCCGGTGTGGAGCCGAAGGTGGGGCAGCCGGCGTTGTGCCGACTGGCGGCGGAGCCGGCGGTGCGCTGCCGTATTTGGCTGGGCGCGGATGATGGCACGATCCACCTGGGACGCCTGGCCGATGGCGAGACGGAGCGGGTACCGCGCGACCAGGTGCTGTGGTCGGTGGAGGTGCTGTTCCGGGTCGCCCGGGCGGCGTGAGGCGGCGGCGGGGCCCAGCTACTGGCCGACGATCTGGACCACCACGTCGCGTCGTCGCGGGCGGGTGTCGAAATCGATCAGGACAATCTGCTGCCAGGTGCCCAGTGTCATCCGGCCCTCGACCACGGGTACCGTGATCGACGGACCGAGGGCCGACGCCCGCACGTGGGCGTGCCCGTTGTCGTCGTGCCAGGTCTCTTCGTGCTTGTAGTACTGGTCGCGCGGCGCGATCCGCTCGAAGAATGCCGCCAGATCGTGCGTCAGCATTCCCGGCTCGGCTTCGGTCGTCGTGATCCCCGCCGTGGAGCCGACGACGAAGACGACCAGTACTCCCTCGCGGACCTTCGACTGTTGCACGACGCGCTGGACGTCGGCCGTGATGTCCACAACGTGCGTCTGCCCCTGGGTGGCGACTTGGAAGCGATCGGCGTGAGTCATGGTCTGGACCTCCGGCGGCCCCCGGGGACGGGGGCGCGGCGAACGCGACAGGTCGGGGGTATTGTGCTAGGATGGGCCGCGAGGGTCCACCGCGTGGACCCATTTGGAATAAGGAACCGGCAACGGCGGGCCGCCATGAACACGACGATCTCCGACGACCATCGCCTGCTGATCGAGGGTGTGCGCGACTACGCCCGCGGGGAGCTGCTGGAGCTTGACCGCCAGTGGGACCGGGAGGAGTCCTCCTGCTGTCAGCGCCTGATGCATCTCTACGAGATGGGGCTGATGGCGCTGCGGGTGCCGGAGAACCAGGGCGGACTCGAGTGCCCGATGCTGCCGTACGCCCACATCATCCGCGAGCTGGCGTATGCCTCGCCGTCCGTGGCCGTCACGGTCAGCGTTCACAATATGGTGTGCGAAGCGATCCGCCTGTTCGCCCAGGAGGGGGCCCGTGAGCGGCTGCTAATGCAACTGGCCACGCCGGGCAACCTCTCGGCCTTCGCCATCAGCGAGGCCGACGCCGGCTCGGACCCCAGCGGGGCCAAGACCCGGGCCGACACGGTGCCGGGGGGATGGAAGCTGTCTGGCAGCAAGTTCTGGGTGACGAACGGGCTTACGGGGCGCTGGTTCAGCGTGCTGGCCCGCACGGGGCGGGCCGGGAACAACAAAGACCTCAGCATGGTGCTGCTGGACGCCGAGCAACCGGGGGTCGAACGCCGGCCGATTCACGGCAAGATGGGCATCCGCGGCTCGGAAACCGGGGAGATGATCCTCGACGGCGCGTTCGTCCCCGCCGAGAACCTGCTCGGCCGGCCGGGCGACGGGCTGAAGGTCGCGCTGTCGGCGTTGGACGGCGGCCGGATCGGGATCGCGTCGCAGGCGGTCGGCATCGCCCAGGCGTGCGTCGATCTAATGGTGAGCTACGCCAAGGAGCGCCGGCAGTTCGACCGGCCCATCGCCGACTTCCAGGCGATTCAGTGGATGATCGCCGACAGCCAGACCGAGCTGGATGCTTCGCAGCTCCTGATTGATCGGGCGGCGGCGTTGAAAGACGAGCGCCGGTCCTACACGCGCGAGGCGTCGATGGCCAAGCTCTTCGCCAGCGAGGCGGCCAATCGCATCGCCTACCGCGCGGTGCAGGTCCACGGCGGCTCGGGCTTCGTCCACGAGTGTCGGGTGGAGCAGCTTTACCGGGACGCGCGGATCACGAGCATCTACGAGGGGACCAGCGAGATCCAGCGGCACGTCATCGCCCGCGAGGTGTTGCGCGGAAGCTGAGGCCCACGTCACCGCGGGGTCCGGATCAGCGGCGATCGGTGAGCGCGGGGGCGCGGCCCCGGCGGAATAGCCGGCCGTCTGACGAGGCCCGAGGTGGGTGGCGCGGCCGCCGCCGGCTCGGCGCCGGCGCTGGCACTCTGGCCGCCGGCGACGCGCTGCGCGGACCCCGCGCAGGCGCTTGGGGCTCGGCTGCCGGACTGGTCGGCGACAGCCTGTGTGGCACCGGCCAATGGCCGGGGCGGGTCGACCGGCGCGGAGCCCCTTGACGGCGGGCGCCACAGCGCCCGCACGGGTTCGACGGGCGCCGACCACTGCTCAAGAGCGGTGGCACACGATCGGTGTCTCCCGCTCCCTCACGGTCGCGGCTCGGATCGGCGGGCGAGACGCCCGCACTGCCCCGCTCACGGTCGCGGCCCGGTTCGGTCCGGCGCTCTCAGCCGGGCACGACGCCGCCCATCTGGTCGTTGCCCAGGCTGTAGAGGCGGCGGAGGGCGGGGTCTGCGTTCACGTGGCTGGCCACGACACGGCCCACGAAGACGACGTGGTCGCCGGTGATGAGTTCCGATTCCAGCTCGCACTCGAAGTTCGCCACGGCGTCGGCCAGCAGAACGCCACGGACCGCCTTCGCCGGTTGGGTCCTGGTGCCGCAGCGGGCGAGCTTGTCGATGTTCCGTCCGGACTTGCTCCCGTGGAACCGGGCATCGCCGGCCATTTGCGACGAGGGGAACGCGACGACGAACTGCCGCGAATGGCGGATGGCTTCGAGGGAGTAGCGCGTCCGGCCGATGGAGATGGCGATCATCGGCGGGGCGATGGAGGTGTTCATCACCCAGCCGAGCGTAATGGGGTTGGGTTTGCCCTGGGGGTCCACGACGATGGCGATGGCGATGGACTCGGGGTACTTGCGGGCCAGGGCTTGGTCGTAGCTCGTTTCAATCTGCATAGGGAAGTTCCTGCGCGGCCGCCCACGCACCACACCGCCCGATAAGATACGCTCGGGGCCGCGGATCGGCCAAGCCCCGCGGTCTTGGGCCCGGTTTCGCTGATGCGGGGATTTGCCCGGGACGATCAACAAGATGAGGGGCACACGATCGGGCCCGGGGTGTCATCCTGGTCCGCGCTCGTGGCCCCGTGCTCAGGAGGACCGGGTGGCCCGCGCGCCGGCGACGATTGAGCGACCCTTGCGGCTGCGCCGCTTCATCCTGGTTCTGGCCGGGCTATGGACCGCGGTAACGGCCCTGTCGCTGGCCTGGATCGAGTGGCAGCGGCGCGTGCAGCAGCGGGAAGTGCTGACGGTATGGAATACCGCCGGCGAGCACGACACGCAGGACCTCAGGGACTTGGGGGAGGCCCTGGACCGTCCAGCCCTGGCCAGCTTCATCGGGCGCGTGATTCTGTGGGGGGCGGGGGTTTCGGGTATCGGGCTGTGGGCCTGGCACTTGCGCCGGCGTGTCCGCGAGCACGCCGCCGTCGAACTCGCGCTGCGTCAGAGTGAACGCCGCTACCGCACCGTCTTCGAAAAGGCGGCGCTGGGCATCTTTGAGACGACGCCGGATGGGCGGTTGCTGCGGTGTAACGCGGCGTGCGCGCGGATGTTCGGCTTCGACTCGCCCGAGCGCGCGGTGGCGGAAGTCACCAACCTGGCCGCGCAGGTCTGGGCCGATCCCGCCGACCGGGCGAAAGTGGTGGCCCAAGCGTTGGCCCAGCCGGGTGTGGTCGCGGTCGAAGCCCGCTTCCGGCGGCGGGACGGCGGCGAGTTCATGGGGGCGATGAAGATGCAGGCCATTCGCGACCGTCGGGGGGAGGTCGCGTTCCTACACGGTTTCGTCGAGGACATCACGCAGCGCAAGCAGATGGAGCAGGCCCTGCGGGAGAGCGAGGAGCGATTCCGCACCATCGCCACCGCCGCCCACGATGCGATCATCCTTATTGATCCCGACGGCCGGATACGCCACTGGAACCCCGCCGCCGAGACCGTGTTCGGCTACACCTCGGACGAGGTCCTGGGCCGTGACGCCCATGAGTTGTTGGCGCCGCCGCAGTTCCACGAGGCGTACCGGCAGGCCTTCCCGCGTTTTCGTCAGGCGGGAACGGGACCGGCGATCGGCCGGACCTTGGAGCTGACCGCCATCCGCAAGGGAGGGCAGGAGTTTCCGATCGAGCTGTCTGTTTCGGCGGTGCCGACGCCGGCGGGTTGGGCCGCGGTCGGCATCCTGCGGGACGTGACGGAGCGCAAGCTCGGGGAGCAGGCGCTGCTGCGGCACCGACGGTATGAGCAGGCACTGGCGGAGTGCTCGCAGGTGCTGCTCAGTGATGCTCCGTTTCAATCGGCCCTGGCGCAGGCCCTGGATCATTTGCGGGCCGCGGCCGGGGCGACCCGCGCCTGCGTGGCGGAGAACTTCGAGAGCAGCGCCGGGGGGTTGGGGGTGCAGGCCCTCAGTGTGCGGGACGAAGCGGGGACCGGCAACCCGGGATGGTTGAGCAGCCCGCTGCGGTACCGGGAAGGTCTGGGGGGCTGGGCCACGCGACTGGCCGCCGGCGAGCCGATCTGCGGCCCGGTTCGCGAACTCCCGCTGGAGCAGCGTGACGTCCTGGAGCGGCACGGCGTGCGCTCGGTGCTGCTGTTGCCCATCGCGATTGACGGTCAATGGCAGGGATTCCTGGGGTTTGACGACCTGCGGGAGCGGGTGTGGGACCAGGAGGAAGTGCGGCTGTTGCAGACCGCGGCCGGCCTGGTCGGGGCCTTCGTGGGACGCCGACGGGCCGACCAGCGCCTGCGGGAGAGCAACGCGATCATGGAGGAATCGTTGCGGCGGGAGCGGCGGGTGTCGGTGCAACTGGAGGCCGCGTTCCAGGAACTGGAGGGGGCCATGCGGCAAGCCGAGGCGGCGAACCAGGCCAAGAGCGAGTTCCTGGCGAACATGAGCCACGAGATTCGCACACCAATGACCACGATCATCGGGTTTGCCGAGTTGCTGGCGGAGGAGGTGCTGTGCTGCACGCAATGCGCCGGCTACGGCGGTTGCGAATTGCGGGAGCGCAACGGGCAGTACGTGGAGACGATTCGCAGCAATGGGCGCTACCTGCTGGAGATTATCAACGACATCCTGGACCTGTCGAAGATCGAATCGGGGGGCCTGGAGGTCGAGCGCATCCCGTGTTCGCCGCTGGAGATACTCCATGAGGTTCGGGGGCTGATGGCGGCCCGCGCCGCCGAGAAGAAGCTGGGGTTCGTCGTCGAGGTCGACGGGCCGGTGCCGGAGGCCATCCGGTCGGACCCGACGCGGCTGCGGCAGATTCTCGTCAACCTCGTGGGCAACGCCGTCAAGTTCACGTCCGCCGGTCACGTGCGTCTGTCACTGGCCCTGGTCGAGCCGCCGGCCGCCGCCGCCGACCCGCGGCTGCGGTTCCGCGTGAGCGACACGGGCATCGGGATTGGTCCGGAACAAACGGCCCGACTGTTCGTGCCTTTCTCACAAGCGGACAGTTCGACGACGCGGAAGTACGGCGGTACGGGGCTGGGGCTGGCGATATCCAAGCGGTTGATCGAGGCCCTGGGGGGCACGATCGCGGTCGAGAGCACGCCGGGGCAAGGCAGCACCTTCACGGTGGAGGTCCCCACGGGCCCGCTGGAGGGGGTGCCGCGCGTCGAGTACAAGCCCCTGGACGCCGGCGTTACGTCGGCTGCGGACGAATCCCCCCCGTCGTCGCAGCCGCTGAATGCGCGGGTCCTGCTGGTGGAGGACGGGCTGGACAACCAGCGTTTGTTGTCGTTCCTGTTGAAGAAGGCTGGGGCGACGGTGGTGACGGCCGAGAACGGCCAGGTCGCCGTGGAGCTGGCCCTGGCCGCGCGGGCCGAGGGCCATCGCTTCGATCTCATCTTGATGGACATGCAGATGCCCGTGATGGACGGGTACGAGGCGACGCGGCGGCTGCGGGCCGCCGGCTACGACGGCCCCATCATCGCGTTGACGGCCCACACGATGCAGGGGGACCGCGAGAAATGCCTGGCCGCGGGCTGCGACGACTTCACCCCGAAGCCGATCGACCGCCGCGCCTTGCTCGAAGCCATCCGGCGTGCCGTACACGCGGGGTCGCGCGCCTGAGTGGCGAAAGAGGACCACCGGCGCTGGCTTGGCGGCCAGGCGATATCAGCGTGCGCAATGTCGCGCCAACCGTACCGCAAGGCTCTGCCTTGCGACCGCGGCAAGGCGGAGCCTTGCCGCTTCGCGCACGCTGATTCAGTGCTGCCAGTCGGTTGGGGGCGCGGGGCGCAGCCAGCGTCTTCACCGCACATGTTATAATCACGATGAGCGGCCTGGGGCTCACGCGAGACCGGCGGCTGTGCCCACTCAGCACCGGTGGCGAGAATCAACATGACTGCTTCAGTGCGGACCCTGATTGTTGCGCTTGGCGCCGTGGTGTTTCTGGGGCTACCGGCCTTGGGCGCGGAGTTCGCTGGGCCGGACGGGGGAGACCTGTCGCAGCCGGGGCCGCACCAGGCGGCGTGGGCCGAAGTCACCGTTCGGCGGCCGGACAACTCCACATTCAAGGCGGTGCTGTACTACCCGGCGACGATGCCGGGGTCGGGCGGCCCTTACGACCCAAGCGCGGCACCATATCCCGCGATTTCGTTCGGACACGGGTTTCTTCAGGCGGTCGAGCAGTATCAGTCCACGCTTTCGCACTTGGCCACCTGGGGCTACTTCGTCATCGCCTCGCGGTCACAGGGCGGGCTGTTCCCCAGTCATTCCGCGTTCGCGGCGGACATGCGGCACTGCCTGACCTACCTGGAAAGTGAGCACGCCAACCCCGCGTCCTGGCTTTTCCAACAGGTCGCCGTCGATCGCTTGGGGATGTCCGGCCACTCGATGGGCGGGGGGGCAAGCATCTTGGCCACGGCCGCCGACGCGCGGGTCAAGGCCCTGGCGAATCTCGCGGCGGCGGAGACCAACCCGTCCGCGATCAGCGCGATGACGAGCATTGCGGTGCCGGTGAGTCTCCTTGCCGGCGGCGAGGACTCGATCGTTCCCCCCGGTAGCAACGGCCAACTGATGTACAACAACGCGCGGCCGCCGCGGCAGCTCCCGATCATCCTGGGCGGCTACCATTGCGGGTTCATTGACCAGGACTATTTGTTCTGCGATTCGGGCTCGATCTCGCGTCCGGTGCAATTGGCGCTGACCCGGCGGGTCCTCACGGCGTTCTTCAACCTCTACCTCAAGAATGACCAGACCGTATGGCGGCACGTGTGGGGTCCGGAGTTCCTGGCCGATCCGGCGTTCGACAACAGCCGCGTGGAGGCCGGTCTGAAGCTGACGCCGGCGCAGGTGGCGTTGATCGGGCCGGCGGGGCAGCCGGTGGGCGTCGACTTGACGTTGAAGAACACGGGAGTTGTCGCCGATCGCTTCGCCCTCTTTGCCGAGGATCAGCAGTGGAACACGAGCGTCGCGCCGACTCAGACGGGGCTCATTCAGCCGGGCGCGACGACGACGATTCGCGTAACGATCGAGATTCCGGGCGGTCCGGGGGCCAACGTGGATCAGGCTGTAGTCAGCGCGCGGGCCGAGCGCGACGGCGGCACGCGGGCCTTCGCGGTCGTGACCACGACGCGCCGGCTCCTGGGCGACCTGACTTGTGACGGCGCCGTTGATTTCGGCGATATCAACCCCTTCGTGCTCGCCCTGTCGAACCCGGCGGGGTACGCCGCGGCCTATCCGGACTGCGATCGCAGCCTGGCGGACGTGAACCAGGACGGGCGGGTGGACTTCGGCGACATCAACCCGTTCGTGCGGTTGTTGACGAATCCTTACAGCTCCTAACAGAACCCACCACGCAAGTGGTGGGGCGCGGGGCCCCCGCACTGGCGTGCGGGGTTCTGATAGGCACTCTTAGCTGCGGGGCGGCCGGTCGTGGTGACGCGATTTGGTTGCTCCGGCCCGGGTCGTCTCGATATGATGGGAGTTGGAGACCCGCAGCCGACCGGCTGCCCGGCCCACCGTGTGGTGAGTGCGCTGGATTTCACAGATCCCTCAAGCCGGCCGCTTAAGGTTCTGCCCTTCAGAGCGAGAGGAAAGTCATGTCAACTGCCGCCGCGGTCTGTCGCTCCTTCGTCGTGATCCTGCTGCTCAGTGTGCTGGCCTTCGGGGCCACCGGCGTGGCGCGGGCCCAGGTCGACGTCCCCGCCGAGCTGGGCTGGTCCGCCCTGCAAGCCCCGAGCACGGCCGCTCCCGCGGCCAAGCTCCACCCGCTTCTCCTGGAGCGGCTGGCCAACGAGTCGGGACCGGCCAAGACGTGGGTGTTCTTCACCGACAAGGGGTTCGGCTCGGTCCGTGAGCTTGAGGTCGCGCTGAGTCGCGTGGCCGATAACTTCAGTCCGCGCTGCGCTCAGCGGCGGATGTTGCGCGGGGCCCACGCGGCCCAGGGCGGACCGCACTTCGACGCGACCGACTTGCCCGTGTGGCCGACGTACAGCGACGCCGTGACCGCCACGGGCGCCCGGCTGCACGTTGCCAGCCGGTGGCTGAACGCGATCAGCGTGTACGCGACGCGGGAACAGGCGGAGCAGATCGCCGCGCTGCCATTCGTCGATCGGCTAGAGCCGGTGGCCCGCAGTCGGCGCGTGGCGCCTGTGGATGTGCAGGAGGTCGGGACCGCGCCGGCGGGCGGCGGCCCGGACCTGCTCGACTATGGCAATGCCACCGCGCAGCTCACCCAGATCAATCTGATCGCGCTACACAACGCGGGCTACACCGCCGCCGGCGTCATCGTCGGCATTCTCGACACGGGGTTCAAGCGCAGCCACGAGGCGTTCAACACGCCCGGCCACCCGGTGCAGGTGATTGCCGAGTGGGATTTCGTCAACAACGATCCGAACACGGCCCCCCAATCCGGCGACCCGAGCAGCCAGCACGAGCACGGCACGATGATCCTGGGCACTATCGGGGCGTATAAGCCGACCAAGCTCGTCGGCGGGGCGTTCGATGCGGCGTTCATCCTCTGCAAGACCGAGGACACCGCCGGCGAGTATCCCGCCGAGGAGGACAACTTCGTCGCCGGGCTGGAGTTTATTGACCTGCACGGCGGCGACATGAGCACGGCGTCGCTGGGCTACATTGACTGGTACACGCAGGCGCAGCTCAACGGGCTGACCGCCGTGACGACGATCGGCGTCAACATCTCAACGTCCAAGGGCATCCATCACTGCAACGCGGCGGGCAACGAGGGCAACGACACGAACCCGGCCACGTCGCACCTGATCGCGCCGGCGGATGCGTTCAAGGGGATCACGTGCGGGGCCGTCGACAGCTCCGGCAGCATCGCCTCGTTCAGTTCCGACGGACCGACGGCCGACGGCCGCGTGAAGCCCGAGGCGCTGGCCCGGGGCGTGAGCACGGCGACGCTGTCGCCCAGCAGCGATACGAGCTACACGACGGCCAGCGGCACGTCGTTGTCGACGCCGGTCCTGGCGTGCGCCGTCGCGTGCCTGATCCAGGCCAAGCCGTACTGGACGGTGGACCAGATGCGGAAGAACCTGTTCGAGACGGCGGACTACTACGTGTCGCACCAGACGTACGATCCGCTGTATGTTCGCGGGTACGGCGTCATCAACGCGTTCAATGCGTCCAAGCGGTGCTCGGATGCGGGCACGGTGGTGCTCAACGCGGGCGCGTACGCCTGCGAAGGCGTCGTGAACATCCTGGTCAACGATTGCGGCCTGAATACCAACCCGGCCGTGATCGAACAGGTCGTTCTGGCCATCGACTCCACGTCGGAGACGGGTGTTGAGCACGTCGTGTTGACCGAGACCGACCCGGATTCGGCCGAGTTCGCGGGCACGTTTCCGCTGAGCAATATCAACGCCCCCGGGGTGCTGTGGGTGAATCACGGCGACGTGGTCACCGTGACGTACATCGATGCCGACAACGGCCAGGGCGGGCACAACGTGATCGTCACGGCGAACGCGGGCGTGGATTGCCTGCCGCCGACGATCGCCGGGGTGACCGTCAGCGACATTACCTCGTCCGGCGCGAAGATCGGGTTTGGCGCGAATGAGCCGGTGAAGGCGAAGGTGTACTACGGGTTGAGCTGCGGGCAGCTCAACCAGACGGCGTCCGCGACGACGTTTGCGATGTCGCCCGTCGTGCCGCTCAGCGGTCTGACGCAGTACACGCTTTACTACTTCGCGGTGGAGGCCGAGGACGCCGTCGGCAACAAGACGCTCGACGACAACGGCGGTCGTTGCCACGTCTTCCGCACGCGGCGGGGTCCGCAGGCCGTGTATAGCTTCCCGATGGACGTCAACCCGGGGTGGACGACCCAGGGCCAGTGGGCCTTCGGGCGGCCGACCGGCGGCGGCGGGTCCTACGGCGGTCCGGACCCGACGGCCGGCTACACGGGCACGAACGTGTACGGCTACAACCTGGCCGGGGACTACACCAACAACATGCCAGAGTACCACCTGACAACGCCGGCGCTGGATTTCACCGGGATGACGGAGGTGAGCCTGCGATTCTGGCGGTGGCTGGGCGTCGAGCGGTCCAACTACGATCACGCGTACGTCCGCATCAGCACGAATGGTACGACGTGGACGAAGATTTGGGAGAACCCGGACAGCGAACTGGCGGACCGCGCGTGGGTCTTGCAGCAGTTCGACCTCTCCGCGTACGCCAGCAATCAGCCGACGGTGTACCTGCGCTGGACGATGGGCCCGACGGACACGAGCTGGACGTACTGCGGCTGGAACCTCGATGACATCGAAGTGTGGGCGACGGTACCGGTGCAGGTGCTGGTCGGCGACGTGAACTGCGACGGGCACGTGGACTTCGGCGACATCAACCCGTTCGTGCTCGCGTTGACCGACCCGGGCAGTTACGAGCTCCAGTATCCGCAGTGCCCGTTCGAGAACCGCGACATCAACGCCGACGGGCGCCTGGACTTCGGCGATATCAACCCCTTCGTGGCGTTGCTGACGAGCCCGTAGTCTCCCATGCGGCCCCCTATGGCCCGCCGCAGAAGCCGGGCGCCGCGAAGGCGGCCTTGCTGCGCTGGTGACCGCGTGGGGCGGGGAATGCTCAGCCGTTTCCGGCGGTGGGGGCGGGCGGCAGGGCCGCGGCACTCGAGCTCGCCGGCTTGGCGCGTTCCCGCTGCCGCAGGAGTTGAAGTGAGAGGACGGCGACGCCGCCGACCAGCAGCATGTCGGCAACGTTGAAGACCCAGGGCCACAGCTCGCGGCCGCGCCACTTCGGGGTGATCCAGTTCCAACGCGGGAGCGTGGTGGGGATCTTGATGAAGTCGCGGACGTAGCCGCGGGGGCGCGGCGGCGGTTGGCCCTCGGCCAGCGGAATCACGTGGCCCGGCCGACCGGCCAGCACGGG
>CAYWYJ010000011.1:22928-50973 GCA_964462635.1 uncultured Planctomycetales bacterium
GCGGTTGGCCCTCGGCCAGCGGAATCACGTGGCCCGGCCGACCGGCCAGCACGGGGTACTCGCGGAGCACATGGCGATTTGTGTCAGGATCAAGCTCCAGCACATAACAGCGCCGCGCGACCGCCGTGGAAGTTGGCACCGGGACCTCAACGAGGCTTACGAAGGCCCGGTCGTACATGTTTCCCAGGGCCCCGGCCAACAGCGCGGCGAGCGCCAGGTGGGTGAGCCACGACTTGGCGGGACTGTGACTGAACATCCAGAGGACCAGGCCGAGGGCCAGCAAAGAGGCGATGAGGAAGACTTCCGTGTGCCCGGCCCCGAAGCCGAACAGGGCCCCGGGATTCAACGTAGTGTGGAACTCGAGGAGATAGGGCACCAGGGGCCGATGGCCGCCCTGCGCGAGGGTCCGAAATGCCCAGTCTTTTGACCACAGGTCCAGGGCCAGGCCCAGCACGGCGACGGTCCAGAGCCGCGCGTGGGCCGCGACGGAGCGAAGGGCCGGACGGCCGATCGCGGGAGCGGACATCGCGGGGGTGGCGAGTTCGGCCGGGCCGCTGGAAGGGGCCGACACACTGGATGGAGGCGAGGGGGAGGCGGTCACCGGGCTAGAACCTGCGGGTCTGGCCCTGTTCCTGGGCCAGAGTGTACTCGTAGCAGTATTTGGCCCACGGTTTGGCCTTCAGGCGGGCCTTGCCAATGGGCTTGCCGGTCGCCAGACAGACGCCGTAAGTGTTCTTACGGATGCGTTCAAGCGCTTCGTCGATTTCCTTCAGGATCGTCCGCTCCCCCTCGATCAGGCCCAGCGTGAATTCGAGCTCGAAATTGTCCGTGCCGAGATCGGCCATGTGGATCGGCATGCTGGAGAGGTCGCCGGCGGCGTCCCGCCGGTCCTTGTTCAGGGCCTCGTTGCGCAGTGTGGACACGTCGCCGAGAATCTCCGCCCGCTTCTGGAGCAACATGAGGCGGAACTGCTCGATCTCCTGGGGAGTAAGGGGCGTTTCGCGCTCGACCGCGACCTCGGCAGGAGGCGCCACGGCGACGGCGGCGCGGGGTTTGGCCGCGGCTACCTTGGTGGCCCGGGCGGAACCGCTTCCGGCCTTTGTGGCCGGGGCAGACCGACGAGCGCGGCCCTTGGCCGGCGAATGGTCGGCTCCGGGCTTGCGCGCCGCGGCCCCTTGCTTCGCGGGGGCCTTCCGGGCCGCGGCCGAGCGGGCGGCCTTCTTCTTGGTCGTCTTTCGCCTGGTCGCCTTGGCAGCGGATTTCTTGGCCACGCTGTCGTACCCGTGTGCTGAGTGGTGCCGCGGCCCGCACGGCTACAAGTGCTTATGCCACAATGACATCGCAGCGTCGCCGCAGCGAACTGGAAAGTATAGGGTCAGCCCGCGCTCCTGTCAACGCGATAACGCTCGCTCCCGGGCGATTTGCCGACCTTCGCCGTCGGCTTCCGTCCGCCCCGCGCCTCTGCGTGCCGCTGCCGGCGGCCCACCACCGGCTGCCACGCCGCCGGGCAGCCGGTATAATCCGCCCTTGTCGTCAACCAGCGGACCCGTGCCATCCCGCGAGGACGTGCCGGGGGGCTCGGCGCGGCTGACCGATGGAGCCTTCATGACCGACACGCAGATTGCGGGCGGAACGTGCGTCCCGACGCCGATCTCCCAGGAGATGCAGGAGTCGTACCTCACCTACGCCATGAGCGTGATCATGGCGCGGGCGTTGCCGGATGTGCGCGACGGTCTGAAGCCTTCGCAGCGGCGCATTCTGGTGGCGATGCACGACCTGAATCTCTCCCCGCGGGCCAAGCACCGCAAATGTGCCAAGATTTGCGGCGACACGAGCGGCAACTACCACCCGCACGGGGAGGGCGTCATCTACCCGACGCTGGTGCGCCTGGGCCAGGAATGGAACATGCGGCACCTCCTGGTCGACCCGCAGGGCAACTTCGGCAGCATCGACGGCGATCCGCCCGCGGCCATGCGCTACACCGAGGCGCGCCTGGCGGGGCCGGCGGAGGAGATGCTGGCGGACCTCGAACAGGAGACGGTGGACTTCGAGGACAACTACGACGGGACGCGCCAGGAGCCCGTCGTGCTGCCGGCGCGGTTTCCGAACCTGCTGGTCAACGGGTCCGAGGGCATCGCGGTCGGGATGGCCACGCGGCTGCTGCCGCACAATCTGGGCGAGATGTGCGACGCCATCATCGCCGCGATGGACAACCCCGAAATCACGGTCCCTGAGTTGCTGCGGCACGTGCCCGGGCCGGATTTCCCGACCGGCGGCGTGATCTGCGGCAGTGACGGGATTCGCGAGGCGTACGAGACCGGCCGCGGGGCCCTCGTCGTGCGCGGGCGGATGCACCTGGAGGACACGAAGTCCGGCCGCGTCCACATCGTCGTGGACGAAATCCCCTACGGCGTGCTGCTGCCGACGATCAAGGAACGGCTGCTGGACGCGATCCAGAGCGGCACCATCAAGGGCGTGGACGACGTGCGGGACGAGTCCGGCCGCGAGCGGATGGTGCGGCTGGTGATCGTCCTGAAGAAAGATGCCAACGCCCAGGTGGTGATGAACCAGCTCTGGCGCTATACCCCGCTGCAAAGCGCCATCCACGCCCTGCACATCGTGCTGGTCAACCGCGTCCCGCGCACGCTCAATCTCAAGCAGCTCATCGAGCAGTACGTGCAGCACCGCGTCGAGGTGATCCGGCGGCGGACCGGCTTCCTGCTCCGCAAGGCCCGGCAGCGGGCGCACGTGCTGGAGGGGTTGATCCTCGCGGTGGCCGACATCGACGCGATCATCCGCCTGATCCGCGAAGCGCGGGACGTGGACGCGGCGCGGGCGGCCCTGATGGCGCGGGCCCTGCGGCTGAATGAGGCCGCGACGGTCCGGCGGTTGTTGCCGGAGGCGTTCGCTACGCGGGCCGTCGCCGCCGACCAGCACCTGACCGCCACCCAGGCGGACGCGATCCTGGCGATGCCGCTGCGGCGGCTGACCGGGCTGGAGATCGAGCAGCTTGCGGCGGAGTACACGCGACTCGTGGAGCAGATGGCCGATTACGAGCTGGTTCTCAGCGATCCGCGGCGGGTGCTGGACATCATCGCCGAGGACCTGCGCGAGCTGAAGGCCAAGTACGGGCAGCCGCGGCGGACGCAGATCAGCGGGCCGGTGGGCACGCTGGCGATGGAGCAACTGGTCGCGCGGGAAGACGTGGTGGTGACCATCTCCCACGAGGGCTACATCAAGCGCGTGCCGATCGACACGTACCGCGAGCAGGGCCGCGGGGGCAAGGGGGTGCGCGGGACGGAAACGAAGGACGGCGATTTCATCGAGCAGATGCGCGTCTGCTCGACGCACGACTACCTCCTGATCTTCACCAACCGCGGACGGGTGTACTGGCTGCGCGTGTACGACATCCCGAGCATGGCCCGCACCAGCCGCGGCCGGTCGCTGGCCAACACGCTGACGATGCAGCCGAACGAGCGGCACATGGCGGTGCTCGCCGTGCAGGCCTTCGAGGAGCAGTTCGTCTTTTTCGCCACCGAGAAGGGGGTCGTGAAGAAGACCCCGCTGACCGCGTTCGCCAACCCGCGTCCCAGCGGCATCCAGGCGATCACGCTCGATCCCGACGATTCGTTGGTGAAGGTCTCGCTGACCAGCGGCGAGAACGAGATCATCCTCGGCACGCGGCTGGGCATGGCCTGCCGCTTCCAGGAAGCGGACGTCCGCGCGATGGGGCGCGGGGCGCGCGGCGTCCGCGGCATCACGCTCGGCCGCGACGACCGCGTCATCGACATGGTCGTCACCGAGCCCGGCATGAGCCTGCTGACCGTCTGCGAAAACGGCTTCGGCAAACGCACGCCGGTGGAGGAATACCGGCTGACGCGGCGCGGCGGCAAGGGGGTCATCAACATCCGCCTGAGTGAGCGGAACGGGCCGGTGGTGGCGTTGCGGGCCATCACCGACGACGACTCGCTGATTCTCATTACCGCCGGCGGTAACCTGATGCGCATGCCGCTGGATGAGCTGCGGGACATCGGCCGGGCGACGCAGGGGGTGCGGCTCATCCGGCTGGAAGAAGGCGACCAGGTGGTGGCCGTGGCGCGGGTCGCCGGCGAGCAGGAAGAGCGCGACGTGGAACAAGCAGGCGGGCAGGCGGATGAGTCCACGTCCCCGGGTACGGAGGGCGCTGCGCCGTCGCCTGCGGACGGGCCCTCTTTGTCCGAGGCCGACGATCCGACGCCACCGCCCGCGCAAGACCCCGGCGACTGAGCCGGCGTCAACTGGTGCCGGCATCAGGGGCTTGCACCGCGAGCCGGCCTTCCTCGTCCAGACCTCTTGCAGCACCCGCCGGGCCAGACAGTCACGCCCGGATTCGAACTTCCGCGCCCAGGCCAACGGCGATTATCGTCCGGCGCGGTGACCCCCGCGACGGGCGGCTCGCGCTGGCCGCGGTTGGTCGGGTGGGCTAGAATCGCGCGCCGGCGGGTTTTCCGCGTGCGCGGCCGCACGCGCCACGCCGGCCGCTGCCGCCGCGGGAGGCGACATGACCACCCCCCATTCCGAAGCCCAGGGCGGCTACCCCGCTTTCGACCGCCAGTTTCTCACGTCGGATGAGAACTTCACGGTCATCGGCGACGGGGCGATCGGGGGCAAGGCCAAGGGGCTGGGGTTCATCAAGCGGATCCTGGCGGAAGCCTGTCCGCCGGGAGCCATCCCCGACGTGGAAGTGAACATCCCGCGTCTGACGGTGGTGGCGACTGACGTCTTCGCGGAGTTCATGGAACGCAACGAATTGCACGAGATCGTGGCGTCCGGGGCCCCGGATGACCGTATCGCGCACGCGTTCCAGAAGGCAGAGCTGCCTGTGCGGATCGTCGGGGACCTACGGGCCCTGATCGCCGACATGCGGACGCCGCTGGCGGTCCGCTCCTCCAGCCTCCTCGAAGACGCCCTGAGTCACCCCTTCGCCGGCACGTACGCGACGAAGATGATCCCCAACCACCAGCCCGACGTGGCCACGCGTTTTCAACGGCTGGTCGAGGCGATCAAGTTCGTTTACGCCTCCACGTATTTCCGCGACGCGCGGAGCTACCGGCGGGCGATCGGGGAGTCGGCGGCCGACGAACGGATGGCGGTCATCATCCAGGAGGTGGTGGGGCGACGGCACGGGGACCGCTTCTATCCCACCGTCTCGGGCGTCATTCGGACCTACAATTTCTATCCGACGGGGCCGGCGCGGCCCGCGGACGGCGTGGTCAACCTGGCCCTGGGGCTCGGCAAGACGATCGTGGACGGGGGCATGACGTGGTCGTACTGCCCGGCGTACCCGCGGCACGGCCCGCCGCACGGCTCGGTCCATGAGCTGATGAAGAACAGCCAGACCACGTTCTGGGCCGTCAACATGGGGCCGCCGCCGCCCTACGACCCCATCAACGAGGCCGAGTATCTCGTGCCGGGGAACCTGGCGGACGCGGAATACGACGGGGTGCTGCGGCGGTTGGCCTCCACCTATAGCGCGGAGTCCGACCGGCTGGTGTTGGGGACGGGGGTGCCCGGCCCGCGCGTGCTGACGTTTGCCCCGCTGCTGGACCTGGAGGACGTGCCGCTCAACCGCGTGATCGAGAAAGTAGCGGCCGCCTGTAAGACCGCGGTCGGTTCGGACGTGGAGATCGAGTTCGCGATGACGCTGGATCACCCGGGCGATTCGCCGGCGGGCGGCGACGCGGCCGCGGGACGAGCGGGGCCGCCGCACCGGTTCGGCTTCCTCCAGCTTCGCCCGACGCGGGTGGCGGACGAGACGGTGGAGGTCGGGGCCGCGGAATTGACGGGGCCGCGTGTGCTGGTGGCGACGGAATGCGTGCTGGGGCACCGGTTGCTCGACGACCTGGGCGACGTGGTGTACGTCAAGCCGGCGAGTTTCGAAGCGCGGCACACCCGCGCGGTCGCGGCGGAGATCGAGGCGCTCAATCAGCGGCTGGCGGACGAGGGCTGCTTCTATGTCCTGATCGGCTTCGGGCGCTGGGGCAGCAGCGATCCGTGGCTGGGCATTCCGGTGACGTGGCCGCAGATTTCCGCGGCCCGCGTGATCGTCGAGGCGACGCGGCCCGACATGAACGTCGATCCCAGCCAGGGGTCGCACTTCTTCCATAATCTGACGAGCTTTCGCGTGCCCTACCTGACCGTGCGCCACACCGGTCCCCACGGCATTGATTGGGGCTGGCTGGACCGGCTGCCCGCGGTGGAGGAGGGAGCGTTGGTGCGCCATGTGCGGACGCCCGCCCCGCTGCGCGTCAAGGTGGACGGGCACGCCGGCCGCGGGGTCATCTTGCACGAGTAGCCATGACCGAGTGTCACGACACCGTGGAGAGCATCGTCCAGGACCTGGTGGAACGGGCCAAGGAACTGAATTGCCTGTACGCCGTCGAAGAGATCACCAGCGCCAAGGACACGCCGTTGGAGGAGGTGTTCCGCAAGGTGAGCGCGGCGATTCCGGAGGGTTGGCAGTATCCGGGTCTGTGCCGGGCGCGGATCGTGTTCGAGGGGACGACCTATGAACCGGAGAACTTCACGCCCACCCCGTGGGTCCAACGGGCGGAGATTCGCCTGCAAGGGGAGCCGGCGGGCGCGGTGGAGGTGTACTACACGGAGGAGATGCCGCTGGCCGACGACGGACCGTTCCTGCACGAGGAGCAGAAGCTGATCGCCACGATCGCGGAACGGCTGGCCAGTTGCGTGCTGCATCGGCGACTGCTCGGGGCCATGCAGGACTGGCGTTCGGCCCGCCGCGGGCTGGAGAACCGGCCGACGGCCCGCGACTGGGCGGTGATCCTCGACCTGCTGCGCCGCACGGACCGCAACCTGGCGTTGCGGGCGGCGCGCAAGATGATCAACCACTTGTGCTGGAGCGGCGTGGCCGAGGCGCGGGACTTGTTGCAGCAGTTCCGGGTCGGCGTGCCGGACGTGGAGGGGGAGACCAACGTCCCGGGTCGTCGGCAGGCCTTGTCGGTCAGCGACACGCTGGTGGACGAGGCGTTCCGCATCGCCGCCGTCCACCTCAGTGACGAAGAGATCGTGGCCTGCATCCACAAGTGGGTGAAGCAGGACCGGGCCGGGTTCCTGGTGAACGTGGTCGAGAACACGCGGACGTCGCTGCGCGAGGTCGCCGACGCGCTGCACCGCTACCAGCACGCGGTCCAGGGCGAGGTGGAGCTGTCGCCGGCGGCGCTGAAGGGGTTGCGGGTCGCGCTGGTCCACCGCTTCCTGACCGGCCAGCTCGAGTTCGTCAACGTGGCGAAGCACTACGTCGACATCAAGGACTTCCACGAGCTGGTGCAGCGGATCATCCATCCCGCCGAGGGGCATGGGAAGATCGGCGGCAAAGGGGCGGGGCTGTTCTTGGCGCAACAGATTCTGCGGCGGCACGGGGCCGAGGTGGGGCTGGGCGAAGTGCCGGTGCCGCGGACATGGTACGTCAGTTCCGACGGGATTTACGACTTTGTGCGCAGCAATCACCTCGAGGACGTGCTGACGCACAAGTACAAGGAGATCGAGGAGATCCGGCAAGAATACCCGGACATCATCCAGGTGTTCAAGCACTCGCACTTTCCCGCCGACATCGTCAAGGGGCTGATGGTGGCGCTGGACGACCTGGGCGCCCGGCCGCTGATCGTGCGGAGTTCGAGCCTGCTCGAGGACCGCTTCGGGGCCGCCTTCTCCGGCAAGTACAAGAGCCTGTTTCTGGCCAACCAGGGCAGCAAGCAGGACCGGCTCAACGCCCTGACGGACGCGATCGCGGAAGTGTATGCGTCCACGTTCGGGCCCGACCCCATCGAGTATCGGGCCGAGCGGAACCTGCTGGATTTCCAGGAGGGCATGGGCGTCCTCATTCAGGAGGTCGTCGGCACGCGGGTCGGACGCTATTTCCTGCCGGCTTTCGCGGGCGTCGCTTTCAGCCGCAACGAGTTCCGCTGGTCGCCGCGCATTCGGCGGGAAGACGGTCTGGTGCGGCTGGTGCCCGGGCTGGGGACGCGCGCGGTGGACCGCGTGGGGGACGATTTTCCGGCGCTGTGTGCCCCCGGGCAGCCCGGCCTGCGGGTGAACGCGACCCCGGAGGAGGTGGTCCGCTACTCGCCGCGCTACCTGGACGTGGTGGACCTGGAGACGGGCTCGTTCGAGACGCTGGAGGCGGCGAGGTTCCTGCGCGAGCACGGGGCGGAGCTGCCGGGGGTCGAGCACCTCGTGTCGGTGTTCAAGGACGGGCACCTGCGGGCGCCGCTGCGGGGGCAGATCGACTTCGAGCACGACGACCTGGTGATTACGTTTGAAGGGCTGCTGACCCGCACGCCCTTCGTCAAGCAGGTCCACGCGATGCTGAAGCTGCTCGAGGACAAGATGGGCACCCCGGTGGACCTTGAGTTCGCCCACGACGGGCGGCAGTTGGTACTGCTGCAATGCCGGGCGCAGAGCCGGGCGAAGTTCGCGGCGCCGGCACCGATCCCGCGGGACCTGCCGCGGGAGCGTCTGGTGTTCACGGCCCACCGGCACGTCACCAACGGGCAGGTCGGCGGGGTGACGCACATCGTGTACGTCGATCCGGAGGCGTACGCCCGGCTGGACAGCTTGGAGGAGCTGGTCGCGGTGGGGCGGGCCGTCGGCCGGCTGAACAAGGTGCTGCCCAAGCGGCAGTTCGTCCTGATGGGGCCCGGGCGCTGGGGCAGCCGCGGCGACATCAAGCTCGGCGTGCGCGTGACCTATTCGGACATCAACAACAGCGCCCTGCTGATCGAGATCGCCCGGCGGACCGGCGACTATACGCCCGACCTGTCCTTCGGGACGCACTTCTTCCAGGACCTGGTCGAAGCCGGCATTCGCTACCTGCCGCTGTATCCCGACGAAGACGGGGTGGTGTTCAACGAGCTGTTCCTGACGCGCTCGCCGAACGTGCTGGGCGACCTGGCGCCGGACTTTGCCGGCCTGCGCGGCGTCGTCCGCGTGATCGACGTGCCCCGCGCCGCGGAGGGCCAGGTGCTCCGCGTTCTGATGAACGCCGACCTGGACGAGGCGGTCGGCGTGCTCGTGCCTTCGGGGGCGGAGCTACCGTCCCGCGACGAGATCGAGGCCCTGCAAGAGACGCCGCGCGGGCAGGATTGGCGCTGGCGCTACCGCATGGCGGAGCGGATCGCGGCCGAGCTCGATCCGGCGCGGTTTGGCGTGCAGGCGGTCTACCTGTTGGGCAGCGTGAAGAACGCGACGTCCGGCCCCCGCAGCGACATCGACCTGTTGGTGCATTTCCGCGGGACGCCCGAGCAGCGGGCGGCGCTGGAGTTGTGGTTCGAGGGCTGGAGCCTGTGCCTGAGCGAGATGAACTACCTGCGGACCGGGTACCGGACCGAGGGGTTGCTCGACGCGCACATCCTGACCGATGAGGACATCGCCAACCGGACCAGCTTCGCGGTCAAAATCGGCGCCGTCACCGACGCGGCCCGGCCGTTGCCACTGGGGACGGCCGTGAAGCCGTCGGCCGCCCCTTGAAGGCCGCCCCTTGAAGGCGGCCCCGCGGACCGGGTCGCGCAACCGGCGTTACAGGTCCAGCCCCAGATCCAGATTGGCGGCGGAGTGCGTCAGGGCCCCAACCGAGATGCGATCGACGCCGGTGGCGGCCACGTCGGCGATGTTCTCGAGGGTGATGCCGCCGCTGGCTTCCAGCGCCAGCTTCCCACGCAGCCCCTGCTCGTCGCGGAGTCGAACGGCGGCGCGAAGCTGATCGGGCGTGAAGTTGTCCAGCAGGACGATATCGACGCCGGGCGCGGTGCAAACGGCCGCCAACTGCTCCAGGTTGTCGACCTCGACCTCGAAGAAGTCGGGCCGGCCGGCGAGGCGGCTGAGCAGGTCCGCCACGTAATCGGCCAACTCGGCGGACGGCACCTGGGCCAGGTGGTTGTCTTTCAGCAGCACGGCGTCGTATAAGCCGAGGCGGTGATTGCGGCCGCCGCCGGTGCGGACGGCGTATTTGTCCAGCTCCCGCCAGCCGGGGACCGTCTTGCGGGTGTCGAGGACCTTGACGTCGGGGTTGACGCGGTGGGCGGCGTCGACCAGACGGCGCGTCAGCGTGGCGACGCCGCTGAGCCGACTCAGGAAATTGAGCAGGGTGCGCTCGACGCTGAGCACGGCCTCGTATCGGCCGCGGACGTGCGCAAGCGTAAGTCCGGGTTCGACCCGGTCACCGTCCTGCCAGGTTTGGTCGCCGTGGGCCACGGTCTCGAAGGTGAGCGGCCAGCCCAGGCGTTTGGCGAACACGTCGCAGATCAGGGGGCCGAGGGTCAGACCGCAGATCACGCCGGGCTGGCGGGGAACGAGCCGCGCGGTCACATCGCACGACGCGGTGGGAAGCAGGGCCGCGGTGATGTCGCCGGCCTCGCCGAGGTCTTCCTCGCAGGCGAGTTCGATCAGTTGGCGCGTCAAGCGAGACCACATGGCGTCGGCCCATTCCGGGGATGAGGGCTACTGGCCGGTGAAATGCGGGGGGCGCTTGCCCAGGAACGCGGCGACCGCTTCCCGATGATCGGCGGTCCGCCCCGCTGTCGTTTGCAAGAACGCCTCGTACTCAAGCTGCTCCTCCAGGCCGGCGGTCCAGGCGTGGTTCAGCGCACGGCGCACCAACGTCAGGGCCCGCGGCGGCAGCGCGGCCAGCCGGCCCGCGACCGTGCGCGTGGCCGCGGCCAGCGCCACGTCCTCCACGACGCGGTTCACCAGCCCGAGTTCCAGGGCGCGGGCGGCGGGGATCGGCTCGTCCAGCAGACAGATTTCCGCCGCGCGTCCGAACCCGACGTGTTGGACCAGCGCGAGCGTGGCGCCCGCGTCCGGCACGAGTCCCAGTTGCGTGAACGCGAGCTTGAGCGTGGCGCCGGCGGCACAGAGGCGCAAGTCGGCCGCCAGGGCCAGGCTGAGGCCGGCGCCGGCGGCGGGCCCGTTGATGGCGGCGATCACCGGTTTGTCGCCGGTCCGGATTCGCAGCACCAGGGGGTTGTAGGCTTCGCGCAGGTAGGCCCCCAAGTGATCGGCCGGCGACGGGCCGGAGGCCGTTTGCAGGGCGCGTACATCCTGGCCGGCGCAGAACGCCCGCCCGGCCCCGGTCAACACCAGGCAGCGCACCGCCGGGTCGCGCTGGGCCAGTCGCAGGGCGGCGCCGAGCTCGACGCTCATGTCCGCGTTGATGGCGTTGAGCGCTTCGGGGCGGTTCAGCGTGACGGTGAACACGCCGTCCGCCAACTCCGTCCGCAGTGTGGAAAACGTCCCGGCCATGTGGCGTCCGTCTCAGCGACCGGTGAACAGCGGCGGCCGCTGTTCGAGGAAGGCGCGGAGGCCCTCCTTCTGATCGTGGGTCCCAAAGAGCAACGTGGACAGTTGGCGTTCCGCCGCCAGCCCGGCGCTGAGCGGACTTTCCTCCGCGGCGCGCACGGCCCGTTTGGCGGCTTCGACGGCCAGCGGCGACCGTTGACTGACTTCCTGGGCCACCGCCAGCGCCTCTTCTTCGCAGTTCTCGGGGGGCACGACGCGACTGACCAGGCCGAGGGTCGCGGCTTGGTGCGCCGAGAGCAGGCGGCCGGTCAGCAGGAGGTCCAGCGTCACCGCGCGGCCGGCGCGGCGCGTCAGCCGTTGCGTCCCGCCGCCGCCGGGGAGGAGGCCCAGACCGAGTTCATTCAGGCCGAAGCGGGCCGTTTCGGCGGCGATGACGAGGTCGCTGGCCAGGACGAGCTCGAAGCCGACGCCGACGGCGTACCCCAGGACGGCGGCAACCAGCGGTTTGCGGAGCCGGTCGAGGTCGTCCAGCGCGGCCAGCGGGTGGCGTTGGAACACGTCGGCGAGCGAGCTGTCGGCGATGTCCCCGGCGTCGATGCCGTTGGCGAACGCCCGCTCATGGCCGGCGAGCACGAGGCACCGGATCTGCGGGTCTTCGTCAAAGCGCTGCAAGGCGGTCGCGAGGCGCTGCAACGTGGGTTGATTGAGCGCGTTCAGCGACTCGGGGCGGTTGATGCGCACGACCCCGACCGGCCCTTCGGCACTGGTGATGATCTCGCCGGCCATGACGGGCAGTGTATGCGGCGTCGCCGCGGGAAGGAAGGCGTGCAGCGCGGTCGTCCACCGGCTACCCCCCAGCCCGTGTCCCCTGTTCCCCGTTCCCTGTTCCCCGTTCCCTGTTCCCACTGGCTCGAGGCTCTTCGGGATGCGTCAGGCCCGCCCACCAGGCTAGCAAGGCCGTCACGGCGCACACGCCGAGGTACAGGGGCACCGCGTAGCGGGTGCGGATCGTCGGCACGATGCGGCCGTCCGGGGCGACGGACGTCCAGATCATCAACAGCCCGATGGCAATGTACACGAGCGTGAGGGCGTAGCACACCACGACCGTCTGGCGGACCGACAACCCGCGCTGCACGAGCTGGTCGTAGAAATGGCTGCGGTCGCCCTCGAAAATGGACCGACCCGCCCGCCAGCGGCGGAACATCGCCAGCGCCGTGTCGAACACCGGCAGCGCGAAGATCATCAACGCGGCGATGACCCAGCGGAAGTTGCCGCGCTCGGCAAACAGCAGGATCAAGATGCCGCAGTTGTAACCCAGAAGCACACTGCCGGCGTCGCCCATGAAGATCTTGGCCGGGTTGAAGTTCCAGGGTAGAAACCCGACCGCCGCGCCGCACATGGCGATGGCCAGCACCAGCCGGACGGGATCGCCCTGGGGGCTGTAGCCCCACAGGGCCAGATGGGAGGCTAGGGCGAAGAACCCCAGCGCAATGAGGGCAGTGACCCCGGAGCACAGGCCGTCGAGCCCGTCGATGAGGTTGGCCGAGTTGCAGGCGCCCAGAACGATGAACAAGCTCGCCACGACGGACAGCGGGACGCTCAGGGCCGGTGGCAGGTGCAGGTCGAGGCCGAGCACGGCACTGGCGCCGGCGAGGACCGAGTCGACCAACTCGAAGCCGACACCAGTGTTCAGCAATGTGACCGTGATGATCGTCGCACCGACGGCCAGGCGCGCCTTGGGGGACAGGCCGCGCACGTCGTCCACCAGCCCCAGCACCGACATGGCCAGCCCCCCGAGCAACACCGGCAGCAGCACCGACGTGTGGCAGCTCCCCGCGAACATGGCCGCCCCCAGGGCGGCGACCCAGCCGGCCGCGATGGCCGTGCCCCCGAGGTACGGAATCGGCCGGGCGTGCGGCTTGAGCTTCTGGTCCGGTACGTCCAGGACGCGAAACCGATACGCGGCCCGCATGGCCAGGGGGGTGAGGAAGACCGTGACCAACAACGCGGCAAGGCCGAAGTAGCGGACGGTGCCGAACAGCTCCGACAGGGATGGCATAGTGCCGCCCAGTATAACGCCAACACTCGCCCCGCAAGCGGCGCGTGGCGGGCATGGCGGCGTCCCTCGGCTTGCCCAGGTCGGGGGAGCAGAGGTAGCCTACTCCGCGACGAGCACACAGGCCCCGCCGGCGTGACGAGCAGCGCCCCGCGGTGGCCGTGTGCGTCCGCGGAGCGAAACGCCGGCCGGGTCGTGCCTCGTCGCGGGTGACGCATGCACATCGGGCTCTACCACGAACCCCTGCACACCGACGGTCGCGCCTACGACACCTATGGGGCCTACGCCCGTTACATCCTCGAGTTCGCCCACCATTTCGACCGCGTCACGGTCTTCGCCCCCGTCACGGACCAGCCCACCTACTTCAGTGGCGTCCCGGTCGATGCCCCCAACATCACCGTCGCGCCGCTCCCCTACTTCGAGACCCACGTCCAGGCCTACCGCCGCGCCCGGGCGATCATCCGCACCTTCCGCCGCCACCACGCCGCCCTCGACGTGATCAACGCCCGTGGCACCGCCCCTCTGGCCTATGTTCTATGGTGGCTCACCCGCCGCCGCGGCGTCCCCTTCCTCTACCATTTCTCGTCGGACCCGTTCGAGATGATGGCCCGCAGCCCCAAGTACCGCGGGCTCTACGGGCGCTGGGCCCGCTTTGCCTACGGGTTCGAGTTCAAGATTCAGATGCACATCACGCGGCGCAACTACGCCTTCACCGACGGCAGCGCGATCGCCGCCCGGCTGCGGCGGTTCACGCCCAATGTCGAACCCATTGTCCTGTCGACGTTGCAGCCGGACGACTACTACTTGCGGGAGGATTGCTGTCGTGGCGACGTGATCCGCGTTCTGTACGTCGGTTACTTGCGGGAAGGCAAAGGGCTCGACGACTTGGTCGAAGCGATTGCGCTCTTGCGGCGGGAGGGCCGCCCGGTGACGCTCGAACTCGTCGGCGAAGGCGAACGCCGCGACGCCCTGGCGGCCCAGGTCCAGCGATTGGGCTTGGAGGAGCACGTCCATTTCCACGGCCGCGCCCGGCTGGGTCCCGAACTCAACCGCTACTACGATGCCGCCGATATCTTTGCCCTGCCGTCGCTGAGCGAGGGCTCGCCCCGGGTCATCACCGAGGCCCTGGGTCACAGCCTGCCCGTCGTGGCCACGCCGGTCGGCAACATCGCGGAGTCGCTGGGCAACGGCCGTCGCGGCGTACTGGTGCCGCTGAAGGACCCCGTGGCCCTGGCGGCCGGCATCCGTCGTATCATCGACGACGACGCGTTTCGGCAGCAGTGCATCCGCGAGGGCTACGCCTTCGCCCGCGAGCACGGCCTGGACCGGTTCGTGGCCCGCATGGCCGCCAAGGCCCGTGAGTTGGCCCAAGCCCGTGGCCGGGGTACCCGCTGATGCGCATCTGGATCGTCAACCCGTTCGACCCGCTGCCCGGCGACCCGGAGCAGGAGGGCCGGTACGCGACGCTGGCGCGACTGCTCGTCCAGCGCGGCCACGCCGTCACCTGGTGGACGAGCGACTTCAGCCATCGCTTCAAGCGGCCGGTCGATCAGGCCGCGATCGAGGCGGCCTGCCGCCCACTGAACATCACGCCACGGTTCCTGCACGGACCACCGTACTTCCGCAACGTCGGCCTGGCCCGCTTGCGCAATCACGCGCGCCTCATGAAGCACTTCGACGCGGTGGCCCCGGAGGAGCAGCCGCGGCCGGACGTGATTGTGGTGAGCAGCCCGCCCCCCGGATTGGCATGGGCCGCCGTGCGTCTTGGACGACATTGGGGAGCGCGCACACTCGTCGATGTGCAGGATGCCTGGCCCGATGTGTTCGCATCGCTGGCCCCGGCGGCCGTTCGGCCGCTGTTGCAGCCGGCGATCTGGGCGCTGCGGCGTCCGGTGCGCCGGGCGGCGGCCGACTGTGACGCGCTCGTGGGGGTGGCCGACGCCTATGTCGAAAACTTCCAGAAGGAGACCGCGGACCGGAAGATCACCGCGACGATCCCGTTGGGCGTGGACCTGGCGGCCTTTGATGCCGCCGCCGCCGCAGGCCGCGGCCCCGCGTACACCAAGCCCCCGGGGCGAATCTGGCTGGCCTACACCGGCAGCCTGAACCGCAATTACGACTGCCTCACGATACTGCACGCGGCGGCGACATTGCGGCCGCGGCTGGGTGATCGGGTCCGGTTCTTTCTGACCAGCCGCGGCGAACTGGCGGGCCAGGCGCAGCGGATCGTCCGCGACCGGAACCTCACGAACGTGTCGCTGACCGGGTTCCTGCCGTTCGAGACGTGGGCCTACCTGCTGTCGCAGTGCGACGCGGGTTTCAACGCCAGTTTCCCGCAGGCGATGATCTACTTGCCGAACAAGATCTTCTACTACCTCGCCGCGGGCGTGGCCGTGCTGAACACGATTCCGGGGCAGTGCAGCCGGATCGTGCAGGCCGGCGGCTGCGGACTCGACTACCGGGCTGGGGACGTGGCGAGCTGCGCGGCGGTCATCGAGCGCGTGGTGAGCGACGAAGCGGCCCGCCACGCGATGCGGGCCGCCGCCCGGCGACTGGCCGAGACGACCTACGATCGGGCCATTCTGTTTCCGAAGTACGCGGAGCTGATCGAGAGATTGGGGACGCAGGCGGGACGGTGAGCAGATGAACCCTCACGTGCCGCGACGCGCCCCGGCGGCGGCCGAGGCGGTGCGCTCCCGCAGCGCGCGGCACACGACCGTGGGAATGTCCTCCGGCGCCGCAGTGTGCAGCACCGCCCCCAGATCGACCGCCACTTTTGGCATGCCGTAGACCACGCATGAGTCCTTGCTCTGCGCGATGGTCAGGGCCCCGGCTTGTCGCATCTTGAGCAGCCCCGCCGCCCCGTCCGCGCCCATGCCGGTGAGCAGGACGCCGACGGCCCGCGGCCCCACGACGCCGGCCACCGAGTCAAAGAGCACATCGACGCTGGGGCAGTGGCGGTTCACGGGTTCCTGGTGCGTGTAGCGCGCGCACCAGCGCGGGCCGGCCGCCCGCACGATCAGGTGCGTGTCCCCGCGGGCAATCAGCGCCCGCCCCGCCGTGAGCAACTCCCCATCCCGGGCCTCCGCCACCGACATCGCACTGTCCGCGTTCAGCCGCGACGCAAAGGACCGCGTGAACCCCGCGGGCATGTGCTGCACGATGACCATCGGCGGAAAATCCCCCGGCACGCGGTTCAGCAACGTCTCCAGCGCCTTGGTGCCCCCCGTCGACGCCCCGACGGCCACGACGTACTGCCCCGGGTTGAGCCCTGCCGCCCGGAACGACGGCGTGGTCACGCCGCTCACGGGCGCCCGCGGGACCGGCCGGGCCTGGGTCACGGCCACGCGGATCTTCGCGGCCAGATCATCGGCAAACGCCTGCACCGACGCGGAGTGGGTGTCCGTCGGCCGACACACCGCCTCGAGCGCCCCCTGGCGAATGGCCTCCACCGCCCGCACCGGGCCGTGGCGGTTCGTGTCGGCCATGACGATCACCGGGACCGGATAGTACACCCCCAGCTTCGTCAGCAGTTGCAGCGGGTCGGACCGTCGCAATCCCAGGTCCATGACAATCACCTCGGGGTGATACTGCAACAGCCGCTGCCGCACTTCGGACAGGCCGGCCGGCGTGCCGACCGCATGGAGGTCGCCGCCGCGTTCGAGCGCCGCCGCGAGCGTACGGGTCCACAACGGCCCGTCGTCGATGATGAGCACGCGAATCGGCCCGTCGGGTCTCATGCCGGCGACTCTCCGGCGGCTCGTGGGACGCGATAGCGGTTGCGGGCCGCGGCGTGACACGCCGCGGGGCGTTTGGTCCGGTCTGTTCCATTCAGCGACCGCACCACCAGTTCCCCCGTCCCGGTGTGGAACAGTAGCTTGCGCCCGTACGCGCCGCCCGTTTCCTGCCGCACCACCGGAATGCCGTGGGCGGCCAGCACCTCCAGCGCCACGGCGGTGTTCTCCTCACCGATGCGGGTATCCTTGAGGCTCTGAATGGGATGTCCCCCGCCCACGACGGCGGCCTGCATCCGGGTCGAAGCGGCACCCGCCCGGCGGAGGCGCTCGATGAGCAGCGGCGTGGCCACGCTCCCGTAGCGTGGGTCCGGGGTGTCCAGCGGCCCCGGGCGGGCCAGGAGGTAGTGGTTCAGCCCGCCGATGTGCGCGCCGGCGTCCCACAAACACACCGCGACGCAACTCCCCACCACCGTCTTGACGTACGCCGGCGGCGTCGGCACGGCCAGCTGCCCCGGAGCCAGGAACACGTCTACCCGGCGGCGGGCCACCGTCATAATGCCCGTCCTTGTTCCGAGTGCTCGGGGCAAAGGGCAAAGTGCAAAGTGACAGGTGACAGGTGGCAGGTAACACGAAGCAAGGGGCACCCCAGCGCGGCGGGGCCGGGGTTCCTGGTGTCCACTCTGCACTCGGTGATTGGCACGGCGCGTCCTGCCTCTTGAACTTGTCGCCTATCACTCGCAACAGGCTCGGCGGCTCGCCGGCCCTACTCGCCGGTTTCCGCCCGCACTCAGGACGCCGGTTTCTGGTAGATCGTCGGCTGCACGTACTTCAGCGGGTGTTGGATGGCGTTGAGGCTCTCCGAATGCCCGATCAGCAAGTACCCCCCTGGTCGCAGGTGCGTCGCGTACTTCGCCACCAGCTTCTCCTGCGTCGGCCGGTCAAAGTAGATCATCACGTTGCGGCAGAAGATCACGTGGAACCCGTGCCGGAACGGGAACCGGTCGTCCATCAGGTTCAGCCGCGCGTAGGTGATCCGCCGTCGCAGGGCGTCGCAGACTTGCAGCACGGTGCGGTCACGTCCCTCGGGATGCACGAAGTAGCGGCTGCGGAAGATGGCGGGCACGGTCCCCAGCCGGTGCGACTCGTACAGCCCGGCCCGGGCCCGGTCGAGCATCCGGCTGGAGATGTCCGTCGCCAGGATCTTCCAGTCGAGCCGCTCGCCCACCGTGTCGTCCACGGTCATGGCGATCGAGTACGGCTCCTCGCCGCTGGAGCACCCCGCGCTCCAGATCCGCAACGTGGTGTTGGCCGCGGTCCACTTCCGATCGTCCAGCCAGCCGCGCAGCGTGCGGCCCAGGAAGTCAAAGTGCTGCCGCTCGCGGAACAGGTGCGTCGTGTTGGTCGAGATGGCGTCCAGCAGGGCCCCCAGTTCGGCCCCGCTCGGGTCGCCTTTGATGTACTCGTAGTATGCCCGGTACGAGGCGAACTGCCCGCTGCGCATCCGCTTGCCCAGCCGCGCCCGCACGAGCTGCTGCTTGTGGTCGCCCAGGTTGATGCCGCTCTGCTCGTAGACGAGCTTGCGGAACAGCTCGTAGTCCTTGGGCGTCAGCTCACGGTCCACCTCGGTCAGCACGGCGACGCCCCCGCGGCCCCCAGCTCGTGAATGCAGATCAGCGGCTCGCCCTCGATCGAGAGCTGGCACATCTGGCCCGGTTCCGCGGCGGGAGACTGCGGGGCGCCCATGCACTCCCGGACACGGGGGATGGACAGGTTGAACACGGCCTCGGCCCCGTACCAGCGCGTCACGAGTTGCCCGCACAGGACGTTCATGAACTCCCGCAGGGCGTCGTCGGCCCCGACCTGGGCCTCGCCCTCGTCGGGCTCCAGGGCCAGCAGGTTGGCCGCGAGCTTGATGGCCAGGCCGCGCGTACACCACGACTGGAGCCGGCCGACGAGCGGGCCGCGGTATTCGATGTCGCCCTGCATCCAGATGGTCCCGCCGGCCATGTCCACCGGCCCGTCGTCGGTGACCAGGAAAGCCAGCTCACCCAGCACGTCCAGGACGACCGGGGTCAGCTCACGAGCGGCGGTTGCCGGCGGCAGGGGATTGCTGGCGGTTGTTGGCGGTTGGGGGTTTGGCTTCATCGGGTGTCGCACCTCGCTTGGGGGTCGGCTCATCGGTCGGCGGGGCGTCGAGGTCCGCCTCCGTGCTGGGCAGGACCGTGACCGAGCCCGTGCGCTGATTCACCGCCACCACTTCGGTCACGTCGTTGACCTTCCGCAGTTCCACGCGCACCGGCCCGTGCAGGGGCTTGTTCAGGCGCACCTCGCGGGTGTCGATCCCGATCCGCGTCCCCGGGTAGGCGGCCTCCCCCACCAGGATGGACGGCTTGCCGCGAGGAGCATTGCCCTTCACGAGCTGCGCGGCCTTGGCCTTGGTGTCTTCCACCTGCATTTCCAGTTCGTCGGCCTTCGACAGCAGCTCGGTGGCCCGCTCGCGCTGGGCCGGCAGCAGGCGCTTCATGTTCGCCACCAGCGGCTGGATCGACTGGCGAATCTGCCGCGCCGATTGGGCCAGTTCCTTGACTTCGCGCTCCATCCGGCGGGCGCGGCGGTGGACGTTCACGTCCGTCCCCACGCCGACGTAAGTGGCCACGCCCGCGTCGCTGCCGATGACGCGGACCTCGATGCCCTCGCGGGCGTAGACTTCGCCGCCGATGATCGTGCCGCGCTCGCCGACCAGTCGTCCGAACGTGCGAACACGGCTGTTGAGGACCTCCTTGCGGAAGTGGACGTCGCCGCCCGCCTCCACGTCGGCCTCGTTGAGCAGTTGGACCGTGACGCTGCCTTTGGTCCGCACCCGGCCGTTGCGCTCCTGGCCGAAGATGCCCCCGCGAACGACCAGGTCGCCGCCCACCTGCACGTCGGCCGCCTCGATGACGCGGTCGACGCTCAGCGACTTCGTCGTGCGGACCTTGAACCGCGAGCGGACGGTGCCGCGCACGTACACGTCCACGCACGCGTCCACGCTGCCCGAGGCGAAATCCACGTCGCCGGGGATCGCCAGCACTTCCGTGATCTGAATCTTGTTCTCGTCGCAGACCACCCAGCCGCTCGTCTCCGCTTCCACCAGCCCGAGGGCCGGGTCGGCCAGGCGGATGCCGGGGCCGAGCTTGAAGGGCGTGCCTTTGGGCTTGCGGGGCGGACGCTCGAGGCCCATCACGTCCTGGCTGTTCACCCCGTCGCGCGGCGCGAACACCCGCCCGAGCTTGGCCCCCGCGTCGACGGTGATGATTGCGTGCCGGGAGAAGTAGTCAATCTGCTCCCCGGCATCCGGTGCCGCCAAACGCTTGGCCAGCTCCGGAATCCACTCGAAGCGGCCGTCGGTGGCGTTGACGGCGGGCCGTCCCTCGGCGATCAGAACTTGCGCCGGTAGCTCCGGGGGTTGACCGGCGGCCGCCTTCTGGGCCGCCGTCGTCAACGTCGCCACCAACTCCTGCGCACGGGCCCGCACATCCGGGGTCACGACGACTTGCGCCTGGGTCAGTAGCGTGAGCAGATCTTCGATCGTCGGCGGCGGGACGCGGCCCGCCGGCCCGGGTGGAAGCTGAATCCACGCCTTCAGCCGATCCTCGGCCACCACGACCTTGAACGGGCTGGTTTTCTGTGCGCTCGGCGGCACGTTCGTCCCCGCTGTGCCACGACACTCGGTCGTCGGGCCGCACGGTGCGGCGCCGCGCCTTCATACATCGGCTAACCAGGGACCGGGCATCGGTAGCGATAAGGCGGGTTTGCCGACCGGGGCTTTCACCCCGCTCCCGGCGGCGAAGAGTGCCGCGCGGCGCCGGCTTCCTCCGCCGCTTGTGGTCTGATAACCGTGGATGGCCAACCCCCAGAGAGCGTCAGGGGGTCCGGGGGCGAGGTGAAAGCTGGTCGGGACCGGCTACCGCGTGGCCCACAAGATCACGTTCATCAGGAGGCTGAGGCCCGCGACCACGCCCAGCACGATGGCCAGCGTGGGTGGGGAATCCTCTTCCTCGGCTTCCGGCGGGGGCCACGGCCGGCGTTGCTCGCCCGGCTCCTCGGGCACCGCCTGGCCGGCCGAGAGCGTCTCGAAAACGTCCTGGCCGACGACCTGTTGGGCGTGCACCAAGGGCTGCTTGCGGGCCAGGGCTTCCAGGTCCACCAGGAGCTCCTGGGCGCTCGCGTAGCGGTCGTCGCGGCTCTTGGCCATGAGCATCTCGATCATGGTCCCGCACCCGGAGGTCAGGGCCGTGTTGAGATGGTCGGGCGGAGTGAGCGGCTCCTTGAGGTGCTTGTGCATGACGGCCGAGGGCGTCGGCCCCTCGAACGGCACGCGCCCGGTGACCATGTGGTAGAACGTCGCGCCGAGGGAGTAGAGGTCGGCCCGGTGGTCGATGTCCACCTCGCCGCGGATCTGCTCGGGGGCGATGTAGTACGGGGTGCCGTAGGCGCGGCCGGCCTCGGCCATCGCGGCCTGCACGTCGGTGGCCTCGCGGGCCAGACCCATGTCGGCCAGCTTGGCCACGCGCTGCTTGGTCAGCATGATGTTCTTGGGCTTCACGTCGCGGTGAATGAAGCCGCGTTCGTGGGCGTGCTGCAGCGCGCGGGTGATCTGCGTGATGATCTCAACCGCCTCGGCCTCGCTGAACACCTTGCCCTCGGCGAGTTCGTCGTAGACCGTGCAGCCCTCGACGTACTCCATGACGAAGTAGTGGTAGCCATTGGCCTCGCCGACGTCGATCGCCTGCACGATATTCGCGTGGTTAAGCTGGGCCGCCGCCCGCCCCTCGCGGTAGAAGCGCTCGACGAACTCGGCGTTCTTGCTCATCCGCCGCGGCAGCACCTTGATGGCCACGGTGCGGTCGAGGCTGAGCTGCTTGGCGCGGTAGACCACCGCCATCGCCCCCGCCCCGCACTTGTTGAGGATCTGATAACCCGGAATCTGTTGGGCCGGACGGCCCCCGGAGTCCTCGTTGGTGCCGTGCAGCCGCTGGAGCTGCGTCCGCGTCAGAAACCCCAGATCGACCAGCACATCGGTCAGGGGGCGCTCGTGGCCGTTGTCGGCCAGCCGGCGCTGTTGCTCGGTGGCCGCCCGCAGTTCCTCGGGCGTGACGAGCTGGCGCTCTACCACGAGGCGACCCAGATGACTATCCTCTAGACCGTCCGCCAAATGTGGGGCTCCGAAGCAGCCGGGCGACGAGAGAAAGTGTAGCCGCGATGCCTAACCACGTAATTCTATCGGCGCTCGTCAAGCTCCGCAAACCGGCCCCCCGGCCCGCCCCGCCGCCCCGGCGACTCGGACGCTTCCCCGTCCGGCACCTGGCTTTCCCTGTCCTGCTCGCCCTTCTTATAGGGCGACCGCCGACGGGCCGCGCGGCGGACCTGCCGATCAGCGAGGCGGCGGTCGAGGACGCGATCCGCCGGGCCGTCGCCTGGATCGAGGCCCAGCGGCGGCCGGAGGGGCACTGGGAGCCCCCCAACAGCAACCCGGACGACCGGAACTGGGGCGGGACCACGGCGCTGGCGGTGCTGTCGCTGCTGTACGCAGGGGGCAAGGCGCAGGAAGAGCCGTTGGCTTCGTCGTTGGACTGGTTGGCATCGCAAACCCTGCGGGGGACTTACGCGTATGGGCTGCGGGCCCACGCCCTGGCGCTGGTACCGGGCCGGACCTACCGCCCGCAGCTTCAGCGCGACTTGGAGTGGCTCCTGAACGCCGTGGGGGCGGCGGGTACCGAGGCGGCGGGGGCGTACGACTACGAGGCAGCCAAAGCCGGGCGGCTGGACCGCTGGGACCACTCGAACAGCCAGTACGCCGTCCTGGGGGTCTGGGCCGCGGCCGACGCCGGACTCTCGGTGCCGACGTCGTATTGGGAGCTGGTCGGGGACCATTGGCTGACATGGCAGAATCAGGACGGCGGGTGGGGTTACCAGCACCACGAGGCAAGTACGGGAAGCATGACGGTGGCGGGACTGGCGGCGCTGTACCTGTCGTTGGATCAGCGCTACGCCGACCGCCCGCGCGAGGCCACCACCCTGGTGGCCGGTCTCGAAAGCGGCCTGGACTGGCTGGCCCGCGAGTACGGGCCGCGCAACCCGCGGGGGGCGGACTACTGGCACTACTACTATCTGTACGGCGTGGAGCGTGTCGGGCGGGCCAGCGGGCGCAAGCACTTCGGGACGCGCGACTGGTTCCGCGAGGGGACGGCGCAACTGCTGGAAGATCAAGACCCGGCCGGGTTCTGGAAAGGGACCGGGCTGGCCGCGCCGCTGCACAACACCGCGTGGGCGCTGATGTTCCTGTGCCACGGGCGGGCCCCGATGGTGCTCAACAAGCTCGAGCACGGGGCCGACTGGGACCAGCGCCTGCGCGACGCGGCAGGCCTGACGCGCTTCGTGGGGCACACGTTTGAGCGGCTGCTCAACTGGCAGATCGTCCGACTGGACAGTCCGGTGGAGGACCTGCTCGAGGCCCCCGTGCTCTACTTCCGCGGCGAGTCGCGCTGGGAGTTCAGCGACAGCGACGTGGACAAGCTGCGCGACTACGCCTTGCGCGGCGGGCTGATTTTCGCGGTCGAGGGCCGGGACCAGGGGTTCCACACGACGCTGGAGGACCTGGTCCGCCGGACGTTTCCCGACCTCCCCTTGCGGCCGATCGGCCGCGAGCACCCGTTGCTCAACGGCGAGGTGCACTTCACGATTGAGAACCCGCCGCTGCTATTGGGAATCGACAACGGCGTGCGGCTGCTGATGTTGATTTGTCCGCGGGACGTGGCCGACGCGTGGAGCCGGGCCGCGACCCACGGCCAGCGCGACGACTTGCGGCTCGGCGCCAACGTCTACCTGTATGCGACGGACAAGACCACGCCGCGCAGCCGGCTCCAGACGCCGCTCATCCCGCGACGGCCGACGGTCATTCAGCGGACGGTCCGCGTGGCACGCGTCCGGTACAACGGCCGGTGGGACATCGAGCCGGCGGGCTGGTCGCGGCTGGAGGCCTACCTGCACAACGAGACCGCCACCCAGGTGCTGGTGTCGTCGGGCGTCACGTTCGACTCGGAGGAACTGCGGAGCTACTCCATCGCGCACCTCACCGGCGTCGGCGCGTTTGACCTCACGCCCGCCGAACGTCGGGGTCTGCGGGGGTTTCTCGACGGGGGGGGGACGCTGCTGGCGGATGCGGCGGGCGGGTCGGCGGAGTTCACGCGGTCGCTGGAGGCGGTGATCGAGGAGACCATGCGGATCGTCCCGCAGTCCCTGCCCCCGGATTCGTTTCTGCTGACGGGCCGCGGGCTCCCCGGCGCCGTCGATCTGGCCGGGACGGAGTACCGGCGGGCGGCGCGGGCGGCGGCGGGCGGCGCGCCGTACCCGCGGCTGATGGCGTTCACCGCCAACGGGCGGCACGTGGTGCTGTATTCGCCGCTGGACTTGAGCGTGGGACTGCTGGGGACGCCGGTGTACAACCTGCGCGGATATGAGCCGGACAGCGGCCTGCGCATCCTGCGCAACCTGCTGGCCTATGCCGCCCTCACGACGGCGGAGAAAGGCCGCCTGCACCGCGGCGAGCCCGTTGAATCGCCGGCGGGGTCCGTGCTGGACCGGTTGCTGGTGCGCTGAGGGGGGCTACTTGGGTTCCGCCTGGTCGTCGTCCTCGGCCTCGCGGGCCTTCTGCTCCCGGTAGGCTTTGACCTCGTTGGCAAAGCCCTTGGCGCGGCAGATCGCGTCCACGATGTCGTCGAAGAGCTTGACCTTCTCATTGTCCAGGCGGAGCTTCTTCTCGACGCCGTTGGTCTGGTAGTACAGGTCGATCCACCCCTTCGGGCTGTAGTCGCGCAGGGAGACCATCTTGTCGAACGGGATGAGCCGGCCGGCGTAGGTCATGCCCTGGTCGTCGATGACCACCCGCAGCGTGACCGCCTTGTACAGCTTCCACAGGAAATACAGGCCGGGGAGCACGGGGACGATGGCCCAGTAGAACTGCTGCCGGATGTCGCTCTCGCTCTTGGCCCACTTCCGCCAGATCATGTCCGCGGGGCGGACCAGGCCGGCCCGCACGGTGATCTTGGCGTAGCCGTAGCGGCTGATGAAGTACTCGTCGTTGCCGTCGGTGAAGTGGGGGGCGCCCAGGGTTTGGCGCACCTGCTCGATCCGGGTGGGGCCGGACTTGGCGAAGGCCTCGAAGGCGGCTTCGGTGGGGCGGTCGCCCAGGTCGTCGAAGCGCACCTTGCCGCTGAAGGGCGGGGCCTGGAGCAGCTTCTCGGCCTCGGCGCGGTTCTTGTTGGGGTAGCCGACGGCGCCGTCGTAGATGAACCACAACCCGAAGCCGAGGAACAGGGCCGCCCGCAGAATCTGCCAGTTCCGGTCCGCTCTGGCCGGTCCGCTTTCGAGCTTCATACGTGCCAGTCCCTTTCGAAACGCCGCCCATTCAGTCCCTGGGCGTCGGGCCAGGGGCGCGGGTCGCCGACCTGAGCCGTTCATTATGCCCGCCGCCCGCGGTCCTGTCTGCGGGGGGCGGGGCGGTTTCTGGCGGCAACGAAGACATGGGCCCGGTCGACACGGCCCGCCGCTCGATGATCCGCTGGACGAGGATGGGAACTTCGGAACCGATGCGTTCGGCGCCGCCTATTGTGTGGGGGGCGCGCATGAAATCGCCGGCGAGCAGGACGCGTGCCGTGCGGAAGCGTGCGACGGCCTGGAGCAGTTCAGCGGTCATGCCGGTGCATCAAACCTCCGGGAGGTTGCGCCGCAGCTCGTCGAGCAGTTCGCGCGTGCCGTGCTGGTTGCACCAGTGGTAGACGTAGTCCCAATCCAGAGAATCTCGCTGGACGGACAGGACGCCACGAGTGTCCTCCAAGTCCCTTGCACGCTTGCCCTGCCGCGACCAGCGCAGTTTCGTAATCACGACATCCTCGGCGGTGGGTACATACGTGTCACGCCCCAGAACGCGTGACCGCACGCGTCGCCGGAAGCGTTCCTGATCGTGAGGATCATCGCTGAGCAAGAAGAGCTCGACGCGGAACACGCCCTCGACCGTGTCGAGGATGTACCGAGTTGTTCCTGTGACGGTCTCGAACGAGACCTGCGGATCAAACCGGAACGCCGGCGCAAACCGCGGCGCGATGGCCTGAAGGTCGCCCGGATCGAGTTGCACGACGAAATCGGCGTCCTTCGTGGATCGCGGAATGCCGTACAGGTTGGTGGACAATGACCCGACGACCATGTACGGGATGGACGTGGCTTCCAGAACGTCGATGATCGCGAGAACCGCTTCGTCACTCGTCATTCGAGGCACTCCAGGTGGCGCGCGATGGCAATGCGCTGCCGCAGGAGTTCCGTGACCCGCTCGTCACTGGCCGCGGGGTGTTGCTGACGAATACCGTCGCGGGCGACACGGCACGCATAGTCGAATAGCCGTGGACCGGCCAGGAACTTCTCTTCCGGCGTCATCCGTCGCGCTTGGCGCACCTTGTCGCGGAAGAGCTCGTCGATCAGTTCGGGCGTCGGGGCGACCACGGTTCACCTCACTCCTGCGAATGAGCGACTGCGCGATCCTACGGATTGCCGAAGGGCAATCAACCTTTGCACGGTCCTCACACGCATGCACACACCCGCTGCGCCGCGTCGGTCAGGTCCGTCGCCGGGCGGAGCTGCGGGAGCTGCGCCTCGGCCAGCAGCTTGCGGGCCTTGTCCACGTTCGTCCCCTCCAGCCGCACCACCACCGGTACCTTGAACCCCACCTCCTTGGCGGCCTGGATCAGGGCCTCGGCGATCACGTCGCAGCGCGCGATGCCGCCGAAGATGTTTACCAGCACCGCCTTCACCTTCGGGTCGGCCAGGATGATGCGGAACGCCTCGACCGCCCCCTCCGCCGTCACGCTGCCGCCCACGTCCAGGAAGTTCGCCGGCATCCCCCCGTGCAGCTTGATGATGTCCATCGTGGCCATCGCCAGCCCGGCCCCGTTCACGAGGCAACCAATGTTCCCGTCCAGGGCGATGTAGCTGAGGTCGGCGGCCTTGGCCCGCAGCTCGGCCGCGTTCTCCTCGCTCGGATCAAACAGCGCCTGCACGTCCGGGTGCCGGAACAAAGCATTGTCGTCGAAGTTGATCTTCGCGTCGATCGCCAGGATTTCGCCCGCCGGCGTCGCCACCAACGGGTTGATCTCCGCCAGCGAGCAGTCCTGCGCCACGAACAGCCGGCCGAGCTTAAGCATGATGTCGGCGGCGGTCTTGGCCTGGGGGCCGGCCAGCCCGATCTCGGCCGCCAGGGCCTTGGCCTGAAACGCCTGGAGTCCCAGGTGCGGGTCGAACCACGCCTTGCGAATCGCCTCGGGGTTGCGGGCCGCGACGTCCTCGATCTCCACGCCGCCCTCGCGGCTGGCCATGATGACCGGCGTCCGCCGGGCGCGGTCCACCACGACGCCGACGTAGTACTCCTTGGCGATATCGACGGCGGCGGCCATGAGGATCTTGCGGACCTTGACGCCCTGCGGGCCGGTCTGCCGGGAGACCATCGGATGGGTGAACATGCGTTCCGCGTGCTCGCGGGCCTCGGCCGCCGAGCGCACGAGCTTGACGTACCCGGCCTTCCCGCGGCCGCCGGCGTGGACCTGGGCCTTGACGACGACCAGCGGCGCGCCGAGCTGGTCGAACGCGGCGGCGGCCTGGTCCGCCGAGTCGATGACGTGGCTGGGGGGAACGGGGATGCCCGCTTGCTGCAAGAGGGCGCGGGCCTGGTACTCATGCACTTTCATTGTGCGAACTCCCTGGGATACGGGTCGCCGGTCCATGCCGCGGACACGCCCCCGCCGTCGGCCGAAACGCCGACGACGCGTACGGGCGGCGTATCCGGGGAGTTTAGCGGGACACGTCCGCTCCGTGCCACTGGGCCGCCGGACGGGAGGGCGAGCCTGTCTCCTTCGGCGACCCTGCCGGCCCG
>CAYWYJ010000012.1:0-49187 GCA_964462635.1 uncultured Planctomycetales bacterium
TTAGATCTGGTCGCCGCGGCCGGGCCGGTGCTGCGGCGCAGCGCAGAACGGCCCACGTGAACCCGACGCCGCACAACGCCAGCAGATCGTAATGCCGGGCCTCAAAGCACGTGTCGATGACGGCGGGACTCACGATCCAGAGCGCGGCGACGGCGGCGGCGGCCAGCCGGTCGCGCACGACGGAGCACGCCAAGCCGAACAGCGCCACGGCGCCCGCCGCCGCCAGCAGCGCGTTCAACGCCGGCCCGCTCCACGTGTGAACGCCGACCACCAACACCCACACGTGCAGCAGCCAGAAGTACAGCGGCGGGTGGATGTCGGTGGCGGCCAGGTCGTGACCGATGCGGCCGAAGCAGAGCGGGTCGTCGGGATGGAGAAATTGCCTGATCTCGGCGGCGCGGACCCACGTGCCGAACGGGGGCGCCACGGCCTGGCTCTGTTCTCGATAGAGCCCCTGTTTCCCCGCGGCGCACAAGTACGAGATGGCCTCGTCGTGATTCAGCGTGCGCTTGGCCGCGATCAGCCGGGCCCGCAAGGCCGTGCCGGCCGCGACGGCCAGGATCAACAGCACGATCGCAGCACGGGTCCTCGTCATGGCCGGTCCCTATCCGCCGCGTCCGTTGCCGCGCGGGCTGGCCACGAGATTGCAGCGGTCCCGCGGCGCGGCGGACACCGGCTCCAGCTCGCCGCGGGCCACGATCCGGTGCAGGTCGTAGCCGGCGTCGCGCAGGAACTGACAGACCCGCTCCGCGTCGGCGCCCAGCTCGCGCAAGAAGCCGTCGTCGATCTCGCAAATCAGGTGCGGCCGGTCACGTTCCAGCAACCGCCGCATTCCTTGCAGCACCAGCCACTCGGCCCCCTCAACGTCGATCTTGACGAGGCGCGTCGGCGGCAGCTCGTCCAGCAAGTCATCGAGGGCGACCGCGTCCACCGTCGTCACGCCGGCCGTTTCCGCCCCCAGGTCGCGGAGGGAGGAGTACCCGGTGCGGTCCGGCGGGGCGGCGTGGAAGCTCACCGGGGCGCGACGGTCCGCGACGGCGAGCTGGTGAACACAGATGTTCAGCACGGGATTCAGCCGGGCGTTGGCCCGCAGCCAAGGGAAGACCTGCGGCGACGGCTCGAACGCGTGGACGCCGCCGGTCGGGCCGACCAGGCGGGCGGCCACGAGGGTGAAGTAGCCGACGTTGGCCCCGACATCGATCACGTGGTCGCCGGGCCGCAGCAAGCGCACGAATTGCCGCGTGATTCGCTCGTTGCGTTCCAGCCCGTGGACGAAGACCCAGCGGCCGTTCTCGTCCACCGGGTTGATTGACATGCGGAGGCCGTCGCCGATCGAGACGGTTTGCGGCGGGAGGCCGGCAAACACGGGGCCCTGGCGCTCCAACCAGCGCAGCAGCCGCCAGCGGCCGGGCAGTGCCTGGCAGTGTCGCGTCACCCACGAGGCTCCACTAACGGCCAGCGGCATGAACATACCGTGCTCCGCACGCCGGCGGTCCGCGACCGCGCGGCCTAATCAGGTGTCATCGGCCGTGTGGCGTCACCCGGTGAAACCGGGCCGCGTTCCCCTGGCCGCGGTGGCACGTGGGGGGAGGGCGAGGCTCCTGCCGAGCCGCCCTACTGCCCAACGACTCCAGCTCAGTGGGAGCTTCGTCCTCCCGGCTCAGCGGGAGCTTCGCCCTCCCGCTCCGGCTCAGTGGGAGCTTCGCCCTCCCGCTCCGGCTCAGTGGGAGCTTCGCCCTCCCGCTCCGGCTCAGCGGGAGTTTCGTTCGCCCGCTCCGGCGCCGACACATGCGTCGGCGTCGCGTTCGGGACTCCCGGGCGCTCGATCCGGGAGGCGGTTGAGCGACTCGACAAATGAAGGGACGACGCTCGGGGCCGCCGCCGCGGCCACCGGTCGCGGCGACGTCGCCCGGCGACGGTGCAGGTCGATCACGCACACGAGCACGAGGGTGTAACAGGTCGCCGAGATGTACAGGTTCGTCGAAATGCCGCTGTAAATGCTGATGAGCACCGCCACCGCCGAGCACAGCACGCCGAAGACGCCGTTGAGGGCCCAGTACCACGGCGTGTCGAAGTTGGAGATCCGCCGGACGAGTCCCATGCCGGTGGGGAAGAACAGCCCCAGCAGGAGCCCGAGGGGGAAGATCACGGCGATGGCGGCGGCGATCCGCACGGTCATCGACGTGGTCGCCAGGTGCGTGGTGGCAAGGGTCATGGCGTGGCTGGCGAGCAGGACGGCGGCGGCGGTGACGAGGGGGTACAGGTAGACCCCCGGCGCGCGCGTCAGCGGCAAGCGTTCACTGAGGGCCGCCCCGAGGCCGCTGGAGAGAATCAGCGCGAACAGCAGGATTCCGAGCGCGTAGACCGGGTGGCTGATCAGCACCGACAGCTTCTGGATCATCGCGATCTCGGCCAGCATGAACCCGCAGCCGATGAGCACGAAGTACAGGGCGCCGGACCACAGCACCGGCGGGCCGCCGGACATCATCAGACGCGTGCGCTTCATCAACGGCACGATGATCGTCACGCCGGCGATCACCAGCAGCGAGAGCACCAGGCCGACTTGCAGGCCCGAGGCCTGCATGTTGCCGCTGACGACGCCGTCGTAGGCGCTGAAGCTGCGGTGCAAGCTGTCCAGCCGCAGCATGTTGAAGAAATAGGGGTTCTCGTCGGTCGTCGGATCGAAGCGCATGCCCTCGGCCCGTCCGAGCCGGTCCAGTTCGGCCGCCGTGCTTGCCAACGCAATGGTGGTAAGGACCGTTTCGGGCTCCTCGCGTCCGGCGAGTAGCGGCAGCTTGTACTCGTGCTCGGCCGCGAGGTCCTTCAGCAGCGTCAGCTCCTCGGCGTTGAACGGGCGGGCACAGAGCACGAGGGTGGCCACGGGTTTGCGGGTGAGGACGGCCAGATGCGCCAGCGGGGTCTGCACGCCGCGGTGGCGCAGCGCTTCGCACGCCAGCGCCACCAGGCGGCCCGTCTCGCCGAGGCGCTCCGGGCTGTACCAGCGTGACACGGTGAACACCCCGTCGGGCGTGAGCCGGTCGAGAAACACCTGCCAAGCTTCGACGGTGTAGAGGTTGTTCTCGCTGAGGGAGAACGCGCCCGCGCCGGTGGCGGCCCACGTGTCCACGAGCGACATCTGGATCAAGGGGAACCGCTCGGTCGAACGCGACAGGTAGCTGCGGGCTTCGTCCACGACGAGCTCGACCTCCGGGCGGCCGGCCAGGCCGGCGAAGTCGGCATAGTCGTGCTCCAGGATGCGAATGAACGCGGGGTTGAGCTCGATCCCCAGGACGCGCTGGTGGCCGAAACGCAGGGCACTCTGCACGTCCCGCCCCCCGCCGACGCCGATGACGCACGCCCCGCCCGTGGGCCGGAGGTAGTAGGCCACGTTGGTCACGTCGTAGCGCAGGTGGTCGAGGTCTTCCCAGGAGGCGAAGCGGCGCATGTGGGTGCCGGCGGCCCCGTCGATCGTCATGCGGTAGCACGGGATGCGGGCGTCCGGGGCCTTGGCACTGCGGCCCCAGTAGTGCAGCGGCTCGACCGCTTTTTCCATCGTGACGCGGGAGAAGGAGTTCCAGTACTCGCGCCCAACGCGGTGGGCGGCCTGCAATTGCGACTTGGCCACGTACGGGCGAATCATCCGCGGGCTCTGGCTGTTGGCCAGCCCGGCCACGAGCAGGACCGCGAAGGCGCCGGCCGCCGGCCGGGCCAGCCCGCCGCTGTGAACGTGCCGGTAGGCAAACGTCAGCGCCGCCAGGGCCGCGAGCGCCGCACACAGCAGGCCCGCACTACACACGTCCATGTGTTCCAGGGCCGCGAGGATGAACAGGCAGCCGGTCGCGGCGCCGAGCAGGTCCGCCGCGTAGAGCCGCCCGCTGGGCTGCGGCGCGCAGGTCAACACGCCGGTGATGACGGTCCCGCTGAAGTAGAACGGCAGGAAGGCGATGGCGCTGGCCGCCAGAATGGCGCACGCACTGATCGCGCCGAAGAACACGGGGATCGGCAGGAGGCACAGCGCGACAAGCGTGAGCGGGATCGAGCCGGCCATGTACAGGCATGCGCGGCCCAGTGAACCGGTAAGCCGGTCCCCGCTGAAGCGCTCGCGGTTGAGGTACACCGTGGCCGCGCCGGCGGTGAGGCCCAGCATCGCCAGGGCGATGGCGAAGAACGCCAGGAAGTACCAGGCCGTGATGCTCAGCAGGCGCGTCAGCGCCACCTGCAACGACAACGTGGCCATCGCCACGAGAAACGCACCGGCGTACATTCTCATGCGCAGACTCCAGGCCCCCCCGCGGTCGGACCGCGCGGTGGTCAACGTCGCCGGGAAATATCGGGCCTGCCGGAAGGTGGGCTTGAGGCCCCGGGGCCGGCGCCGCCCGCCGGAGAGTTGCGCCGGGCGCTACGGGCAAAAATGGCCGGCGACGAGCCGCCTGACGTCGGCCTTGGGTTGCACGAAGGCCAGGATGTCGCCGGCCAGCTCGCGCACGTCGCGGGAATCGCGGCGGCGGGCCGGGCGCGCGTGGTCCAGGGCGGCCTCCAGGTCGGCCGGGCGGCGGGCCCAGCAGTAATCAAAGCGTTCCGCGAGGGCCTCCAGGAACTCAAGCTGGTGGTTCTCGGGCTTCAGCTCGTCCGGGACCGCGATGAAGGGGCGGCCGGACTGGAGACATTCCATCACCAGGCCGGTCCCGCCGTGGGTGATGATGAGGTCGGCCTGGGCCAGCCGCCGCCACAAGTCGCGTTCGTAGCGCACCCAGGGGAAATGGCGGGGGACGTAGTGCCCGGAGCCGATCTGGCCGAACGTGTCGCGCGGCAGGCGGCCGATCTCGACCAGCCGGTCCACCTCGGCGACCAGGGCGTCAAAGTGCTGCGTACCGACCACGACCAAAGCTGAGTTCAGAGTATCGAGTAGCGCGGAGCGAATGGCAGACACTTCGGCGGGAGATGGCCTGCGCGACTTGCTACTCGCTATTCGCCGTTCGCTACTCACAGCACTGCTCCCGCGAAGCGGCTGCCGGGGTACGCGTCAGCCAGTTTCGGCCATTGGACGTACAGCCGGTCGCTGAGGCACCAGCGATGCAGCAGTCGCCCCGTGCGCGACAGACGTTGCACGCGCGTCACCGTCTCGACGAAGACGCAGCGAACCCGCAGCAGCTTGGCCGCGGCAAACAGCGGGACGGCGACGGCGGTGCCAAGGGCCAGGACGGCGTCGGGCCGCAGCCGCCGAATGAGCCGGTACGCTTCGATGAACCCGCGCCCGAGCCAGAGGATGTTGACCAGGTGCCGCCACGGGCGGCCCTGCGTGCGGCCGAGGTAGTGGATCGGGTAGCGCTCGCCCGGCAGCGGCATGGCCAGCCGGCCGCAGGCGTGGTGCTGGTGCATGGCGTAGGCATAGGCCACCCGGACCTGCTCGGGGTCGAACGCCTCCACCAGGCGCAGGGTCTCGCGGTACCAGCCGCCGCCGGCCAGGACGACGAGAATCAGCGGTCGGTTGTCGTTCGTCATGCGGCGGAACCCAACGCCCCGCACTCGCGTGCGGGGTTCTGATCGACGCCCCCGCGCCGCCGCGGCCGGTACGGAGCCCGGCCGCCGCACTCGGTGCGGGGGCCGGCCGCTACGGCGTTGGCGCGGCCTTCTCAGGGGCGCACGTCACGCGGCGACGCTGCTCATACCCTGCGGCTCGTCCGTGCAAGCCGATGGCGTGCCGCGAGGCGGCACATGGAATCCGCGGTGTTTATCGCTTCTTGCGGAGATCAGTTTCGCAATGCGGACCCCGCCGACCCCGCGGGCGGACCGCGCGAGAGAATCTGGGACGCTGCCCGCGGCGCGCGTCTGATATGCCGTGCCGTCCCAGCGGGCGGCCCGCGCCTGGCACCCCGCGCAGGGCCTGCGCCCCGCGACGGCACGCGCGGGGTCGTCGGTCGATACAACCGGTCGGGCTCAGGAGTCCGCCGACCGACGGGGTCGCGCGGCTGATACCGGCGCTCGCCGCCGAGGGAACCGATGGCCGGCCCCACGCCAGATGCCGCGCCCAACTTCTACCTCGCCTGCCATTGCGATGTGCACGGCTGGGGCGGCGGGCTGGCGTTCGCGGCGGGGCTCCAGGAGGCGCTGCGGCAAGCGGGGTACAGTTCACTCATCCTGGGGGTCGATGACCGCCACGGCGCGGCCGGTCCGCCGACGCGCGTCGATGGCCGGATGAACCTGCCCAGCGGCGTGTCGCCGCGGCTGTGGCGCGTCCGGAACTGGTGCCTGCCGGGGGGCATGGCCCGCGCTCTGCGGTGCATGCCGCCGCCGCGGGCCGCGTTCGTGGCCGTCAGTCCGACGTGGGTGGCCGCCGCCCGGCGCGCGTGGCCGAACACGCCGGTGGTCTTTGTCTTTGCCTGCCTGCTGGCGAATTGCCTGCCGTTCACGTGGCCGCGCTGCCGGGCCCCGCACTTCTGGGCGTGGCTGGACTACCTGGGCCTCCGCCGCGTCGAACGGCGTGCGCTGGCTGTCACCAACCTGGTCCTGGCGCCGACGCGGCAGAGCGTGGATGAGATTCGAGCGTTTGCCCGGCGTGATGCGGTGCCGGTCGAACGTTGCGACTACGGCGTGTGTCCGGTCGCGGCGACACCCGGCGCACGGGCCGCCAAACGCCGGGAGATCGGCGCCGCGGCCGACCAGTTCGTCATCGCCCTGATTGGCCACTGCGACCGCAACAAGGGCTTTGACCTGGCGATCCGCGCGCTGGCGGACGTGGACCGGCGCGGGCGACTGCTGATTGTCGGCGACGGGCCGGAACTCGACGAGCTGCGCCGGTTGGCGGGGGCCGAAGGCGTGGCCGACCGGGTCGTATTCGCCGGCGTGCAGCGGGAGATGGGGCCGTGGTACGCGGCCGCGGATGGCGTGCTGTCCACGAGCCTCTACGACACGTTCCCGAACGCCGTGTTGGAGGGCATGGCCCACGGGCTGCCCGTGCTGGTCCCGGAGCACGATCCCCCCCGCGTCTACTCCGGCATGGCCGAAGTGGTGCGCGAACACGGCTGCGGGCTGCTCTACCGGCGGTCCGACTCCGCGGCATTGGCCATCGCGCTCAATCGCCTGGTCCGGGATCGAGACCTGGCGGTGGACCTGGGGAACCGCGGGCAACAGGCGGCGGCGGGACGCTACCGGTGGTCCACCGCCGCGGCCCGCATCCTGCGACACGTCGGACTGGGGCCGCGGGGAAGCAGGGAGCGGCCGATCGCCGACAGCAATCGGCCCCATTCCCACCTCGGGCGGTGCGGGGCGTGCCACAGCGAACGCAGTCCGTAGCCGACGGCGGCGGCGTAGCGGCCGTCGCGGTAGGCGTGATCGCGCATACTCGCCAGCGTCTCGGCCATCCCGCGCCGCCAGATGGCGGCGCAGTCCGGGCGGCGACGCAACTCGGGCTTCAGCAGCCGGCGAGCCAGCAGCTTGAAATCCATGCAGGTGTCGCGGTCGCGGGAAAGCCCCGCGGGCGTGTCGTCGTCGTAATACGCGACCAGCGCATCGACGTACACCCCCGGGCCGCGACACGCGAGGCACACCCACAGGTGGTAATCATGCCGACGCGCGAGCTTCTCGGAGAACAGCTCGGTTTGTTCCAGTGCATGCCGCCGCACCATGATCGTCGGCGTCGGCATGAAGTTCTCGGCGAATAGCAGCGGGGCGAAATCCACGGGGCGATCGAACGGGATGGCCGGAACCAGGTGCGGCCGCGTGCGGCCGTCGCGGTAGCGTGCGAGAGCGCGGCCCGTGGCGAGCACGGCCGCCGGCCAGCGGCGTAGCGCCGCGATCTGCCGCTCGGTCTTGTCCGGGACCCATTCGTCGTCGGAATCGAGAAACGCGACGAACTCCCCGTTCGAGGCGCGGATTCCCAGGTTGCGGGCCGCCGGGGCACCGCGATTGGGCTGGCGGATGTAGTGGACCTGGTCGCGGTAGCGGGCGGCGACGGCGGGCGTGTCGTCCGTGCTGCCGTCGTCAATCACGATGATGTCGCACAGGTGGGCCGCCGTCTGGCGCTGCACGCTGGCGATGGCGCGCGGCAGAAGTTGCGCCCGGTTGTAGGTCGGAACGATAACGGAGACCCGTCCGTTGCCGGTCGGCTCGGCCAAGGCGGTCCTCGAAGAAAGCGCAGCTTCCTGACCGACGGGCCGTCGGTCGCCACGGCGTGCTATCGGGGCACCGGGGCAGCCGCTTGAGGATCAGCGCCGTGGCCCGCCGATATCACCCGTGGAACGATCGACCTTTCGTAGCGAGGACCTCGCGGTGACGACCGCCCTGCACGCTCCGCCGGTGGCGACGGACATCGGCCCGCCGCCCCACGTCCGGTTGCCCGACTTCATCATCCTCGGGTCGGCCAAGTGCGGGACGACGACGCTGTACGAATACCTGCGGCGGCACCCGCAGCTTCACATGTCGCCGCACAAGGAACCGGAGTTCTTCGCGGACAAGTTCGACCTGGGGTGGGAGTGGTATGGGGCGTTGTTCGCGGAGGCCGGGCCGGACCAACTCTGCGGGGAGGCCTCGACGATCTACACCTGGTGGCAGGAATACCCGACGTGCGCCGCCCGGCTGGGCCGCTGGGTGCCGCAGGCGAAGCTCATCTACCTCATGCGGCACCCGGTGCAGCGCACGTATTCGGACTATGGCGAGCAGATCAAGACAGCGCGGGCCTTGAACCGGCTGGGGCCGCACCTGGCGACCTTCGAGAACTACCTGGAGGCGTATCCGCACCTGGTGCAGGCCGGGGAGTACATCCGCTACATCGAGGAGTACCGCCGGCACTTCCCGGCGGAGGCGTTCTTGTTCCTGTTGTTGGAGGACTTGCAGCGCGACCCGGGCGCGGTGCTGCGACAGGTTTGTCGGCACCTGGGGATCGACGCGGGCGTCGATTTGCTGAGTGCTGGACCGGTCCACGCGAACGAGGCGCGGGCGTACCAGCAATGGCAGCTTCGGCTGCACATGACCCAGGTGCTGCGGGGCATCCCCGGGTTCGAGCACCTCAGCAGCCTTGTCCCCCAGCGGCTGAAAGACTGCACCTATCACCTGCTCGAACGGACGCGCCGCGCCGCCGGGCTGCGGGCCCGCCTGGCGCCGCCGCCGATGCAGCCCGCGACGCGGGCGCGGCTGGTGGCGCGGTTTCGGGAGTCGAACCGTCGGCTGGCGGCGCTGCTGGGTCGGGACCTGTCGCACTGGGACCAGTGAGCACGGAGACCGCCGAGCCGTGGGAATGTGGGAACGTGGGAACGTGGGAACGGAGACACAGGGGGACGGGAAAGCACCGCAGGATAACTTCGTGGCGACGGCGGCCTTGACCCTCCCCCAGCCCCTCCTCGCCAAAGCGAGTCGTCCTCGCCTCGGCGAGTCTCGCCTGCGGCGGACGTGGCGATCTGAGAGGGAGGGGGACCCGGGGATTGCCGCATGAGCGCGCCCGCCATCGTGGTCGACGGTCTCGCCAAGCGCTACAAGATCGGGCGGCTGCTCCCCCCGGCGCGAACGTGGCGCGGGGCCTTGCGGCAGGCGGTCCAGGCGCACCTGCGGCGCCTGGCCCTGCTGAGCGAGCGTGGCGAGGCGGACGAGTTCATCTGGGCGCTCGACCACGTGTCGTTTGAGGTCCAGCCGGGGGAAGTCGTCGGCATCATCGGCCGCAACGGGGCCGGCAAGAGCACACTGCTGAAAGTGCTGTCGCGCGTGGTGTGGCCGACGGCCGGCCGGGCCTTCATTCGCGGCCGCGTGGGCAGCCTGCTGGAAGTGGGGACGGGGTTTCACGCCGAACTGACCGGCCGCGAGAACATCTACCTGAACGGTGCCGTATTGGGCATGACCCGGGCCGAAATCCGCCGCAAGTTCGACGAAATCGTCGCCTTCGCGGAGATCGAGCGGTTCCTGGACACGCCGGTGAAGCGCTATTCGAGCGGGATGTACGTGCGGCTGGCGTTCGCGGTGGCGGCGCACCTGGAGCCGGAAATCCTCATCGTGGATGAGGTGCTGGCGGTGGGGGACGCGCAGTTTCAGCGCAAGTGCCTGGGGAAGATGGGGGCCGTGTCGCGGCAGGGCCGGACGATCCTGTTCGTCAGCCACAACATGACCGCGGTGCGCAACCTGTGCCCGCGGGCCCTGTGCCTGCGGGGCGGGCGGATCGTGGCGGACGGACCCGCGCCGGCGGTCGTGCAGGCGTATCTGGCCGAGAACGCCGACGCGGTGAGCGCGCCCGACGCCGACCTAACGAACTGGCCGACACGCAAAGGCAGCGGGGAAGCCCGCGTCGTCCACGCCCGCCTGCTGAACGCGCGCGGGGAGGTGTCCGGGGACTTTCAGCGGCTGGGCCCGATGACCATCGAGTTCACGCTCGAAAGCGGCTGTCGATCGCAACTTAACCTGTCGGCGTCGTGCGCGACGGCGGACGACGGGATCAAGGTGCTGCAACTGGCGCACCAGGATTCGCCCGGGTTTGCGCCCGGGGTCGTAAACGGGCGGCGGACGGTGCGGATCGCCATTGCGGCGCTGCCGCTGCAATGCGGTTCGTATCACTGGAACCTGGCGGTCCACACGGACGCGCTGGAGCCGGTGGACTGCGTGTACGAGGTGCTGCCGTTCCGCGTGGAGGACGACCTGGCGCGCAGCCCGCGTCCGTATCGCTCCGTGCGGGAACACGGGCTGTGCTCGCTGCCGGCGCACTGGGAGTTTGTCGACGGGGCGCCGGGGCGGTCGGACGACGCGGCCGGGGCGCGTCGGCCGCCGGCCGGCCGTGAGGAACCTGCGGATGCCTACCAGCCGGTGTAATCACATTCCGACGGTCGTGGGGATTGTCCAGCAGCTTGCGCCGCGGTCGATCCTCGATGTGGGCGTGGGGTTCGGCAAGTGGGGCCACCTGTTCCGCGAATACACGGACATCGTGGCGGCGGAGACCGACCCGTCGCGCTATGCCCGGGCGAACTGGCAGGTGCAGATCGACGGGATCGAGGGCCACCGGCCGTACCTCACGCCGATGCACGAGTTTCTCTACGACCGGCTGTATGTGGGGGACATGCGGGACGCCATCCACGACGTCGGCACGTACGACGTGATCTTCCTCGGGGACGTGATCGAGCACGTGGAGAAGGACGAGGGGCGGTCGTTCCTCCAGACGTGCCTGGCCCATGCGCGGCAGGCGGTGCTCGTCACGACCCCGGCCCGCGATACGGCGCAGGGGGCCGCCTACGCGAACGAGTTGGAGGTCCATCGCAGCCTTTGGACGCCCGCGGATTTCCGCACGCTCGGGCGCTGCGTTTACACGCTCGACGACAACGACACGCTGATCGCGGTGCTGCTCAAGGCCGGCGTCGCGGCGCCCGCCTGTGCGCCCCGCGTGCGACGGCCGGCGCGGCCCGCGATCGGCTGGTGGCCGCGGCTCAGGCGCCGACTGAGTTCGGCGATGCGTCTCGTGCGCGGCGGGGCCGGTCCGCAGGCCGGACCCACGAACGGCCGCCAGGAAGTGACGGAGCGGATTCACAGCGTGAGCGACGTGTCGGCGCCCCGCACTCGGCCGGCCGCCGACCTGACCCTCAAGGATGCCCCCCAACTGGGCCCGGAGCTCGAGCTCGGGCCCCGTCCGCGCGGGACCACGTTGGAGGAGCCACCGCTGGCCCCGGGGGCGAGGCGCTAGGCCGTCATGGGCGTGCTGTTCCTGACGCCGAACTGGAGCGCCCCCTCCGAGGTCTGGATTGCGCGGCAGATTCAAGCGCTCGATGGCCACCTCGTGGCCATCGGCGCGGGCGACGCGCCGCCGGGGCGCCGGGGCGGTCGCATCCCCGCGCTCCGCCTGGCCAACGAACCCGCGCCGCTGTGGCAGCGCGTGGCCCGGCGCGCCGGGCTGCGGGTGGCGCCCGTGCCAACGACGGCGGCCGACGTGGTGCGCCGGGCCGTCGCCGACGAGGCGGTCGCGGTCGTCCTGGTCCACTACCTTGACTTCGCGCTCCGCTTCGAGCACGTCTGGCGGGATACGGACAAGCCCGTGTTCGTCCACTCGCACGGCTACGACACGGAGTGGGACTACCGCCGCCGCGAGCCTCCGCACGAGCCGTACTTTCCGCCGGAGTATCCGGCCGCGGTGCGCCGGCTGAGCGAACGGGCGGTCCTGATTGCCAATTCACAATGTGTGCGGCGGCGACTGCTGGATATCGGGGTGCCGGCGGAGCGCGTGGTGCTCCAGTATTACGGCATCCCCTCGCCGGCGACGTGCCCCGTGCGTGGGCGGCGGTCGCGCGACGTGCGGGTGCTCTACTTGGGTCGGTTGGTCGACTGCAAAGGGCCGGACCTGGTCATCCGGGCGTTCGAGCGGGCGTGCGCGGCGGGGCTGGAGGGGCGGCTGACGTTGGCCGGCGACGGGCCGTTGCGCGGCGAGTGTGAACAGCTCATCAGGCAGTCGCCGCTGGCGGACCGCATCCGGATGATCGGGGCCGTGGACGAGGCCGCGGCCGACCGCCTGCGGGGCGAGGCCGACCTCTTCACCGCGCACAACCGGCGCGGGCCGGTGACGCGGCAGGAGGAGTCTTTCGGCGTCGCGGTCGTCGAGGCGATGGCCGCGGGATTGCCCGTCGTCACCGGCCGCAGCGGGGGTGTGTGCGAAACCGTCGTGGACGGGGAGACGGGCTACCTGATCGAGCCGGGCGACGTGGCAGCCCACGCCGCGGCGTTGCTACGTCTCGGCCGCGACCCGGAGTTGCGCCGACGTATGGGAACCGCCGGTTGGCGCCGCGCGCGGGAGATGTTCGACTGCGAGCAACGCTGGGCCGAGTTACGGCGACTCCTCGGCCTGGAGGCGACCTGCGCCGCCCCGTAGCACCGGACCTCCAAGTCCGGCGTGAGAGCGACCACCACCCCGTGTTCATGCTCGTCGAATCACAACGAAGTCCCACGCGAACCGCCGCACCAGCCACTGCCAGCCGCGTCCCAGCGGCCAGGCGGACAGCCGCCGCATCAGCGGGCTGTCGGCGTACTTGCACGGCACGGCGGCAAAGCCCCGCGGGGCGACGTAGCGCCGGAACTTGCCCGCCGTGTAGAACGTGTGCCGCGAGATGTGGAAGCGGTAGCGCCGGCCGAAGACGTGGGCCGCGATCCCGCAGCGCAGCGGCGTCGGCAGCAGCGAAATCAGCGGCAGCTTGAACAGCGGGTCGCAGCGGGCCATGCGCAGGGCCGAACCGGTGTCCACGATCGCCAGCCCATCCGGCTTGAGCACACGCAACAGCTCGCCGAACCAGAAGTCCAGATCGTCGATGATCTCCAACACTGACATCGAGATAACCACATCGAAACTGTGGTCCGGCACCGGCCACGGGCGCGTGCAGTCGAAGAGGGTGTACGACAAGCGCTCGCCCGCGTCGAGGTGCGCGAGCAGCCGATCATAGTCGTGGTCGAACTTGTCGGCGGCGACGCAGGTCGCGCCGCGGGCCACCAGGGCCGCCACGTCGCCGCCGAACGCGGCCCCCACGTCCAGCACGCGCCGGCCGGTGAGCGGGCCGAGGCGGGCCTCGATCTCGGCGGCGAGCTTCAGGCCGCGTTCGAACACGCCCAACCGCCACTTCCGCTGGGGCGGCGTCGGGCCGGCGGCGTCGATGGCCTGTCGAAAGCGCGCGCGAAGAACGTCGGCCGCTTCCGCCGCGGCCGACGGCCACGTGCCCGCGGCGTCCACAATCGGTGCCCCGCCGTCGCAGAGAACCCCGCGCTGACGCTCGGAGCTCGTCTTGTCCCCCTCGCGCTGGCGCTCGGGGCTCGTTGCGGCGGTATTCGGCGGCGGGGACAACGCGGGCATCACGGGTGCGGACCTCCGATTCACGTCACACGCGCAGCAAGCTCTTCAGCTTCTGCCACGGGGCCGGTCCCAAGGTCTGCTTCACACGTTCCTTGAGCCGACCGGCGGCGATCGCCGCGCGGGCCCGCGCGCGGCAGCCGACGACCAACGTAACCTGCTCGACGGCTTGCGTCGTCCATTTGCGCTTGTACGGCTCGTCGCCGCGCAGGAAGTCGTAGCGTGACAGCCCCTCGCGGACGGCCTGCTCGATGCTCTCGGCCAGCAACACGACCCCGGGGCTTTGGATCGGCGTGTCGGGGTCCCAGCCCATCTGGTAGAAGCTGGCCGTGCCGCGCCAGTGAAACGCCAGCAGCACGCCCTGCCGAACACCTTCTCTTTCCACGACGATCGCGCGCACCCAGTCCCGCTCCGCGGCCGTGCGGCAGAACCGCCGCAGGAACTCGCGTTTGCGCGCATCATGCAGGTTGCCCGGCCGGCCATCGCGCTGCCAACGTCGCCGGTGCAGCTCGAACAGATCCGTCAAGGCCGGGTCGAGCTCCACCGGTCTCTTCAGTACACGCACTACAGCGCCCGGTATCTTGTCCAGCGCGCGGCGGCGGCGGCGGACGTGGTAGCGCATGTTCGTCGAAAGCGTGTCCAGGTAGGCGTCGAATGTCGCCGGCAAGTCGGCGTAAGGGACCGTCTGCGGTTCGCGCTCCTGCACGGGCCAGCCGCGCTGCCGGGCCCCGAAGCGCACGCCGTGCAGCGTCGGCGAATCGCGGTGCAGTTCGCCGAGGATGAGGCCGTCGAAGGCGGGGGACCGCTCCCAGTGCGACCACAGGGCGTCCAGGCACGCCGTGTGGTCTTCCGTCGCGCACAGCAGGTCGAGGTGGTCGCCGCTGACGCGCTCCCGTCCCAGCAGTTTGAGCCAGCGCACCGGGCCGGCCCCGTCCACATACGCCGGCAGCAGCCCGCGGGGCACACCCTGTTCATCGTGGATCAGTGAAACGGCGATCTCACTCCCCTTGCCAAAGACGTCCGCCCAGGCACGACACCATTCGAACGTGGAAAACACACCCACGCGCGGCGCGGCTTCACTCAACCGGGTCCACGCCTCGCGCAGCCCCGGGGTGTCGAAGGAGCCGATTTGTTGCACGCTCAACGCCATCCGTACTGCCGCCGTCGCCGGGCGTCGAGCAGCCCGCTGAGTTCCAAGGCGAACCGTTCCGGCCCCAGTCCGGACCCCACGGAGACGCGCGGCAGGGCAAACGGCCCCGGCCCCGGGGCGAAGCCGGGACACGTACTGAGGGCATATCGCACGCCCAGCGCCCGCAGCGTGTCCCAATCGCGCAGCGCGAAGTCGCCGGGGCCGCCGTTGGGGTACGCGAACGCGACCGGCGACCGCCCCAACCGCTGCTGGATGGCCTGCACGCTGTCACGAATCTGCTGCCGGCGGATGTCGTCGGGTTGCCAGCCGAGGACGACGTGATCGACGGTGTGGCCGCCGATGTCGTGGCCGTCGGCGGCCAGCGCGGTGATCTCGTCCCAATTGAGCGGGCGCAGCGTCTCGCGCAGGGCGGCCGGCAGCCGCGCGCGCACCTCGTGTTCACTCTCTTCCAGCGCGGCGAAGAGCTGCATCAGCGTCATTTGCTTGTGCTGGGCCGGCTCGTCGAGCAGCCAGGTCAGCTTGGCCCGCCGACCGGTCGCCAACAGGCCCGGGTCGCCGCGCACCAGTCGCAGCAGGTCCGACCAAAACAGCCGGCCGGTCTCGACATGGCCGGTGGCGACGAAGAACGACGCCCGCACCTGGCGTTGCGCCAGGACCGGCCGTGCGTGAACAAACGTGCAGGCCGCCACGTCGTCGAACGTGATCGCGGTGGCGGACGCGTCAGGCCAGTGGTCGCCCCGCAGCGCGTCGGCCACGTCGGGCAGGTGCACGATGGGGCCGAAGCGCCGCGCCACGTCGAGGTGCCGCGCAAACTCCGTCGCCCCGACGAAGTACGGCGGCACCCCGGGCTGCCCAACCAGCTCGTCCGCACAGACGCCGTGGTAGCAAAGAATGCGCAGCCCCCGGCGGCGCTGAAATTGCAGCTTGAGGACGCCGCAGCGGTCGAGCAGGGCGGCGGCGGAATGCCGCGCGCGGCCCAACCAGGTGGGCGCCGTCGGCGGTGCGGGGGCCAGGGCCATCGGTCGGACGTCCGGGGCCCCGTACGCGGGGCCTACCGTCGTTATCGGGATTCGGCGGGCGGCGGTTCACGGACCCGCCGGGGCCGACCTCCGTGCGGGCCAGCAGGCGGGCCTCCGCGCCTGCCATTGGGGCGGGCCTCCGCGCCGACCGGTAGGGCCGGCCTCCGCGCCGGCCCGCCGTAGCGGCTCGCCACAGCGAGTCGCCTTTGGCGACCGGGCTCCGTACCGGCCGTGGAACCACAGGCAGGGACGCCTGTGCCACTCGATGTAGCGGCTCGCCACAGCGAGTCGCCTTTGGCGACCGGGCTCCGTACCGGCCGTGGTGGGGGAATGCGGTTACGGCGACCCTCCCCCAACCCCTCCCTGAAAGGGAGGGGAGTGTGGGCGTCCCGCCCGCCGCCTCGCAGTTCTCTTGGCGTCCTTGGCGCCTTGGCGGTTGCCTTGTCCGGCCGTCCTACCGCGCGCCCAGCACGAACGTACCCAGCGTGCGGAACAGGATGGCCACGTCGAGTTCCAGGGCGCGGTGTTTGAGATAGTACAGGTCGTAGCACAACTTGCGGAGGGCGTCGGCGACGCTGGCGCCGTAACCGTAGTGAATCTGCGCCCAGCCGGTAAGGCCGGGCTTGATGAGGTGGCGCAGGCGGTAGTGCGGCAGCAGTTGTTCGAGTTGCCGCACGAACTCGGGACGCTCGGGCCGCGGCCCGACGAGCGCCATGTCGCCACGCAGGATGTTGAGCAGTTGCGGCAGCTCGTCGAGGCGGCTGCGGCGGAGGAAGCGGCCGACGCGGGTGACGCGCGGGTCGTCGCGGACGGCCCAGCGGGCGCCGTCGGCTTCGGCGTCCACGCGCATGGTGCGGAACTTGTAGATCGTGAACAGGCGGCCGTGTTGCCCGACGCGGCGCTGGCGGAACAGCACGGGGCCGGGGCTGTCCAGGCGGACGGCCAACGCAATGAGCGGCCACAGCGGCAGCGTGAGCAGCAGCCCGAGCGCCGCGACGGTGGCGTCCATCATGCGGCGGACGGCCTCGTAGTTGCTGCGGTTCTGCACGTCGGCGCGGAGGAACCACTCGGCGGCGAGGGTTTCGGCGGGAACTTCGCCGAGCAGCTTCTCGACGAAGGTGGTCTGGTCGGTGACGCGGCAGCAACGTTCGAGGCAGGAGGCCAGGGCGCCGCCGGTGGCCGGGTCGAGGATGAGCTCGCTGGCGACGACGATCTCGTCCACGCCGTACTCACTCAGCAGGGGGACGATGCGGTCAAGGGTGCCGAGGTGGGGGCAGACGGCGGCGAACTGCTCATCGGCCGAGCTGCGAAACCGCCCCGGCGCGTCCGAACCGTCCGCGGTCCCGCGCTCCTGGGTACCCTGCCCTGTTCCCTGTTCCCCGTTCCCCGTTCCCCGTTCCCTGCTCCCCGTTCCCTGTTCCCCGTTCCGTGTTCGCTCTTCACCCTTGGCGTCTCTTGGCGCCTTGGCGGTTGCCTCCGCGGTGGCCTCAGCGGGGACGGTCACGTGCCCCACGACGTGGTAGTGCGGGTTGTGGCGGCGGGCGAGGAGGCGGACGAGTTTGCGGATGGACGGCCCGGCACCGACGCACAGCAGCCGGACGGGGCTGGCGGTGATGACGTGGTGGGCGGCCAGGCGTAGCGGGATGGCGACGAGGCAATACGTGACGATGACGGCCAGGCCGATCCAGCGGGAGGACGAGGCGTAGAAGAACACGCTCAACCACGCGAAGGCCAGGATGACGCCGAGAAACAGGCTGAGCAGCGAGCGGACAAGGATGCGGCTGCGCGCCAGGAGCGTCGTGCGCTCGTAGAGACCGAAGACGTGGCCGGCAGCCAGGGCGGCAGCGCAGAAGGTGCCGCCCAGGAGCCAGCGGTTGGGCAACCAGGCGTAGCCGCCGACGCTGAGGACCAGCACCTCGCCGGAGATCGTCGCCGCCAGCCCGATAATCGCACAGTCCAGCGCCACCCACGTCACCGGGGCCAGAGACGCGAGCACACGCCGCGTCCGCGGGGGCAGCGGCCGCGCGGCGGTGCAGCGCCGGATATCCGAGTCCGGCGTGTAGCGGCCGGGCTCTGTGCCGGCGGTAGCGTGGCGGCCGGGCTCCGCACCGGCCGTGAGCGCCGCGCCGTTTGTGCGGGTCCGCGGCGCCGGAGGTGCGGTTAGCGGGGCCGATTCCATGCGGGATTCCGTGCCGGAAACGTCGTGGGATCGCCGTAGATATCGGCCCGGCGCCGACGGGGCATGAGTCCGGACGGAGCCGGCGCGGGGCGGCCCGAAAACTTACGCAGGCGGGGCGCCGGCCAACCCGATAATGCTCGCAGGAGGGCGCGGCTTTGGGAGTGCGCCTATGGTTCGCACGCGATTGGCGACGTTACTGATCGTGGCCGGATTACTGGCGGGTTGCCAGGAGCCCCCGCCGGCCGTCGTTCGTTATGAGCCCCCGCTGCGGATGGACGATCTGGAAGCGGGGCTGACGTTTCAACCGAACGGCTTTCAATTGCTAACGGACGACGCGACGACGGGGCGCTTTCCGTGCCCCCTGGCAATCGCCAAGTACGTGCCGCGCGAAGTGGACACGGGCGGCGAGCTCCAGTTCTGCCCGCTGACGCCGCTGGAACAGGCCTGGTGGACCGAGCAGGTGCGCGGGGTGAACGCGATTCGGGACGTGATCTTCCTGCGCCCGCTGAGCACGCGGCCGGCCGGTCAGGGTCTGGCGGCGTTGTGTGACACCGCCGCGCGGCTCGGGGCCCCGTTGCTGGTGGTCTATGCGCCGAACGGGCTGGGGCCGAACTCGGCCCAGGTGCTGGGCGTGCTGTACGACACGTCGCCGCCGCGGGCGCTGGCCACGCTGCACGCGGAGACGGTCATCGTGGACGCCCTGGCGCTGGAGACCTCGCCGTACCAGGAAATCGGCGACCAACGGGACCGCGACGCCCGCTTTCAAGTGCAACGGCGGTTCGAGCGCCTGCTGTTGGAATGCCTGCACGTGCTGATTCAGCGCGACGCGCCGCCGACCACAACGCAGCCCCACAAGTGGGACAAGCCGCTGTTGGAGCGCTGGTGGCTGCCGCGACCCTGACGCGCGCCCCGTGCCGCGGACGTACTCACGGTCCCAAGGCCATGCGAATCGGACTGGACGCACGCAGCCTGACGATGCCCCGTTTGCGCGGCACGGGCCGCAACCTGCTCGACGCGTACCGCCTGATCCCCGCGCTGCGGCCGGAGTGGGAGTTCGTGCTGTACCACCAGCGGCCGGCGGAGACCGCTCGGCACCCTGCGGCCGGTGCGGAGCCCGGTCGCCAAAGGCGACTCGCTGTGGCGAGCCGCTACGGGGCGGGTGATGAGATCGCCGACGGCGGTGATCCGCCGTGGCACCGGCCGAACGTGCGGCTGCGGCGGCTCGATCTGCCGGGGGACCGGCTCGGGGCCTGGTTGCACGTGGCCCTGCCGACGGCGGCCACACTGGATCGCATCGATCTGCTGCACCTGCCCGCGAACGACGCGCCGTGGTGGTGCCCGGTGCCGTACGTCGCGACGATCCACGATCTGGTGCCGCTGCGGCTGCGCGGTGAGTTGTCGCCGGCGGCCACGCGGGCGTTTCGGCGGGGTGTGCGGCGGGCGGTCCACGGGGCAGCCCATCTGATTACCGTGTCCGCCGCGACCCGCGACGAACTGCACGATGAGTTCGGGGTCCCGGCGGAGAAGGTCACGGTGATTCCGTGGGCCGCCGATCAGCACATCGCCGCCCGCGCCCGCCAACCATTGGCGGATGAGCAGCGGCGTGCCCTTCAGGCTCGCTATGGGCTGGGGCCGCGGTGGTTGATTCAGTTTGCGGGGGCCAGCCGGCGCAAGAATGCGCGGGGGGCGCTGGACGGCTTCGCCCGCGTCACGCCGGAGCGACGCCAGGGGTTGCAAGTCGTGCTGGTCGGCTGCGAGCCGGAGAGCTACCGGCGCGAACTCGGCGTGGACGCGGAACGCCTCGGCATCGCCGACCAGTGTCGCATCCTCGGATTCGTGCCGCACGATGACTTGCCGGACTTGATGCGCGGGTCGTGCGGGCTACTGATGCCGAGTCGCGGCGAGGGGTTCGGGCTGCCGATTCTGGACGCGTTCGCTTGTGGAGTACCAGTGCTGACGTCGAACCTCAGCGCCATGCCGGAGGTGGCCGGAGACGCCGCTGTCTACTGCGATCCGAACGACGGCGAGAGCATCGCGCGGGGCATTGCGGCCCTCCTCGATGAGGCCCGCGCCGCCGAGTTGGTCGCGTGGGGTCGGGTGCGATTGGCCCAGTTCAGTTGGTCACGAACTGCGGAGGCGATGTGCGCGGTGTATGAACGGGCCGCGGCAGAGCGGCGGCCGGCGTGGCCGGTTCGCGCGTGGAACGCCGTGCGCGGCCCACGGCCGGTGCGGAGCCCGGCCGCTACGGGACGGCCCGCGCAGGATCCGGCCGCGACACGCGGTGGCACAGGCGTCCTCGCCGGTGTCCCCACGGCCGGTGCGGAACCCCGCCACTACCGACAGCCGGCGCTGGACCCGGCCGCCACGGCCGAGGGAGGCGGATAGACATGTGCGCGCTGCGCCTGCCCATCTGGGGCGAGCAAGCCGGGAAGTGGCTGCGGTTGGACTGCCGCCACTACCGCGGCGACCGGCCGTGCGCCGCGGGCATTCAGGGCGTCTGCCCGCCGACGTGCGCGCGCTACGACGCGATGGGGCAGCGCATCGTCATCATCAAGCTCGCCGCCCTGGGCGACGTGATTCGCACCGCCGCCCTGCTGCCGGGCTTGAAGGACGCCTGGCCGCAGAGCCACATCACCTGGATCACGCGGCCGGCCGGCACACGCGCCCTGGCGAACCACCCGCTCATCGACCGCCTGTTGCCGCTGGACGCGGACACGTTGAGCCACATCGTCCACGAACGCTTTGACCTGTGCCTCAGTCTGGACAAAGAGCCGGCACCAACCGGGCTGGCGCTGTCCATGCAGGCAACCGAGAAGCGCGGCATCGGCCTCAGCCCTCACGGCACGCCGTACCCGCTTAACGCCGAATGCGCCGCGTACTTCGAGCTGGGTCTGAGTGATCCGCTGAAGTTCCACGGGAACCAGAAGTCGTACCCGCAGCTCATCTACGAAGCCGTCGGGCTGCCATACCGCGGCCAACGCTACCGCCTGTTTCCGACGGAGCGGCACCGGGCCGCGGCCGACGCGGTTTGGCACCGGCTGGGCGTGCGGCCCAACGACGTGGTGATCGGCCTGAACACCGGCGCCGGCCGCGTGTTCGCCAATAAGAACTGGCCGCCGGACAAGTTCCTGGCGTTGGGCCGGCGGCTATGGCAACGCCCGGGGTGGCGCGTCGCGTTGCTGGGGGGGCCGGAGGAGCGTTCGGTGAACCGGGAGCTGGCTGCCGCGTGCCCCGAACTCCTGGACGCCGGCTGCGAGCACGACGAGTTGACGTTTGCCGCCTTGGTCTCGCGGTGCCAAGTGCTCGTGACGGGCGACACGTTGGCGCTGCACGTCGGCGTGGCGCTGGACGTGCCGTGCGTCGTGCTGTTCGGGCCGACGTGCGCGCAGGAGATCGACCTGTTCGGCCGGGGCGAGAAGATCATCACCGGTTTGGCGTGCGCCCCGTGCTACCGGCGGCAGTGCGACAAGTCGCCGAATTGCATGGACGACATCAGCGTGGAGCGCGTGCTGGCCGCGGTCGAACGGTGGGCCCAGCCGGCTGCGCCGCCGCGCGTGGCGCTGCCGGTCGTCGAGGTGGGCGCATGAAGGGCGGCGGGATGCGAGTATTGGTTGTCGCGGGGCGGGAGCCCTGGCCGCTCAACAGCGGCAACCGGCTGCACTTGTACCATGTGCTGCGGGAACTCGCGGCCCGCGCGGACGTGACGCTCGCGCTGGCCACGCCGCCGGTTCAGGCCGACAAGCTGCCGGGGGGAGTGCGGGTGCTGTGCGCGCCGTCGGGGGCCACGGGCGACGAGGGTGTTACCCTCCCCCAACCCCTCCCTAAGAGCACCAATCAGAACCCCGCACGCGAGTGCGGGGCCCGGCGTCCCGCCACTTGCGTGGCGGGTTCTGTTCGTGGACCTGAGAGGGCGGGGGGTGGGCGTCTCCGGCTTTCGTGGATCGCGCGGCGGGTGCGGAGCCACTACGGCGCGCGCGACGCGCTCGGCCAGTGGCTGCGCGACACGGCCCGGGCAGAGCACTACGACGTAGTCATGTTGAACGGGGCGGTGTACGGGCAGCTCGCCCCATTCTGCCGCCTCCCGTTCGTCTGGAACCCGCAGGATGAGTTGGTCTTGCACACCCTGCGCGGCAGCGGAGCAGCATCGTGGCGGTACGCGCCGCGTACCCTGTGGCACGCGTGGCTCTACGCCGCGTACGAGCGCTGGGTCGCCCGGCAGGCGGCCGCCACGATCTACGTATCGCCCATCGATGCCGCCTACGCGCGTCGGTGGGCGGGACCGGCACGGATCGAGGTCGTGACCAACGGCGTGGACCTGGAGTACTTCCAGCCGGACGGGACGGCGCCGACGCCGGGCACGCTCGCCTTTGTCGGCTCACTCGAATTTCCGCCGAACGTCGATGCCATCTGCTGGTTCGCGCGGCGAGTGTGGCCGACGTTGCAGCAGACGGGGGCGGCGCGACGGCTGCTCGTGGTGGGTCGCCGACCGGTCGAGGCGGTGCGGCGGCTGGCCGCGCAGCCGGGGGTGGAGGTGGCGGCGGACGTGCCGGACGTTCGCCCGTACCTGCGGCAGGCCGCGGTGGTGGTGGTCCCGACCCGCCAGGGCGGCGGGCTTAAGAACAAGGTCCTGGAAGCGTGCGCCTCGCGGCGGGCCGTGGTGGCCAGCCCGCGGGCGGTCGCGGGGCTCAGCGCGCGGCTCGGCCGCGACCTGGTCGTCGCGCACGGGCCGGGCGACTGGGTGCGCCAAGTCCGTCGGCTGTTGGAGCGGCCGGAGTGGGCGGCGTGGGTGGCGGGGAACGGGCACGCGTGGGTGTGCCGGGCGCACCGTTGGTCGCAGACCGGCGCGCGGTTCCACGAGATTCTGACCGCGGCCGCCGGCGAACCGAGCCCGGCGGACATCGCCGATGAAGTCTCCGCGGAACCACGCACCCAGCGGGATTTCGCGGCGCCGGCTTCCGTGCGTCCGCGCGCCCGGGTGAATCGGTTGCGGCCGCGCTCCCGGGCGCGGCTGACCAGGTGACGGCATGTCGATCACCGTCCTGATCTTCTGGGTCCTTTACGCCGGCGGCATTGCCGCGGCGCTGTTCAACCCGGTCGTCGGCGTGATGCTGTACGTGCTGGTGTACCACCTGAACCCGGAGACGCAATGGTGGGGCGGGTCGGTGCAGGCGTTGGGGCTGCGCACGTCGTTCACCGTGGCGCTGGCCGCGGGGTTGGGGATGGTGCTGCGCATGCCGCGGCTACAGCACGGCGCACGCCAATTCCCGCTGCCATACGTGCTCGCCCTGCTGCTGACGCTCGTGGCCTTGGGCAGCCTCGTGTGGGGTCTGGGCGTCAGCACCCGCGGCGAGTACCAGGCGGAGAAGCTGCTCAAGCTGATGGTGGTCCTGTTCATCATCATCCGCTGCGTGCGTACCCCCCTGCACTACCACCTGGTGATGCTGGCCTGGATGGTTGGGGTCTTCTACCTCGGGTACGAGGCGACCGGCGGCGTCGGCTCCAACCGCGGCGGCCGGTTGACGGCCGGTCTGGGCGGCCCGGACTTCGCCGAATCGAGCGGCCTGGCCGTCCACCTGGTGGCGACGCTGCCGCTGCTGGGCGCCCTGTTCTTCATGGCCCGCAGTTGGTGGGGGCGGGGGTTTGTGCTGATCACCGGGGCGCTGGCGGTCAACACGCTCATCATGACCCGGACCCGCAACGCGTTGGCGGGGCTGGCGGGTCTGGCCGTGGCCACGGTCCTGTCGCTGCCGCGCGGGTACCGGCTGAAGGGGCTGGTGGCCATCGCCGCGGGCACCTTCCTGGCCGTTCAGCTCACCGACCCGTCGTGGTGGCACCGGATGGCCACGGTCAAGGATTACGCGCAGGACCCCTCCGCGGTCCAGCGCATTCACCTGTGGCGGGCCGCGGTCGAGATGGCCCGCGACCACCCGTTCGGCATCGGCCTGGGCAACTTCCACCACGTCGTCATGGACTACGTGCCCCATCTGACCATCATCCGCGCCGCCCACAACACCCCCCTGGCGTGCCTGGCCGAGCTCGGCTGGCTCGGGCTGACCCTGTTCATCGGCCTGGTCGGCGTGACGCTGTGGCGCCTGGGGCGCATCCGCAAGCACGCGCACAGCCTGCCGCCCCATATCGAGATCGGCGTGTCCCGCTGGGCGATGCGCTTCCATCTTGCCTGGCACGCGACGGCCCTGCGGGCCGCCCTTGTGGGGTATCTCGGCTGCGCCATGTTCACCACCCGCGTCACCAGTGAGGACTTCTGGCTGCTGATCGCGCTGGCGGCCGCGCTGGACAACGTGTCCCGATACGCCACCGCCGAGCATGAGCTCCAGCCCGCGCCGACGCCCTCCTCCATCGTCCTGCCCCGACCCGAGCCGGTCACGCCGGACGGCACCCCGCCGCGCTCCCTGCCGGCCACGGCCCGCGGGTGAGCCGCCATGAATCTCGCGCTGCTGATCGAAAACCTGGAGGTCGGCGGGTCGGAGAGCGTGGTGCAACGCCTGGCCCTGGGGCTGGCCCGCCGCGGACACCGGGTGTTCCTGTACTGCCTGCGCGCGGCGGACATTCCGGTCGAGCACCTGGAAGCGGGCGGCGTGGTCGTCCGCGAGGCGCGGGCCAGCGGCCGTGATTGGCGACTGCCGCTGCGCTTGGCCCGCTGGTTCCGACAAGACCGCATTCACCTGGCGCACGCGCATTGTGTGGGGGCGGTCATCGCGGCCTTTCCCGCCGCCCGGCTCCTCGGCATCCCGCTCTTTCACGTCTGGCACGGCTGGGACCCCGGGCGGCCGACGCGGGCGCGGCAACTGGCCGTGCAGCTCTCGCGGTATCTGGCCGGCGTGGGGGTCAACTCCGAGTCGCTCCGCGAGCGCCTGCCGAACCCGGCACCCTTGCGGCGTGCAGCCAGTCTGCCGAACGGCATTGACCTGCCAGCCGTTGATCCGCGCGAGGCCCGCCGCCGCCTCGGCGAGCTGTGCGGCGATGGCCTGTCCGGTCCGGTGGTGCTCAGCATCGGGAACATCCGCCCGGAGAAGGACCAGATCACGTTGCTGGAGGCCGCCGCGCTCCTGCGGCGCCGTTGGCCCGACGTCCGCGTTGTGGCGGTCGGGCTGTGGCAGGACCGCGACTGCTGGACGGAAGTGCAGCGCCGCCGCCACGAGTTGGGACTGGAGCACACCGTGTTGTTCCCGGGCCCCTGCTCGGAGGCCTGGCGGCTGCTGGCGGGGGCGGACGTCTTCTGCCTAAGCAGCTCGCGCGAGTCGATGCCCAATGTCGTGCTCGAAGCGATGACCCAGCGCGCGCCCATCGTGGCGACCGCGGTCGGCGACGTGGGTCGGCTGGATTCGCCCCCCGAGGCTCACTGGCTCCTGCGGCATGTGGACACCGCGTTGCTCGTGCCCCCGGGCCGGCCGCGCGCGCTCGCCGCCGCACTGGCCAGGACATTACGCAATCCAGATGCGGCCCAACGACGGGCGGACCGCGCGTACGAGGACCACCGCCGACGGTTCACGATCGAGCAGATGGTCCAGCGTTACGAAGCGTTCTACGCCCGCGGCCGGCGCCGTCCGAGACAGCGGCCGTCGCCGGAGCGACGCACCACGGTCCTCATGGTCGGTCCATCGGCCGAGAGCCTCGGCGGCATGGCCACGTCCATCACGCGGCTGATGAGTAGCGCTCTGCACGACAATTACGCACTGCACCGTTTCAGTACGCCGCAACGTGCGGCGGAAGCTGATTTTGGGGCGCGTGGTTGTGGCGGCGGACGATGGGCCGGGCTCGTCGCCGCGGGCGAGGCGGCGTGGCGCCACCTGAGCGCGCTGGGGCGGCTGGCCGGCGTGCTGGCGCGCCGCCGCGTGGACATCGTTCACATTCACACGTGCAGCCGCTTCACGTTCCAGCGCAACGTGGCGGACGCATTGCTGGCGCGGCTACTCGGTCGGCGAGTCATCCTGCACATTCGGGGCGGGCACTTCGAGCGGTTCTGTGCCGAAGCTCGCGGCGTGGCGCGGGCCTGGATCCGCGTGGGATTCGCCTTGGCCGACGCGGTGGTCGTCCTCGCGCCCGACTGGCGCCGGCGGTTGGCGCCGTACGTCGGCCGCGCCCCCGTCTTCGTGGTGCCGAACGGCGTCGAGGTGGGTGATCGTCTGCCCACGAAGGAGCACGATTCGTCCGCCGCTTGCCGCTTCCTCTACCTGGCCGCGTTAACCGAAGCGAAGGGCCTGGCGGACCTGATCGACGCGGCCCGGCAACTCAAAGCCGACGGCGTGGCTTTCGAGCTGGTTGTCGCCGGCCCGGCCACCGACGCGCCGCAATCGGTGTGGGAAGATCGCCTCCGGGCGGCGGGATTGGCCGATGTGGCGCGACTGGTCGGCCCGGTCGCGGGGGCCGCCAAGGAACACCTCTTGGCCTCCGCCGACTGCTTCGTTCATCCCAGCCATTGCGAGGCGCTGCCGAACGCGGTGCTCGAAGCCGCCGCCGCGGGCCTGCCCGTCGTCGCCACCGCCGTGGGCAGTGTGCCGGAGGTGGTCGGCGCGGGACTCCCCGACGGGCCGCTGGCCCTGCTGGTGCCGCCGCGCAACCCCGCGGCACTGGCCCGCGCGCTGCGGCGGATGGCCGCGGACCCGGCGCGACGGCAATTGGGCGAGCGGCTGCGGGACCATGTGGCGGCGAACTACAGCCTGGCGGAGACCGCCCGACAGGTGGCCGCGGCGTACGAGTTTGTGCGGCGGCGACGCCCCACGCGCGCCGTCGTCGAAGCACCACTGGTTCACCATGTCACCTACCGCCTGCACGAGTGGCTGCGCGGTCGCCCGACGCTGCGCGAATACCGCCGGCTCGCCGCGCTGCCGGCGATGTCACCGGAGGTGCTTGAGCAGGATGTGCGGCGGCGCTTGCGCGAGCTGCTGCGATTCGCTGGAGGGTTCCCGCAGTCGCCGGAAGCCGGCCCGGCGACGGACTCGACCCTCCCCCAACCCCTCCCTGGAAGGGAGGGGGGTCGGAATGGCACCTCGCGGGCACATTCCCAAGCCGGCGGGACGCCGATGCTCCCCACGGCGGGCGAGACGCCCGCACTCCCCACCGGCGGGACGCCGATGCTCCCCTGTAGCGCCGGACTTCCGAGTCCGGCGTTGCGGATGCCCACGGTCGGCGGGACGCCGATGCTCCCCCATTACGCCGAGGCCTTTCGCCGCTGCGGCGTGAATCCCGACGGCGACGACCCGCTCGCCGAGCTGCGCAAGCTGCCCCTGCTCACCAAACGCGACGTGCGCGACCACGGCGACGCTATGACGTGGCGCGACGTCCCCGGCGGGCTGCGGCCGGCGTCCAGCGGCGGCACCACCGGCGACACGATCTACTTTCACACCGACGCTGTGCGGCAGGCCCAGGACCTCGCCGCCCGCCTCTTCATGCAGGGCCTGTTCGGCATCCGCCCCGGCGAGCGACGCCTGCACTTGTGGGGGTCACCGATCGAATCCCGCGGCGGCCGGCTGCGCCGCTGCCGCGACCGCCTGCTTAATGAGGTGCTGCTCGACGCGTTCGACCTGTCGCCCGCCCGGCTGGACGCCCACCTGCGTCGCCTGCGGCGGTTTAGACCGGCGGTCGTGTACGGCTACACGACGGCGGTGACCTTGCTCGCTCGGTATTCCACCGCCCGTTTTCGCCCCGGCGACTTCGACTGGCTGCGGCTGGCCGTGCTCACCGGCGAGGAAATCCTGCCGGAGCACGTGGCGATGGTGCAGTCGGCGTGGGGCTGCGCGGTGGCGGCGGAATACGGCAACCGCGAGGTCGGGCTCATCGCCCACGAGTGTCCACGCGGCCGCCTGCACGTCCTCAGCCCGCACGTCCTGGTCGAGATCGTCCAGGACGGACGGCCCGTGCCCGCGGGCCAGTGCGGCGAGGTCGTCTGCACCCCGCTGAACACGCGGGCGCAGCCGTTTCTGCGCTACCGCGTCGGCGACGTGGGCCGCCTCGTGCCCGAGCCGTGCCCGTGCGGGCTGGCGCTGCCCGTGCTGCGGGTCGAGGGCGGCAAGATCGCCGGCTTCCTCGCCCTGCCCGACGGCCGCCTGTGCCACGGGGCCGTCTCGTCGCACGCGCTCAAGGGCCTCCCCGGCATCGTCGCGTTCCGCACGCACCAGCGCCGCGTGGACTGGATCGAGGTGCTGCTGGTCGTCAATGCGGCGTTCGACCCGCAAGCGCTCGAGACCATCCGCCGCCGCTACCGCGTGCTGTTCGGCCCCCACGTCCGCGTGGATTGCCGGCTGGTCGATGAGATCCCGCCCGACCCCTCCGGCAAACGCCGGCACGTCATCTCCGACGTCTCCCCCCACGCGGCCCACATCGAGCTGGCCGAACTGCCGCACTGACGCAGGGCCAAGATTCCCCCCTCGCCCCGGGGCCCGTCCCGCCGGGTGCCACGGCAACGTCGGCGTCGCCCTGCGCCGCTGGACGTACCGACGCGAAGACGCGTCAGCATGGCTCGGGGCAGTGGCCGCCTTCGACCGCTTCCTTGAAGCGCCGATCAGAACCCCGCACGCCAGTGCGGGGCCGCCGGTCCCGCCACTCGCGTGGCGGGTTCTGTTAGCGGCTCCCAGCGACCGGTGGAAGGCACGGCCACCACAGGGCAAAGAGCGCTCACGCGCTGGTGTGGCACCGGCCGATGGCCGGTGGATGGGGAGGGCGGGAGTCACGACCCTCCCCCAACCCCTCCTCGCCGCAGCGAGTCGCCCTCGCCTCGGCGAGTCTCGTTCGCCACAGCGAATCTCGCCGCAGGCGGACCTGCGGTGGACGTGGCGACCTGGAAGGGAGGGGAGTTGCGCGCGGCGCCGGGAGTCGCGGCGGCCAACTCGAACGCCGGCAGGTCGCCGAGGACGCGGACACGTTGCAGTACCGCCGCCGCCGTGTCGAAGCGGAACTCGGCCAGCAGGCGGCGGAGCTTGTCGGCCGTGGTGTGCAGGTTGACGCGGTGGCGCCACTGGGCCAGGCGGCCGACGGGCAGTCGCGGCTGGTCCGGGTCGAACTCCCACGGGTGGACGTAGATCATCACCGCCGCGGCACCCGGCGTCGGCCCGCCAAGCCGCCGCTGCCGCGCCCGGATGCACCGCCGCAGCCAACCCCCCGGCCACAGCCGCAGGTACCCCCCGCCGCCCACCGGCACGCGCAGCGGCCCCCACGCGAGCGTCAGCGGCGGAAACTCCAGCAGCCGCCGGCCGCTCGGCGTCACGACCCAGAACGGCTCGACCGGGGCGTCCGGGACGCCGTAACGATCGTGGCGAATGGGGAAGATGCTGGCGTCGTATTCGAAGCCGGCGTCGAGGATGACGTCGAGGGCCCAGGCGGTGGCGCGGGTGACGGAGAAGGTGGGGGCGCGATAGCCGCGCGGGCGGACGCCGACGAGGTCTTCCAGTTGCCCGCGGGCGCGGCGGAGGTCGTCGCGCAATTGTTGCGGACCGAGACGGGCCAGATGTTCGTGGCCGTCGCCGTGGCAGGCGATTTCGTGGCCGGCCCGGGCAAGGTCGCGCAGCAGCGGGGCCAGGTGCGGGACGTTCCAGCCGAGCACAAAGAACGTCGCGTGCGAGCGGGCGTCCGCGAGCCAGCCGGCGATCTGCTCCAGCGCGGGCCGGGCCCGCCGTTCGTACGTGGGCCAATCAGCCCGCGAAACGCAGCGGCGGAATACCTCACACTGGAAGTACTCCTCCACGTCCACGGAGAGGCAGTTCAGGCTGCCGGCGACGGTCGTCTCGGGCAGGGCGAGAGCGAGCGCGGCCGGGGCCGGGAGCGTGGCGACGTGCATACCGGTCGTATCGGACGGGGGAGCCGCCCGACCGCCCGCAACGGGCATTGGGCGCGCTTTCGGCGCCATTTCGGCCGCAATAGCCGATTTCCGCCTAATCCCGGGTGGGGCAAGCGGGCGATTCAACCAGTATGGTGCCGGTCCCTCCACAGCCCGTCGAGACCCCCGAGGGAGCCTTCGACCTCATGCAGTTGCGCAGTGGCGGCTGGGCACCGGACGCTCCCCCGGAGGGCGAGCTCGGGGTCGAGTCGACGCCGGCGCCGGCCCGCTCCCCGCCGGCGGCGGTGCCCGTGCTGCGCTGCGGGTGGTGTCACGGGGTGATTGATGAGGTGGGGTCGAGCGCGAGTGTGCGCTGCCGGCACTGCCGGCATAGCGTCGTCGTGCCCAGTCACATCCACATCACGTGCGACCGGTGCGGACACCACACCAGCATCCGACCACGCACACTGGCCGCGCCGCGGCTGTGCTCGCAGTGCGGGGCCGCGCTGCTGATCGGGGACGTGGTGTTGACGCCGCGCCGCCGCCAGCGGGTACACCATCATCGGCACCGGGCGTTGTCGCCGGCGTACGCGGACGCGGCCTGGGCGGTGCTCATCATCGGGCTGGCGCTGGTCGTGGCGCTGCTGGCGATCAGCTAAGAGCCTGTATCAAAGCCCTGGGGGACGGGCCTCTGGCCCGTCATCCGACCGACCAGAGGTCGGTCCCCCAGGTAGTTTTGTTAGGTGCTCTAAACGGGCGTTCAGGATCATGAGAGGCCAACCGGGAGGGCGCGCCTCCCGGCGAGCCGCGGCTCGGCAGGCCGGCAGGGTCGCCGCAGGAGACAGCCTCGCCCTACCCTCATTCTCGGGTCGCCACGTCCACCGCAGGTCCGCCTGCGGCGAGATTCGCTGTGGCGAACGAGACTCGCCGAGGCGAGGGCGACTCGCCGGGGCGACAAGGGTTTGGGGGAGGGTCACAATCTAGAGGATCACCCCCTGCTGAACCGACGGCAGCGCGTGGCCGGCGCCGCAAATGGCCGCAGCGGCCTCCGCGCCCGCCTCCGTCGGTGTCGGCGGCAGATGTTCCACTAGGTGGGACAGCCACTCGACGCGGGCCGCCCAGCTCTCGCCGCGGACGCGCTCCTGACGGGCGCGGCGGTCGCCGGCGGCCGCCTGCCGCCACGCGGTCTCGCACGCGCTGAGGAACGTCGGCAGTGTGTCGGCCGTATGCACGTCCGGCGCGTAATCGCGGACGGCCGCCATCGGGGCGGACACGACCGGCAGCCCCGCCGCCAGATACTCGCGCAGCTTGATCGGGTTGACGGCCCGCACGAGTCGGTTCATCTCAAACGGGATCAGCCCCACGTCGAATCCGCGGCAGTACGCGGGTAGTTCCTCGTACGGCCGCCCGCCGAGCAAATGCACGTTCGGCAGGCCGGCGACGACGCCGACATCGCGGCGGGCATCGCCCAGCAGCACGAACGACCACGCGGGGCGGGCCCGGGCCGCCGCCGCCAGCAGCTCCAGGTCCACGTATTCGCTGATCATGCCCATGTAGCCGAACACGGGGCGCGGCAGCCCGCGCACGTCCGGCGGGACGGCCTCCCGCGGCAGATCGACGGCGGCCGCGAAGTGCTCATAGTCCACGCCGTGCGGAACGAGATGGACGCGGCTGTGTCGCGGGCGGTGGCGTTCGAAGAGGGTGCCGGACGTGGTGATGACGAGGTCCGACTGGGCCACCGTCAGGGCCTCCAGCTTCTCGATCAGGGCCGCGTCGAAACCCGCGAAGCCGGCGAAATCGTCCACGCAGTAGTACACCACGCGCTCGGCCGGCAACGCGGCGATGAGCTCGGGAACGTCCGGCGTAAACAACCAGAGCTGGATGGGTCGCGGGGGCTGACGGCGCAGCGCGGCCGCGATGTGTCGCCGCAGCAGCCACGTGTTGATGGCCCGCGCCGCGGTGGAGGCGGGCCACGGGATCAGCAGCGGCGACAGGACCTGGAGGCGCGGCATGACCCGGCCGGCGGGCCGGACCGCGTGCCCCAGGCGGCGCCACGCCAGTCGCAGGTCGGTGCGCGTCAACCGGGGGCGGCGCGACGCGTGGTAGTTCACCCACAGCACGTCGTTGGCCGCGGCCAGCCGGCGCATGACATGGTGCTTGCTCGTGGGGTGGTCGTCCCAGTTGCTGGCCACGCAAATGATGTGTCGGCCGCGAATCACCGCCGGGCCACCTCCGGGCCCGCGGCCGTCAGGGCATGTTCCGCCCCGGTTTCCAGGGCCGGCTTGCTCACGGGGCCGGGCGGCGTACACGCGGGATCGCGTAGAAACGCGGCGATGCGCCGGGCCTGGCCCGCAACGCCGTAGTTCGCCTCCGCCACCGCCCGCGCCCGTATGGCCAGCCGGCGGGCCGCCGCGTCGTCGCGCAACAACTGCACGACGGCGTCGGCGAAGGCCGGGGCGGACCGGGCGATGCGGAACGGCGGCGGGTCGTCGCAGTCGATGCCCGCGGCGGCGTCGGGTGTGACGACCGCCGGCCGCCCCGCCGCCATCCCCACCACAAGTTTCGATTGCACACCCAGGTCGCCCTCGACGGCGTTGACCAGCACGCGGGTCGCCGCGAGGTACGGCCGCACGTCCGGGACGTAACCGGTGACGGTCACGCCCGGCTCGGCGGCCCAGCGCCGAACGGCGCGGGTCGGCCGGCTGCCGACGATCCACCATTGCGCCGCGGGCACTTCGCGTTGCACCAGCGGCCACACCCAGCGGCCGAACCAGTGCGCGGCGCGCACGTTGGGCGGGTAGAACATCGAGCCGATCATGCCGATCACTGGCTCGGTAGGCGGCACGGCGGGGAGGTCGGCGTATTCGGCGAGGTCCACGACCGTCGGCAAGACCCCCGTGCAGGCGTTGGGCAGCCGCGCCAGCAGCTTGTGGCGTTCGCGCTCGTTGACCAGGAGGCAAAAGTCGTGCGTGGCGACCGCGTGGGCTTCGAGGGCGGCGACGCGGGCCGCTTCGAGGAGGTACAGCCAGCGTTTCGGCGGCAGACTGCGGGCGGCGTACAACGCCCACTTGGCGCTGTCCACGTCGCCGAGGTCGACGATGCGCCGCGGCGCGTCCACGGCGACGGCCGCCGGGGCCATCGCGGACGAATAGGTCCACAGAACATCGAAGCGAACGTCGCGCTGCCAGCGGTCGATCAGGCGGGGCAGGCGGGCGTCCCCGAAGTAACCCGCGGTGAGGCTGTGGCCGCCGAGCAGAGAGCCGACCCCGCGCGCCAGGGCCGCCGCCCCGGACATCGGCAGTGCCGCAGCCTGACGGCACAAGCGTTCGACGGGCGCGCGGTTCGCCAGGGTCGGCGCGACGCGATCGACGGCGGCCAGCCACACCTCGTGCCGGTCCGCCAGCGCTTGCAGCACGTGCCACGAGCGCAACGTGTCGCCGCGATCGGGCGGATACGGCCAGCGTGGGGCAAGCATCAGGATGCGCACGGCCCCCCCTTTCAGCCGGGAATCGAGCGGGCCAGCCACGCGCCCAGCGCCCGCGTCACGGGCAACGGCAGATAGCGCCACGCGCGCCGCGCCAGGGCGAACCGCGGGTTGGACGGCTTGAGGTCCGGGGCCTGCCGGCCGGGCGGCACGTACCGCTGATAGCCCAGCGGCCGCGGCTCGAAACCCTGGTTCTTCTTAAAGCCCACCGCGCCGGCGTTGTCGGCGCGACTGCGGCCGTAATCGAACCGCCGCAACCCGCGCTCGACCGCCCGCTCCATCACCGACCAGTACAGCAGGTTGGCCGCCCCCTCACACGGGAGGCGCTCGTCCAGGCCGAGGATGTACGGCATGAGCATGTCGCGGAACTCCAGGCTGATCGTCCCCGCGACCGGCCGGCCGTCGCACCAGGCCACACTCGCCCAGGCCCGCGGGCCGAGCCGCTGGGCCAACGTTTCAAAGAAGCGCAGCGGATAAGCCAGCGAAGCGATCCGGTGCATGCTGCGGCAGTACAGTTCCCACACGAGCGGGACGAGTCGCGCGTCGTGTTCCACGGTGACGCCGCTCCGGTCGCGGGCGTGCCGGGCCGCGGCCCGCGCCCGCTTGGGCAGCGACGCGGCGACGTCCTCGACCCGCGTGGGCAAGTCGCGCCAGAAACCGAGGTACCCCTCCACGGGCTCGAAGCCCGGCACGTCGGCCGTCGCCGAGCGTAGCTCCAGCACGCGGGCGCCGCGCTGCCGCGCGCTCTCGGCGGCGGCGGCCGCGAGCGCGGCGCCAACCTCCGGCTCGTCGGCCAGGACGCCGCCGTAGGTGCCGTACGGCACGCTGACGTGCAGGCGGCCGGCCAGCACGCTGCGGACCTCCATCAGCGGCAGGACGCCGACCGGCTCCCCGTCGCGGGTGGCCAGCAGGTGCAGCGGTCGGTGATGAAACACCTCCTCGACGGCGTCGCACCAGTCGGGGTGGTGAAAGACGGTGGCGGCGGCGTGGCGCTCGACGTAGCGGGCCCAGGCGGCGCGGTCGGCCGGGGAGGCGACGGGCCGTACCTCCGTGGTCCGGGGCGCAAAGCCGCGCGGAATGCGCGCGCACGGCGCCGGCCGCGGACGGTCCGCACGACACGCCGGCGGCGCGTCCCGTGGCGCCGGACCTCCGCGTCCGGCGTCTTGGTTAGCGGTAGTAATAGGAGTAGTAGTGCTCATAGTACGCCGAGCCCCGCTCGCGGAACCGCGACAGGATTGCGCCCACGATCTTCACGTTGTTGGCCTGGAGCGTGCGGACGGCCTGCTGCACGGTGGGCTCGGGCGTACGCCGCATCTGCACCACGACCAGCGCCCCGTCGCACCGCGGCGCCAGCAGGCAGACGTCGGAAACGGTGGTAATCGGCGGCGTGTCGAGGAACACGTAGTCGAATTGCTGACGCAGCTCGCTGAGCACCTGAGCGGTGCCGGGGCCGCCGAGCAGCTCCGCATAGGCATTGTCGCGCACCCGGCCGGCGGGCAGCAGCTTGAGGTTGGGCAGCGGCGTGGGCTGGAGGGCGGTCGCCAGCGGCACCGCGCCGGTGAGCACATCGGCCAGTCCGGGGGTGTCGGCGACCCCCAACATGCGGGCGATCGAGGTGCGCCGGAAGTCGGCATCCGCGATCAGGATGCGGTGCTCGTTGCCCTCGGCCATGACGAGCCCGAGGTTGACCGTCGAAACGCTCTTGCCCTCCTCCGGGATGGCGCTGGTGATCGCGAGGATCTGGGGAGCCCGGGCCGGGTTCATGGTGAGGAGCCGCGCCCGCACGCCGCGGTATTGCTCGCAGACGGCGGAATAGCGGTCATGGAAGGCGACAATGACGGGATCGACGCGTTGGGGGTCCCAGGCGACGGTGCGCCCGTCGGCGGCGCCCGCCGGCCGCTCCGCGCTGCCTGCGTCAGGAGCGACGGCCGTGTCCGGCGCCGCCTCCCCGGGCACGAAACTCGAGACGGCTTCCTCCGCTCCAGGCGGCGGCGCGGACGTGACGGCTTCGGTCTCCGGGGCCGACGGCGCGGGGGCCGCTTCGGCCTCCTGGATCTTCTGCATGACCTTGGTCATTGAGCCCATGCCGCGCGCCTCAACTCGCTCCGCGTACCTGGACGGTCGTACTGCCGGTGTTTCTCTCGAGGAACGAAACCTCTATGTCCGCCGGTCCTTGTGCGGTGTTCTCTGTTCCCGGTTCCCTGTTCCGGGTTCCCTCGGGCCCGCTTTCCACTTCCCCTTCCTCCGCACGGGCACCCCACCGCGCTGCCGCGCCGGCCGCATCGAACATGCGGTCCATGTTCTGCATGGCGCGGGCGTGCAGTGTCGGTCGCACCAGGCTGGTGTAGGCCAAACCGGCGCTGGCGGCGAGCAGCCCGAGCAGCACCGCGAGCGTGGGCGTCCACACGGCCCGGGCCAGCAGCGCGCGGCGCCGTTCGCGCGGGGTCAGCACGGTGCTGATGCACTCCAGCACCGGTACTCCCAGGGCCCGCGTCACCTGCCCCACCGAGCGGAACGAACGATCGAACAGCTCGGCCAGACCCACCAGCAGCGCCGCCGCCGCCAGCCCCAGGCCCGAGCACACCAGAAACACCGAGGCCACGCGGGGCTTGGTCGGCCGACTTTCGTCCTTGGGCTCTTCAATCAACGCGAATTGTGTGCCGCGGTCGCCGCTCTCGGCGGCCAGCACGCGGTCCAGTTGCGCCAAGTGAGACTGCCAGATGCTGAGTTCGTTCGTGCCGGCGGCCTGCCGCTCGCGCAGCGTACGCAGCTCCTCCCCTTCGCTAAGGAGCTGGTTGTACAGGCCGGCGAAGCGTTCCACGCGGCCGTCGATCTCGGCGAACTGCTCCTTGGTGACGGCCAACTGCCGGCGCAGCGCGTCCAGCTCCAGCTCGATCCGCATCCGCTGGGCGCTCCACTCCCGTCGGCCGCTTTCAGCCTCGGGGTCCTGGGCCACGGGGGGCAGGCCGACGGCGTCGTCCACGGCCGAGGAGGCCAGGTTCTCGCGCAGCTCCTCCAGGGCTTCGAGCCGCCCCAGCAGGCGTTTGACGTCGGGGTGCTCCATCGTCATCCGTTTGCCGGTCACGAGTTCCATGATCTGACGGCGGACCCCCTCAATCGCCTGCTCCACGACCGGACTCGACGGGGACGGCGTGGGGGCCGGGGGCCCCATCAGGGCCGGAGTGGGCCGGATGTACAGCGACGGGGCCGAGACGAGGAACTGCTCGCGGGCCGTGATCTGGGCCTCGAGCTCCGCCTTGCGCTGGAGCATGTCGTTGCGTTGCAGCCGCAGCGTCTCGAGCCGGTTGCCGACGGCGGCCACGTCGGTCGGGTCCAAGCCCGGGAAATCCTCGAAGCCCTTGCGCAATCCCCCGGCGGTCCGGGCCAGCTCGTCCTGCACGCGGGTGACCTCCGATGCGAAGAAATCCCGCGTTCCGTTGAGAATGTCCCGAATCCGCTCGCGCGTGTCGGCGATGTAGTGGTCGCGTAGCGCGATCACGAACTCGCGGGCCGCGACCGGGTCGTTCGCCGTGCAACTGACCTGGATCGTGTCCAGGCTGGGCGAGCTGTGGATCAGCCGCACGGCCGGCCGCAGCTCGCGCTGCCCCAGCGCCCCGTCCAGGGCGGCCCGCTCACTCTCCGTGAGGGCGCCGTCGCTGGTGAACGTCTCGGCGGGGAGCAGGCCGGCGCGGACCGCCGCCCGGGCCAGGGCCCGCGAGCCGAGCATGTCCAGCGTGAGGGTGCTCTTGAGGCGCTGGAAGCTGTACGGCGAATTGGCCTGCACGAGGTTCTGGAGCACGACGTCGTCACGGCGTTCGAAGATGGTCGCGGCGGCATACTCCCGCGGCAGGTACTGGCTGCCCCAGAAGGCCGCGGACCCCACGACCGCCAACCCGACCAGCGCCAGGCGCCAGCGGTGCCGGACGATGCGCGTACACTCGTTGACGGTGTTGCGCAGGTCTTCGAAGGCTTGGCCTTGCTGACTGGTCATGACGACTTCACGTGCTGTCAGTAAGACCGGCCTCCGTGCCGGTCGGGGAGCTCAGGCACAAAGGAAGAATGAAAAGGGAAGAATGAAAAGAAGGGGCAGGCCGCCGGCGAGGACCGGCGACTTGGGGCAGCGATCTTTTCATTTTTCCTTTTTCCTTCCGCATTCATCAGGCTTCTTCCCGCCTAGGGGCCGAACACGCCGTGGCGCCGCGTGTCCTGATCGTCGGACGCGGAGCCGAACTCATCCTTGTACACGTGGTTGGCGCTGACCGCCGCGGCCGGCGTCGTGTAGGCGTTGATCGCCGGGTCGAGCGGGTACAGCAGCTCGCGGACGCGGTGGCCGACCCACGCCAGCGGGGTCGGCGGGACTTCGATGACGTCACCTTCCTGAAGCAGGACGTTCTGGCTGAGGTCGCCCTGCCGGAGCATGCGGTCAAGATCGACGACGATGGTCTTGCTCTCGCCGTCGGGCGTGGCGGGCGGCCGGACGATGCGAATTTGCGACTTCCACGCCAGGAAGGTCGGCCGGGCGTCGGCCAGGGCCATCAGCAGCGTGTCGCGTCCGGTGTAGAGCTTGGGGCCGCCGTTGGCGACTTCACCAAACACGTAGTAGTACTGGCTGCGATAGGCGGCGACCTGGACGACGACTTCGGGATCGACATAGAAGCGGGACAACAGGCCGCGGAGCTTGGCGGCCATTTCTTCGGTGGTGAGCCCGGCGACATCGACTTCGCCGAGCAGCCGGAGGACGACCTTGCCGTCGGGCCGGAGCTGCTGGATGGTACCGTCGACTTCGGGGGCGCCGGGGGCGTGGATAGCGATGGCGTCCGGGGGCCGCACGACGTAGCTGCCGGTCGAGACCTCGGTGTCGTGCGCGCGCAGGAAAGAGACGAGCTGGTTGTGGGTCGTGGCGCAGCCCCAGAGGGTCGCGCTGACGCAAACGAGCAGACAACCTGCGCCCCACCGCAGGCCCGGTCCACGGGACCGTCGCATTCCGCGGGGCAGCACGAGCATCAACGTTCCTCGGCTTCCTGTAGCCACGTGGGCTCGCTGGTACTCGGCCCTCCGTGGCCACAGGTACGGCTGCTCTTCCCACCGCAGTTATCGACGGATTCCGGGGCTCCATGAAACAAGCGGCCCCCGGTCGGTGTGGGTTGACCCATAGGAAGCCCGCGGCGGGGGTCCGCGGCCCCGTATTTCAGGGCCGGCGCGCCCCTGCCGATAACAGGACAAAGCTACGGGACGTGCCGTGCCTGGAATGGAACCGTACCGACACTTCGGCCTCTCGGCCCCGCCCTTCGACGGGCGACCCGATCCGCGCTTTTATTATGCCACCGCCGCCCACGCCGAGACCCTTGCCACCCTCCAGTACGCCGTCCGCACCCGCCGGCCCTGCACGCTGGTGCTCGGCGACTCGGGGTCCGGTAAAACCCTGCTCGGCCGCCTGCTCGCCCAATCCCTCGCCGGCCAGACCGGTATCGCGTGGATTCACGGAATCGGGCAGCCCGATAATCGCACCGACATCACGCTGTGCCCCGCCAACCGCCTGGCCCGCGCCGACCCGTTCGGCCCGACGAACACGCGCGAAGTCGCGCTCGGTGAATGGCTGCGGGTCGACCCGTCCGCCGCCCAGGCCGGAGTCGTCATCGTCGACAATGCCGACGGGTTGCGCCCGCACAACTGGGACGACATTCTTTCACTGGTGACGCGCGAAATCCGCTCCCCGCGGACGGTGGCCCTGATCCTCTTCGGATTGTCGGGCCTGGTCGAAACCCTGGCGGGGCCCAACTTGGTGCGGCTCCAGCGGCGCGTTTTCCGCGCCTGCCGGCTCAGCCCCCTCTCCCGCGCCGACGTCGACGGGTACGTGCGACACCGCCTGCGCGTCGCCGCCGCCGGCCCGCCGCGCCGGCCGGCGGGGACCACGGCCGGTACGGAGCCCGGCCGCTACAGCGCCGGCGCGGGGCCCGCGCACGTCGGCACGGCCGGTACGGAGCCCGGCCGCCCCAACGGGGATGCGGAGGCCAGGGGCGTGGCCCCGGAGGAGATCTTCACGCCGGCGGCCCTTGACCTCGTACACCGCTTCTCTGACGGCAACCCGGCGTTGCTCAACCAGCTCTGCGACAATGCCCTGGTCGACGCCTTCGCCGACGACCGCACCGAGATCGACGGCCGCCACATCGTCGCCACGATTCATGCGATCACCGGCGGCATTCGGTCGCGCCGGTATCTGCCGAGCCCACCGACCGGCGCGGAGAGCCCGTTCTCCGCGACACGGATGGCCGGGGGCATCGCGGGACCGATGGTCACCGCCGCGTGTCGGGCCGAGTCGCGGCTGCGGCGCTGGTCGTCGGAGCAGGCGCGGCCCGCGGTGGACCTGGCCGATTTCCTCGGTGAGCCCTGCCGGTGGGACGCGGACCAACCGCTCCCTCGTGTCAACACAACGGAAGAACCCCAGCGCGAGGTTCCCAGCGCTTCGGGAGGATCGGCGACGACCGGCGCGCCCAGCGCGGACACCACCGCATCCCAAGCGCCTGTTGCCGCCGAAGCCGCCGCTCCGCCGGCCGCGCCGGACGGACCGCCGGCGCCGCCGTTGGACCAGCGTCTCCGGGCGCTGGAGGGGCGTTTGGCCGAGGCGCTCGCCCGGGTGCGCGAGGCCCGCCGGCGTCCGTACATCCTGCCGCCCCCGCCCCGGGGGCCCGACCCGTGGCCGGAGTTGTCACCCGTCGAGCCGGTTTCCATGCCCGTCGGGTCGGACGATCCACTCCCATGAGCGCGACGACACCGGTGGTCCAGTGCCCGCGTGAGCCGGGGCGGGAACATCCCCCGGCAGCCGCGGCTCGGCGGGAGCCTTGCCGTCCCGAGGCGGCTCGGCAGGAGCCTCGCCCTCCCGGGACAGCTCGGCGGGAGTTGGTGGGGCACGGGAACCCCGAAGGCGCCTGCACGGTGATCCAGCCGGTCGGCTCCGACCTCATGTCCGAGCTGCGGGAGCTGTGGCGCTATCGGGAGCTTCTAGGATTTCTGGCTTGGCGCGACCTGCGGGTGCGGTATCGGCAGACGCTGCTGGGGGCGGCGTGGGCCCTGTTCGAACCGCTGGTCAGCGTCCTGCTGTTCACCCTGGTGTTTCATAACCTTGCCGGCCTCTCGGCGGGTCAGGTGCCTTACCCCCTGCACTGCTATGCCGGCGTCGTGGTGTGGACGTTCTTCGGTCGGGCCCTGCGCTCGACCACGGTCAGCCTGGTGGCCAACGCCAACCTCGTCACCAAGGCGTATTTTCCCCGCCTCATCCTGCCGCTGTCCGGGCAACTGGCCACGCTGGTCGACCTGGCCTGCGCGCTGCTGATGTACGCGGGGCTCGTCGTGTACTACGGCGTGACGCCGAGCGCCGCGGTCTTCACCGTGCCACTGTGGGTGGCGCTGGCGGGACTCAGCGCGCTCGGCGTCGGGCTGGTCCTCGCCGCCATCAACGTGCGCTTCCGCGACGTGTCGCAGGCGGTCCCGTTCCTGGTGCAGATGTGGATGCTGGCCACGCCGGTGGCCTACCCGCTGGCGACGATCCCCGCGCTGTGGCGTCCGCTGTACGGCCTGAACCCGATGGTCGGCGCGGTCGAGGGGATGCGGTGGGCGCTGCTGCCGGAGTACCAGCTCGATGCCTATTACCTCATTCCCAGCGTGACGCTCGGCCTTACCGCGCTGCTGGTCGGGTGGGTGTGGTTCCGCGGGGCGCAGCGGAGGTTCGCGGACATCGTATAGGGCGGGGACAGGGAACGGGGAACAGGGAAGTCCGGAGCGCGTGTGGCGCAGTCGTTCCCACCTTCCCACGTTCCCACCTTCCCACGTCCCCCGGAGCTTGACGCGGCTGACAGAACCCACCACGCAAGTGGTGGGCCGCTTGGCCCCGCACTGGCGTGCGGGTTCCGACAGGTGTTCTTCGCGCTGCCCGGACTACAATCGGCATTGTCGCGTGCCCCGGCGGCGGTATGCTACCCGCCCCGGGACGTAAGCGGCCGGCGATTGCCGCCGGTGCCACCGGACCTTCGACCAGGATCACCGACGGATGAGCGACGCGTCGTCCCCCACTCCACCCCCGGCCGCGGCTGCCGCTGCCGGCGCCCGTCCCGGCTGGCACCTGCACCGTCGGATGTACGACTGGGTGCTGAGCTGGGCCGCCACGCCGCACGGGGCCATCGCGCTGTTCGTGCTCTCGTTCGCCGAGTCGAGCTTCTTTCCGATTCCCCCCGACGTCCTGCTCATTGCGCTGGTGCTGGGGGCGCGGGCGCGGTGGTGGCCACTCGCGGCGAACTGCACCGTGGCCAGTGTGTTGGGCGCCGTCGTGGGCTACGCGATCGGCATGTTCCTCATGGAGGCGATCGGGCTGCGGATCATCGCGTTCTATCACGCCGAGGCCTATTACGAACAGGTCAAGGCGTGGTACCTGGCGTATGACTTCTGGATCGTCTTCGTCGCCGCCTTCACGCCGATTCCGTACAAGGTGTTCACGATCACGTCCGGGGCGATGGACATGCACCTGCTGCCGTTCCTGGCCGTCTCGGTGGTGGGTCGCGGGGCGCGGTTCTTCCTGGTCGCGGGGCTGCTGTACCTCTTCGGCCCGCCGATCAAACGCTTCATCGACCGCTACTTCGATCTGCTGGCCATCTTGTTCGTGGTGTTGTTGGTGGGTGGGTTCCTGGTCATCAAGTGGCTGAAGTGAGCGCGGCCGGGTGGCCGCGGCGTCGCGCCGGTCGGCACCTCTTTCCGAAGGGTGACTTCATTCGGCGAAGATGTGCTCGGCTTCCTCGATCAGCTCGGGGAGCTCGTCCATGACCGGGTCGAGTTGTTCCGGCTTGAGTCCCACGATGTCCAACACGGTGCCGGGGATTTCCTGCGTGTGGCCCGTCAGCCAGAACCCGTGCCGCGCCCGGCAGCACAGGGTGTCGGCCACGTACACGAGGGCGGTGGGCTTCTGGAACTCCGGCTGCAACGCCTCCACGTCGTGGTGGTACGCGACGGCGTACCTCAGTCCGGGCGGAAACCGCCAGCGGGCGGCCAGCGCGCCGCCGAACGTCTGGTGGTCGGCCCCCACCAGTTCTTCCTCCACGGCGCAGAACCGCAGATTGGAGGCTTGGCACCGCTCGACCGTCGATTTGAGCTTGGCCGGGAAGAGCTGCTGGACGGCCAACAAACCCATATCGTGGACCAGCCCCGCGACGAACAGCTCATCCACGTGCGACGAGTGGACCAGGTCGGCCAGCCGCCGGGCACAGACCCCCACGGCGATGCAATGGCGCCACAGGTCGCGGGCGGCGAACTGCTCGGAAAGGGCCTCGACGCTGAACAGGCGGGAGAGCGACGCGGCCAGGGCGATGTTCTTGACCGCGCTCAAACCCAGCAGCACGATGGCCCGCTCCAGGCTGGCGATCTGCGACGGCAGACCGTAGAAGGCGGAGTTGACGACCTTGAGGATCTTCGTCGCCAACGCCGGGTCGCCGCGCACGATTTCGTGCATGTCGTGGGCCGTGGCCCGGGGGTCCTCCACCACCTGTACGATCTTGGTCGTGATCTCGGGCAGCGAGCTGATCTCGGTCAGCCGCCCCAGGGCCTTACTCAGCTCGGGAGGCAACGTCTTGCCGGCGGCGCCCGCAACGGTCGTCATAACGACCCACTCCTTTTTCCCGGTCGGCCTGCGCCGCGCCGCACGCCGTGACTCCGCGCGCGACGCTCGCCGATGGGCGGTGTCCACGTTGCAGCGGAGCCCCGCCCTGCCGGTGGGCCGGGAACCCGCGCAGCGCAGGCCGCTGTATTCATCGGCCGCCGGGGGAACGCCCTTGCCCAGGACTGAACGGCGCCTGTCAGCCCGGGGCCCGGCGCGGCGCGTGGAAGCGCACCGTGGTCGGCCCGGGGCGACGGACCCGCGAGGTGGACCGATAACGTCTTTGCTTGCCGCTCGCGCGACCGCGCGCTACACTGGCCGCCGGTCGAGCGCGGGCCGCAGCGCGGGACGGCCGGCGAGTTGGGTCCGCGGCACGCGCCGGGTAAGGCAAGGTCCGACGCGGAGGCGTTGGACGGTGGACGGCATGCAAGTCGAGCGTCTGCTTCCGTTGGCCCGGCAACTGCTGGCCCTGCCCCTGGGGGAGAGCCACCGCGATTGGTGGCTGTGGGAACACGCCGAGCGGGTGATGCACCTGACCCAGCAGCTGGCCGACCTGCCCGAGACCGGCGGGGCGGAAGCGGACCGGACGGCCCTGGCGGCGGCCGCCCTGTTCCACGACGCCGGCTGGGCCCTCGAAGTCCACCAGGGCCGGGTCGCGCACTGGCAAGTGCTGACGCGCCCCACCAACGAAATCCAACGCGAGCTGGGGGCGGCCATGCTGCTGGAGGAAGCGGGACACCTGCTGCCGGCGACGACGGCCCGCCTGGCGGCGGACGCGATCCGCCAGTGCAACGACCGCCGCACCAGCCTGCGCGAGGCCCTCATCCTGGCCGAGTCAGAGGCGCTCGACGAGGTCGGGACGACCTATGTTCTGCGGCAATTTCGCCAGTACCAGGCCGAGGGCCGGCCGTTGCAGCAGCTTGTGGACACGTGGCGGCGACAACGGGAATACCGCTACTGGGATGTTCGCCTGGCCGAGGGATTCCGCTGGGAGACGACCCGGCGACTGGCCCGGGCCCGGCTGGACGCCGTGGATGCCTTTATGACCGCGCTGCAACGCGATCTGCGCGGCGATGATGTCGCGTCGGGCGGTCCCGGGCAGAGTGTCAAGGGGACCGGCGGCCCCGCGTAAGCCGGGAGCGGTCTCCGCCTCGCGGAACGGTGTCCGATGCAAAACGACATCGCGCGCATCCTGATCCACCGCGAGCAGATTCAGGCGCGGAACCGCGCGCTGGCCGCCGAGATCGCCGCCACGTACGACGGGGAGGCCATCGGTCTGACCATCGTGCCGATCCTGTCGGGCTCCATCATCTTCCTGGCCGACCTGATCCGCGAGCTGCCGCTGAAGATGAAGCTGGCCTTGGTGCAGGTCTCGACGTACCCCGGCGCGGCCACCGCCCCCGGGACCCCGCGGACGGTGCTCGAGCTCTCCGGCGAGGTGGCCGGACGGCACGTGCTCATCGTGGACGACATCCTCGACAGCGGGCGGACGCTGCGGCGTGTGCAAGCGCTCGTCCACGAGCGCGGGGCGCGGAGCGTCCGCTCCGCGGTGTTGCTGCGCAAGCCGAGCAAGGCCCCGCCCGACCTCCCCGTGGAATTCGTCGGGTTTGACATCGAGGACTTGTTCGTCGTGGGTTACGGCCTGGACTACAATGATCACTATAGGAACTACCCCCACGTCGGCGTGCTGCACGCGGAGCTGATGCCATGAGCCCGCCCGGCCCCATCAAGAGTGTCATGGCCGACGGGCCGCCCTCGATCCCGGCCCACCCCGTCGCCGCCAAGGCCGCGGCCAAACTGGAACTCGACGGCGACGAGCTGGTGCAACTGTCCATCAAGCCGTCGGCGTGGTTCATCCCGCTGGCGTCGTTGAACGTGCTGTTGCTGGCGGCGTTCCTGGCCATCGCCCTGGCCGTCGCGATGCGCACCGGGTCCGTCGCCACCGGCGCGGCCCCCTTCCAGCTCCTGGCCCTGCTCGTCGGCGTCCGGCTCGGCTTGGCCACCCTTCAATGGGCCAGCCGGCTCTACGTCCTCACCAACCGGCGCGTCATGCGGTTCCGCGGCGTCCTCAACGTGCAGGTCGCCGAGTGCCGGCTGTCGCAGGTCACCGCCGTCGAGGTCGAGGTGGCCTGGTACGGTCGCGCCCTGCGATTGGCCACGCTGCGACTGCGGCCGGTGGACACGGACGCGGCGCCGGTGGTGTGGGAAGACGTCGCCCGTCCGCAGGAAATCCACGAAATCCTTGTCCGGGCGGTCCGCAAGGCCCAATCCTGACCCCCCGCCGCGGCCATCGGGCCCCGCCCCCCGCCCTGGCGACGTGCCGGCGCTTGGCGTTTGTGTTCCCGCCGGATAGGGTCAGATAGCCGCGGAGCAGACGGTGAAGCCCGGTGAAGGTTCAGTCCGAAGACGCCTCGACGTGCGCGGGCAGGTGCAAGGGGTGGGCTTCCGCCCGTTTGTCTACCGCCTGGCGGCGCGCCATGGCGTGGGTGGGTCGGTCGCCAACGACAGCAACGGGGCCACGATCGAGATCGAAGGGTCGCCGGCCGCCCTGGCGGGGTTCGAACGCCAACTTCTCGCCGAGTTGCCGCCGCTGGCCCGCGTCACCGAGCTGGCGCGGTGCGACCTGCCGGCGCGCGGCGAGACGACGTTTCGCATTCGTGCTTCCGAGCGCGACGCGGGGCGCCGGCCGGAAGTCACGCCGGACGCGGCGACCTGCGCCGACTGTCGCCGCGAGCTGCTGGATCCCGCCGACCGGCGCTACCGCTATCCGTTCATCAACTGCACCAACTGCGGGCCGCGGTACTCGATCATCCGCGATGTGCCCTACGACCGGCCACAAACCACGATGGCCGTGTTTCGGATGTGTCCGGCGTGTCAGCGCGAGTACGACGACCCCGCCGATCGGCGGTTCCACGCGCAGCCGAACGCGTGTGCCGTGTGCGGCCCCGTGCTGGAATGGCGGGGGGGCGGGAAGGCGGCAGGCGTGGACCATGGCACCCGGCCGGTCTGCGGCGACGACGCGCTGCGCGCCGCGGCACGCTTGCTCCAGGAAGGCGGCGTCCTCGCCATCAAGGGGATCGGCGGGTACCACCTGGCCTGCCGCGCGGACCGCGAGGAGGTCGTCCGGCGTCTGCGTGAGCGGAAGCTGCGCGACGGCAAGCCGCTGGCGCTGATGGTCCCCGATCTGACGACGGCCCGGCGTCTGTGCCGGCTCACGCCGGCCGATGAGGAGGCGCTGTCTTCGCCGGCCGCGCCGATCGTGCTGGCGCCGAAGGCGGAGGTCGCGTCGATCGCGCCGTCCGTGGCGCCGGGCTGCGGCGATTACGGCGTCATGCTGCCCTACGCGCCGGTCCATCACCTTCTGTTTACCGCGGGACTGGGCCCGCTGGTGATGACCTCGGCGAACCTGGCCGGCCAGCCGCTCACGTACCGCGACGAGGACGCGCTGCGCGACCTGTCCGAAGTGGCCGACGCGTTCCTGCGGCACAACCGCGCGATCTTCCGCCCGATCGACGACTCGGTCGTGCAGACCTTCCGCGGCGAGGCGGTGCCCATCCGCCGGGCGCGCGGCTACGCGCCGCGGCCGCTTCACCTGGGGCTGGCCCCGGCGCGCGGACCAACGCCGCGCGTGCTGGCGGTCGGCGGCGAATTGAAGGCCACAGTCTGTTTGCTCAGCGGGACCGAAGCGATTCTGAGCGAGCACCTCGGTGACCTGACGCGGCCCGAAGCGTTTCGGCATTACGTCGCGGCGATCGACCGCCTGAAGACCCTGTGCGGCTTCGCGCCGGACGCCGTCGCGTGCGACCCGCACCCGCGCTACTTGTCCACCGAATACGCCCGCCGACTCGGCCTGCCTGTCATTGAGGTGCAACATCACCACGCCCACATCGCCAGCGTCATGGCGGAATGGGGTGAGCCGGGGCCCGTCCTGGGTCTGGCGTGCGACGGTACCGGCTTCGGGCCCGACCACGCGGTCTGGGGTTGTGAGCTGTTGCGCTGCGAACGCGGCGATGTACAACGCCTCGGGCATCTGGAGTACTACCCGCTGGTGGGCGGGGACGCGGCGGCGCTGGAGACGTGGCGGCCGGCCGCGGCGCTGCTGCGCGCGGCGCTGGAGCAGGGGCACGGGACAGCGGATGCGAAGACGAGACCGCTGCCAACCAGCGGCTCGCCGGGAGGCTCGCCCTCCCTTGGTGGTATCGGTTGGCAGGACGCTTTGCGCGCCGCCTGTGCCGGCTCGTCGCTACCGCCGCCCTCCGACGAGGCCCTGGCGCTGTTCGAGCGACTGGCCGGTGCGGGCGCGCACTCCCCGATGACTTCGAGTCTCGGTCGCGTGTTCGACGCCGTGGCCTTCGTGCTGGGCTTGTGCGCCCGCAACCGGCACGAAGCGGAGGCGGCGATGGCCGTCGAGGCCGCCGCCGGGGACCACGCGGGCGCCGCCGCGCCCTATCCGTTCGACTTCGACCAGCGCGGCGACATCGTCACGCTGTCACTGCGGCCGATGTTCCGCGAGCTCATCGCGGCCCGTCAGCGCCGCGACCCGCCCGCCCTCGTCGCGGCCCGCTTTCACGCGACCCTCGCCGACGCCCTGGCGGCCTGGGTCCGCCGCGCCGATCCCCAGGGGGCCGTTGCCACGGTCGCGGTCTCCGGGGGGTGTTTCGCCAACCGCCGCCTGTTGACCCGCCTGGTCGAGCGGCTGGAGGCGGACGGCCGGCGAGTGCTCTATCACCGGCACATCCCGTGCGGGGACGGCGGGATCGCGCTGGGTCAGGCGTGGGTGGCGGGCTGGCGCCTCGCGGTCGAGCGTTTGCTCGATGCCGACCCCCCGGTTACTTTGGGGAGTTGATCGGCCCGCACTACCAGGCGGCGGGATCCAGGCGGGGACGCCTGTGCCAGTGGGTGACGGCGATGGCTGTGGACGGAGGCCAACCCTTCAGCGCACCTGGCGCGACGGCGGGTAAGCCGTACGCGCTGGTGGTGCTCCTGCAACTGCACTGGTTCATCCGGCTGCGCTGGCTGTTTGCCGCCGGCGCCCTCGCCGTGCTGGCCGTCGAGCGCTTCGTGCAGCCGGCGGCCCGCCGACCGGGGGGCCTGCTCGCGGTGGTGCTGGCCGTGGCGGCGACCAACGTGATGTGGACGGCGGTGGCGCGGCTCCTGCGACCGCGGCTGAGCGAGCCGGGCACCGACCAGCGCGGGGCCATTCGCGCCGGGCAGATCTACGCCGGCGCCCAGATCGCGACCGACCTGCTGCTGCTCACGTGGATCCTGGCGCTGACCGGCGGCGTCGAGAACCCGATGTCGCTGTTCTATTTGTTCCATGTGGCCATCACCGGGCTGCTGCTGCGGACCTGGCAAGCCTTCCTGCTGAGCTGTTGGGCCGTGCTCCTGTACGCCGCGATGGGCGTCGCCCAGTTGCACGGCTGGATCGCCTTCCATCCGTTCCTGCCGCAGTTGGGCTCGGTTCACCTCTATCAGCAGGCGCACTACGTCAGCATCGCGGTCACTGTGGCGGCGGCGGCGATCTTCGGCACGCTGTACTTCACCGACCGCATCGGCAAGGTGCTGGACCGGCGCGAGGACATGCTGATCCGCATGAACGCCGCGCTGGAACAGTCGCGGCAGGCCATTCAGGACCTTCAGGCCCGTCGCTCGCGCTTCATGCAAATCGCCGCCCACCAGCTCAAGAGCCCGTTGGCGATGGTGCAGACGCTGGCCGGGCTGATTCGCGACGAGATTGTGGCCGACGAGAAGGGCATTCTGACCACCTGCGACAAGATCGTCCGCCGGTGCCGCGAGGGCATCGTCCAGGTCACCGAGCTGCTGACGCTGGCCCGCGTCCAGGAGGCCGATCCCCAGCGCCACCGCCAGGCGCAGGCCGACGTCGGGCGCATCGTCCGCGATGTGTGCGCGCGGCACCTGTCCGTGGCCGAGGGCAAGGGGGTCGCGTTGCAGCACAGTGTGCCGGACGGTCCGCCGCTGTTGGCGCGGGTTGATCCGCGGGACCTGGGGGATTGCGTGAGCAACCTGGTGGAAAACGCCATCAAGTACACCCCCGCGGGCGGCCGCGTGGAGGTGCGGGTGGCCGACGGGGCCGCGGCGCCGCGGGCCGCGGACCTGCCCCCGCCGGTGGGCGTGGACGCCGCGCTCGGCCTGGCCGGC
>CAYWYJ010000013.1:0-39818 GCA_964462635.1 uncultured Planctomycetales bacterium
CCGGCGTCGCGGAGGCCGTCGGCCACCGCGTCCGCTCGCTCACGGTCGCGGTTCGGCTCTTGCGACGGCGCGACGGTCTCACTCTCTCCACGGCCGGTACGGAGCCCGGTCGCCAAAGGCGACTCGCTGTGGCGAGCCGCTACGCCGTCGGCGACCGGCAATTGGTCCAGCAGCCGCCGAAAACCGAGTTCCTCGAAATCCGTCCGCACACGCGACCAATCAAACCGGTCGCACGCGGCGACGGCGAGATCAAACTCCAGCGGCAAGTCGTCCCGCAGCGTCACCAGCTCCCGCACCATGTCCATCCGCGGCGCAAACGCCAGCACGTTCTCGCGCTGCTTGGGCGTCAGCTCGTCGGCGTGCTCGACGACGCCCCGCGCCGAACCGTACTTCGCCAGCAGCTTCGCGGCCGTCTTGGGCCCGATCCCCGGCACGCCGGGCACGTTGTCCACGCTATCGCCGATCAGAACCTGCGCGTCGACCGCCTGCTCCGGCCGCCAGCCCTTGAGCTCGACCAACCGCTCCGGCGTGATCTCCTCGTCCTTGAGCGGGTCATAGAGGTAGACGTGCTCGCCGAGAAGTTGCTCCAGGTCCTTGTCGCGACTGACCACGCAGACCCGCAACTCCGGGCCGGCCAGCCGGCGCACCAGCGTCGCAATCAGGTCGTCCGCCTCGTAACCCTCCTGGCGCAACAGCGGTACGCCGGCGGCCCCAAGGATGCGGATGATCCGCTCCTCTTGCGGGGCCAGGTCTTCCGGCGGCGGCTCGCGGTGGGCCTTGTACTCGGGATAGACTTGGCGGCGCAGCAGCTTGGTCTCGTCCGCGTCGAGGACCATGACCAGGTAGTCGGGCCGCCGGTCGCGCAACAGATTCAGCAGCATCTGACAGAAGACATACGTGGCCCGCGTCGGCTCCCCGGTCGGAGAGGTCAGCGGTCGAAACGGCGCGTAGTACGCCCGGTAGATCTGCGCGTGACCGTCGATCACGTACAGGGTCTTCGGCATGGATGCATCCTATGTCGCCCCGGCGGTCCCTGCCATTCCGCCTCAGCGCGTCCGCTCGTGTACAATGCCGCGGTGTGGAGGCCCCGCCATGCCGGATCATGATCCGTGGTCGAGAATCGAGCTTCAGCAGGGGGACATCACCAAGCTGGCTGTGGACGCCGTCGTCAACGCCGCCAACGCCCGCTTGGCCGGCGGTGGGGGGGTCGATGGGGCCATTCATCGCGCCGCCGGGTGGGAAGACCTCCAGGCCGCGTGCCGCAAGCTCGGCGGATGCAACACCGGCGACGCCAAAATCACACCCGGCTTCGCCCTGCCCGCTCGCTTCATCATCCATACCGTCGGCCCGGTCTGGAGCGGCGGCGGCCGCGGCGAGCCCGAGCTGCTGGCATCGTGTTACCGCCGCTCGCTGGAGGTCGCGGTCGAAAGCGGTTGCAAGACCGTCGCGTTCCCCGCGATCAGCACCGGCGTCTACGGTTACCCCTTCGAAGCGGCGACCGAAATCGCCCTGCGCACGACGGCGGAGTTCCTGCGGCGGCAGTCCGCCATCGAACGCGCGATCTTCGTCTTCTTCGGCCCGCGAGATTTCGAGGCCGCCGGACGCATCCGGGACCGTGTGCGATCCACGTGACTCGCTACGAACGCGCGCGTCCCCTGTCAGAACGCGAAGCGCCAGCGAGCGCGGTCTCCCGGCGCGCTCGCTGGCGCTTCGCGTTCCGATCGGCGCCCGGGCAGGGGGGTCAGATCACCTTCTTGATGGCCGCCGCGAGCTGCCCCGGCTGCCGCTCTTCGAGCTCATACAGGACGCGCAGCGACGGTTTGTTGATCTTCAGCAGCCGGCCCAGATCGATCGGGGTGCCGATCAGCACGAGGTCGCACGGCACCGCGTTGATCGTCTGCTCCAGCTCCTTCATCTGCTTCTTGCCGTAGCCCATCGCCGGCAACACGTCGCTCACGTGCGGGTACGCGGCGAACGTGCCCTTGATCGAGCCGACGGCGTACGGGCGGGGGTCGATGATCTCGCGCGCGGCGAACTTGCGGGCCGCGATGTGCCCCGCCCCATAGCGCATCTCGCCGTGCGTCAGCGTCGGCCCGTCCTCGACGACCAGCACCTTCTGGCCGCGAATCCGCGCCGGGTCGGCGACCGTCACCGGCGAGTTTGCCAGGACCACCGTCGCGTCCGGGTTCGTGTCCCGTACGCTTTGGAGCACCGTTTCGACATCTTCCGGCCGGGCCGTGTCTACCTTGTTGACCACGATCACGTCGGCCATGTACAGGTTCGTCTCGCCCGGGTAGTAGCGGCGTTCGTGCCCCGGCCGGTGCGGATCGGTCACCGTGATGAACAGGTCGGGTTGGTAGAACGGCATGTCGTTGTTGCCGCCGTCCCAGAGGACCACATCCGCTTCCGCTTCGGCGGCCCGCAAAATCTTCTCGTAGTCGACGCCCGCGAAAACGACGTTCCCCGCCGCGATGTGGGGCTCGTATTCCTCCCGCTCCTCGATCGTGCAGTGATACCGGTCCATGTCCTCGAGCGTCGCAAACCGCTGACAGACTTGCTGCGTCAGGTCGCCGTAGGGCATCGGGTGCCGGACGGCGGCCACCTTCCTGCCCGCCGCTTTCAACAGCTTGACCACCGCCCGCGAGGTCTGGCTCTTCCCGCAGCCCGTGCGCACGGCACACACGGCGATGACCGGCTTGCTGCTCTTGAGCATCGTGTGCCGGTGCCCCAACATGCAGAAGTCGGCCCCGGCCGCGTTCACGAGGGCCCCCTTGTGCATGACCACTTCGTGCGGCAGATCGGAATACGCGATCGCCACGAGGTCCACGCCGTGTTTGTGGATGAGCTTCTCGATGTCCGCCTCGGCGTGAATCGGGATGCCCTTCGGATACCGCGGACCGGCCAGCTCGGGCGGATAAACCCGCCCGGCGATGTCGGGGATTTGGGCCGCCGTGAACGCGACGACCTCAAACGCGGGGTGGTCCCGCCAGTAAACGTTGAAATCGTGGAAGTCGCGCCCGGCGGCGCCCATGATGATGACTTTGCGGGTTGGGTTGCTCATACGTGTGTCGTCTCAGCTTCGCAGGCTCGGGTTCCACCTCGCGTGGCGCGGGCCGACGCCGCGCCGCACGCCACACAGCCGACTGCGGCGGGCGACAACATAGCCGCCAACCGCGGTCTGCTCAAGTTGCCGCGCGAGCAGGGGGGTTGTCGGGCCCTGAGGACCGGGATACGATCACCTATGTGACGTTCCGCCGTTGAAGACCGCCGACGGAACCCGCCACGCCAGTGGTGGGCTGCTTCGCCCCGGACTTGCGTGCGGGGTTCTGATGGGTCTTACGGTTGCTGCGAGGTGCGGACGTGCGACGACGCTTGCGACTGCTGCTCCTGGTGCTGTGCCTGACCATGACCACCGGCGTGCCCGCCCGGGCCGAGGAGACCCGCTTTCAGGAGCAGGGCGTGAGTTACCTGGAGGAGCGCGGGCCGTACCTGGAGTGGGGCTTGGGAGCGCTGATCGTCATTGCCTGCCTTCTGATTGCCTTCAAGAACCCGCACCGCTCCCATATGGATTAAGCACCTCTCCGAACCCCGCACGCGAGTGCGGGGCGAAGCGGCCCGCCCCTCGCGTGGCGGTTTCTGGCGCCGGCCGCAAGCACCGGCTGGGGAATGGTCCGTCGCCCGGCCCGATAGCGCCGAGCACTTGGCCCTTGTCCCGAAGAAGGAGAGCCTCGTTATGCCCAAGAACAAGCTATTCATAGTTGTGCTATGCCTCAACCTAATCCTTGCGGCCGCTCTGGTCTTCCACTCGCTCCCCCCGCGTACCGCCGCAGCTCAGGGCACCGGACTCGGGGGCAACTTCCTGGCCGTCACCGGCGAGATACAGAGCAAGTTTGACGCGCTGTACCTGATGGACCTGCAAAACCGCACCCTTCATGTCTTTTATTTCCAGAAGGGGAGTCAGGATCTCCAGTACGCCGGCTACCGCGACCTGGAACGCGATTTCCGTAACAACTGATAAGAGCGATGTTTACAATGAACTCCATGACCACGAACCGGCTCCAACCGATCACCCTCGCCAGCGGCGCCTTGGCGCTGACCGCGTGCGCTCTCTTCGTTGCCCTGATCCTCGTCGCCCAGCCGACCGCCCAGGCGATCGGCATGAACGACCGCGGCGGCGACTACATCATGCTGACACAGCAGCTTTCGTCCACGACGGAAGGCGTCGTCGTCATTGATGCAGCCGCCAAGCAGATGATCATTTACGCTTTCGATTACAATACGAAAACCCTCGAAATCCTACGCCAAGTGCCACTGGACCAACTGCCCAAACCTCGCGACCGCAGTACACCAACCCCGGCGTCACCCCGGCGACGCTAGGCCCGGAGCCGGCCGACGATGGCCGCGGAATCACAGCGTCGCCGGTGGCCGTAACCAAACGTAGCGGCTCGCCACAGCGCGTCGCCTTTGGCGACCGGGCTCCGCACCGGCCGTGGGCCGCCGGAGAGTCGCGCCGCGAGGAACTCGCTGAAGACAGAGGGCCGGCTCAGGGCACGCGGGCGGTTGGTGACACAAATTGGACTGGGTTGTCGGGACACAACATAACATAATATATCTTATCGGACGTTATGTGCATCGCCTGCGACACCGCCTCATCGCCACGGCCCCCTTCGATTTGGCGTCTGTTACTGGCCCCGCCGGCCGTGCGCGCAGTCTCTTCCATGAACATGCAAGCGCGACTCGCCTGTGCCGTGCGACCGGCGCGCAGGCGGACGGGCCCGGAGGCAGTTGCACTTGAGGATGGCAGCCTGGGTCGTAGAACGCGCTGAGTCGCTCGCCGCCGAGGTTTCTGGCGCCGGGCATGGTGACAAGGCGACGGTGGGTAGGGCCGTGTGGGTTTGTTGATTCCCATGGTGTCCCCTATGCGCCTGACACTTCAACAAGCGACTTGTGAATAGTGCGCCGGACTGTAGGCTGGCGAATGAGGAGAGATTATCGGAGAGAGCCGGCAACATGCCTCGGGCGCGTTGCGCGGCGCAAATGTGAGGATGAGGCGTGGGCCCAAACGGGCGCACTGCGGAGGAGGAGACAGACCCATGACAAAGCGGGGCCGGCTGGCGATCGCGGGCGTGATGACGGCGTGTGCCGTCGCGGCGGCGGGTACGATCGATCTCGGCGGCGGGTGGCTGGCCAGTTGGCCGGCGCCCCACGGCTCGATCGACATCCGCGTGGACCAGGTCACGCCGGAGTTCGTGAAAATCGAGATTTCCAAGGATTTCTATGATCCGCCCGTCGGCGGTATCTTCCCGCCGCGCGTGATCGACTTCATCCAGAACAAGCCCGACGGTCAGACCGCGCCGCGGCTGATCATCGTGGATGAAACGATCACGAACCTGACCGGCGTGGACTGGACCGACTACCATTGGACGGTGATGAATCAGGGCGACGCCTGGTTCAATGTGCCGCTGTCGGCAGCCTTTGATGTTAGTCCGTTCACGGTCAAGGTGTTTTCGGACCCGGCGAACGTATTCAACGACCCCAACAAGGCCACGGACCTCGATGCCAGCGGCGGCGGGTTCATACCGCCGTTCGGTACGTTCTGGCCCGGCCACGCGGCGGGCGAGCTGGTCATTGATGTCGACCTGACGCCAGCGGTGCCGGTGTCGTTCACGTTCAAGCAGTTCCCGACGCCGGAGCCGACCAGTTTGTTGCTTCTGGCGGTCGGTGCCCTGCTGGCTCGCCGTAGGTAGTCGCGGGCGGGGCGACCGGGGCGCGATACTCCGCGGGGAGGTATCGCGCCCCGGGTAGTAGTTCGGACAAGGGCTTGCAACACAGGGGGGTATTTTTGTGTCTATGGGTGTCGTCGGCGAAGGCAGTGCGCAAGACCAGACACACATCTGGCCGACCGCGCGGTCCCGCACTGGCGTACGGGGTTCGGACGGCCGTCGCGTTCACCGCCAGACGCCATAGCGCATGAGCCCCGCATGAAGAGCTACGTATGTATTTCCGGACCTATTGATTGCGGCAGCAGCGTGGGCGGCAGGCGCGCGCCGGATTCCAGTCCGGTTGGAAACAGAGTGGCAAGTGCTGTGGACGGTATCCTGAGCCAACAGCCCCCCAACAGAACCCACCACGCAAGTGGTCGGCCGCGGGGCCCCCACACTGGTGTGCGGGGTTCTGACAGGCACTCCAGGTATTCGGTCCCTTTACGCAAGTGCCATGAACCGTTTTGCATCCACACATTTCATTGCTTGCGAGGCACGATTCTGATACACTAAGCAATGGAAGGACAGGTCTACCCTCGGGCCGCGCTGGCGATGGACTTCTTGTGGAAGTGTAGCGAGGCCGAGGGGAGGAGGAGCGGCTAATGAAAGCCCAGGGTAACTGCGTGCTGTATGCGAGCGCCGCGGCGCTCGCGCTCGTGAACGTGGCCTTGGCCGGTACGATCGACTTGGGGGGCGGCTGGCGCGCCAACTGGCCCACGCTGCCGGGCGGCCTCGATATCCAGGTCGATCAGCTCACCCCCGAGTTCGTGAAGGTCCGCATCATCAAGGACTTCACGGCACCCCCCAGCGGCGGCGTGTTCGAGCCGCGGCTGATCGACTTCGTACAGATCAAGCCCGACGCCGAAACGGTCCCGCAGATCATCATCACGCAGGAGACGATCTCGAACCAGACGGGCAGCCCGTGGACGGACTATCACTGGGCGGTGTTCAACCAGGGCGAGGTCTGGTTCAAGGTGCCCGAGTCGGCGGGCTTCGACGTCTCCCCGTTCACGAACAAAGTCTTCTCCGACCCGTACCTGATCTTCAACGATCCCAACCGCGCCACGGACCTCGACGTGGACGGCGGTCTGGTGCCTGCGGGGGGGACGTTCTTGCCGGGCGCGGCCGCGGGCGACCTGTGCATCGGCATTGACTTGACGGCCAGCCTTCCCGTTTCGTTCACGTTCAAGCAGTTCCCAACACCGGAGCCGGCCAGCCTGGCGCTGGTGGCGTTGAGTGTCGTGGCCCTGCGTCGACGCGGGTAGCGCGCGCCGGCATACCGATATACAGACAAGCAGCGTTCCGGAACACCGGGTCGGGTTTCCGGGGCGCTGCTCTTGTATGGAAATCGGCCGGGGATCCCGTGTCGTGGGAACATCGGAGTCGAGAGTGTGCTGACTACCGAACCCACCGCGCCAGTGGTGGGCCATTCGGCCCCGCACTGGCGTGCGGGGTTCGGATAGGCACTCCGGGAGGAAGGGGAGTTCTACCCCGCCCTTCGCATGCAGACTCTCGCGTGCGCGTCGGCGTCGTGGGCTATAGCAAGCCGCGCAGTGTTCGCACAACATGGTCGGCATCGGCTTCCGTTAGGTGGTTGTGGAACGGCAGCGCGATCGTCCGCTCCGCCAACGCCTCGGTGATCGGGAAGTCGCCGCGCCGGTGGCCGAAACGCTGGGCATAGAACGGCTGAAGGTGGATCGGCGTGAAGTAGTTGTTGCAGCCGATGCCCTGCTGCCGCAGTTTCGCCAGCATCGCGTCCCGTTGCGCCATCGTGTACTCGTCGCTCAGCCGCACGACGAACACGAACCAACTGATCTGGACGTGCGGCGGAACGTGCATGATCGACAGTCGTCGTTCGTCGGCCAGCCGGTCGATGTACATCCGCGCCACGCGCGCCCGCTTGGTCAGAATCTCGTCCAGACGCCGCATCTGCACCGTTCCCAGGGCCGCCTGCAAGTCCGTCATGCGGTAGTTGAAGCCCAGGCGGGCGTGCGCCAGCCAGCCGGCGTCCGGGTCGCGGCCCTGGTTGCACAGCGAGCGCACCATGAACGCGATGTGGTCGTCGTTGGTGACGATCACCCCCCCTTCTCCCGTCGTGATCTGCTTGTTGGGGTAGAACGCGAAGACGCCCGCCTCGCCCAGCGTCCCCGCCGGCCGGCCCTTGTAGGTCGCCCCGATGGCCTCGCACGAGTCCTCCAGCACCCGCAGCCGGTGTCGGCGGGCCAGCGGCAGGAGCGCGTCCCAGTCCGGCAGGTTGCCGAAGATGTCCACCGGCAGCAGGGCCTTGGTCCGCGGCGTAATCGCGGCCTCAATTCGGTTGACGTCGATCTGCCACGTCTTCGGGTCCACGTCCACAAACACCGGCCGGGCCCCGTCGAACAGAATGCTGTTGGCCGAGGCGATGAACGAGAACGGCGTCGTGATGACCTCATCGCCCGGACCGATCCCCAGGGCCCGCCAGCAGACGTGCAGCCCACTGGTCCCGCTGCTGCAACAGACGGCGTGCTTCACGCCGAACCGCTGCCGGAACATCTGCTCGAACTCGCCCAGGCGCGGCCCCAGGCTCAAGCGGTCGGACCGCAGGACCGCGACGACCGCGTCAATCTCGGCTTGGGTAATGTCCGGTGCCGACAGGCTGATCTCACGGCTCACGAGGTTCTCCCAAACAGGATACGTTGCGCCCGCGCCCCGGTCGGCGCCGGCGCGAAAACCGGTATCATATCGGCCAACGATGCCGACCGCTCGTTCCGCAGGCTGGCTGCCGAGCTTCCGCCGCTCGGTCCGTTACCTCCGCCCCCACCGGCGGCCGTTGATTATCGGGCTGGTGGCGGCGGTGGGCGTCAGCATCTTCTATACGTTCAGCGTGTCCAGCATAGTTCCGGTGCTCAAGATCATTTTTGCGGAGCACGAGTCGCTGGTCGATTGGCTGCACCGCTCGCAGGCGGAACGCCGGCTCGGGGCCGCCGTGGCGCCCGATCTCCCCGACGATCCGCGCGGGCTGACCCTGGTGACGGTCCGCGACCTGTCGCCCGCGGCCGGGCGGCTCGCCGCCGGCGACCGGCTGGTCGCGCTGGGGGGGCAAGCGGGCAGTTCCTACGAGCTGGCCGCGCGCATCGCCGATCACCCCGACGCCCTGCTGCGCGACGTGGAGATTGTCGCCCCTGACGGCGTGCGTCGGCGGGTGGACCTCCCCATCGGCCCGCGGGGTTGGTGGTGGACGACGGCCCGTCCGGCCGCGGAGCTGCTGCCGATGGGACGCGGCCCGGCCGACCGCTTCCTCGCCCTGCTGATTGTGATGGGCGTGGTCGTCGTCATCTCGCTGCTCGGGGGCGTGTTCCGCTTCGTCAATGAGGGACTGGTGGCCATGGCGGTGCAGCGCACGATTCACGATCTGCGAACCGCCCTGGCCGACCACACCCTGCGACTGCCGCTCGACTGGCACAGCGCGCAGCCGGTGGGGGACGTGCTCAGCCGCTTCGCCACCGATCTGGCCAAGGTCGAGGTCGGTCTGATGACCCTCTTCGGCAAGGTGACGCGCGAGCCGCTGAAGGCCCTCGGCGTCCTCACACTCACCATCCTGATCGAGTGGCGGCTGCTCGTGATCGCCGTCATCGGCCTGCCGATCGGCGTCGTGGTCATCCGCACCTTCGGTGAGTGGGTGAAGCGGTCGCAGCGCCGCGCGTCGGAGTCATGGGGCCGGCTGCTGGACCACCTGGGCGAACGCCTCGCCGGCATCCGGGAGGTCAAAGCGTGCCATCAGGAGGCCCACGAGTCCGGTCGCTTCGAACACGAAGGCCGCACCCTCACCCGCGCCCAGACGCACATCGAGCTCGTGGACGCTGCCAGCAACCCCGTACTGGAAATCCTGGCGGCCCTGGCGATCTCGGCGTTCATCATGTACGGCGGGGCCCGCGTGTTCCACCATCAGCTCGAGCCGCACCTGCTCTTCGGGGCGGTCATCTGTCTCGGCGGCATCTTCGACCCGCTGCGCAAGATGGGGAACGTGAACAACCGGCTGCAAGCGGCGGAGGCGTCGGCCCGGCGGCTGTTCGAGGTTCTGGACCGGCCGACGGAGGAGCCGACCGCCCCACGGATGGCGCGCCTCGCCCTGCCGCCGCTGAGTCGCCAGATCGAGTTTGACAATGTGACGTTCGCGTATCCGACCGCCCCGGACCAACTGGTGCTCGATCGCATTAGTCTGTGCGTTCGCAAGGGCCAGGTGGTGGCACTAGCGGGGCCCAACGGCTCCGGCAAGACGACGCTCATGTCCTTGCTGCTGCGTTTCTTCCAGCCGACGCGCGGACGGATCCTCATCGACGGGACCGATATCGCGGACGTCACGCTGGAGTCGCTGCGCGGGCAGATCGGCCTCGTGACGCAGGACGCCGTCATCTTCAGCGACACCGTGCGGCGCAACATCGCCTACGGGGCGGCGGGGGCGACCGACGAGGACGTGCAGCGGGCGGCCCGCCTGGCCCACGTGGACGATTTCATCCGCACACTGCGGGTCGACACCAACGGCCGGTCGGCGAGCGGGTACGAGGCGTGGATCAGCGGGCGCACACTTTCCGGCGGCCAGCGGCAGCGCATCGCTTTGGCGCGGGCGATCTTGCGCGATCCCCCGATCCTGATTCTGGACGAGGCGACCAGTCAGGTGGACAGCGAGTCGGAACAGCGCATTCAAGCGGCTTTGGAGGATGTGACCCGCAATCGCACCACGTTCATCATCGCCCACCGCTTCAGCACGATCGCCCGCGCGGACCTGACCGTGGTCCTGGACCAGGGCCGCATCGTCGGCCTGGGGCGTCACGCCGAGCTCCTCACCACCTGCCCCTTCTACGACAACCTGGTGCGCACGCAATTCGCCGCGGCGAGTTGAACTCCTCGACCGGCGTCGGGGGCGCGCCGGGGGCCGGCGTCTGATAACGACGCGGCCATTTTTCCGCTCGCATCGCACCGCGGCAAAGTGCTAAGATCGGAGTGCGATTGCGGAAAACAGCTTGACGTTGCTCGGCACGGGGAAAGAGATGAGCAACCACCCATTTGACTTGCTGATGGAATTGGACGCGGAGCAGATTCGACTCGACTGGGCCGCGCTGCACCTCGCCAAAGATGTGTACACGACGGTCAACGTCACGCGCTATGTGCGCCTGCTGGACGACCTGGCCGAGGAGGTGGCCGCCGCGCGTCCCGGCCTGGCCGCGAACCTGCGCTACCGCGCGCTGCAACGCGTCCTGGTGGAATCCTTCGGACTCACCGGCGACCGCGGGGACTACTACCACCCCGACACGTGTTACTTGAATCGCGTCCTGGATCGCCGGCGCGGCGCGCCCATCAGTCTCGCGGTCGTGTGGATCGAGGTGGCCCGCCGGCTGAAGTGGCCGCTGACCGGCGTCGCGTTGCCCGGCCACTTCATTGTCCGCCTGGACGACCCCGAGCGCTTCCTGCTCATCGACCCCTTCCACGACGGCCGCCCGCTTTCGATCGAAGATTGCGAGGACCTGGTCGAAGAGCGCCTCGGCGGGAGCATCAGCTTCACGACCGATCTGCTCGAACCCGTCGGTACACGCTCCATTCTGCTCCGCCTGCTGCGCAACTTGCGCAACATCTACCTGACCCGCAACGATCTGGGCCACCTGGCCGTCACGCTGCGCCGTCTGGCCGCCATCGAGCCCACCAACGGCCGTCATTTGCAGGACCTGGCGGCGGTGTGCTGCCGCCGGGGTGACGTGCGCGGTGCCGCGGCCCATCTCGCGCTGTACCTGCACCGCACGCCGCACGCCGAAGACTCCCCGGTCGTCCGCCGCAACTTGCAGCAGCTTCACGCGGCGTTGCTCGCGCGGAACTGACGACGACTCCATCGCACGCTACCATGCACTCCGCCTGACGTGACCGGGCCGGCGGGCCCGTCCTGCGCGAGTGGCGGAAGATGTGGGCATGGCCTGGCGCGCGATGGACAAACGCTCGTGGCGCAGCGATCCGTGGGACTGGCCCACTGAGCCGGCGTGCGCTCGCGGTGGCGACGAGGATCGGTGGCTCGAATACGACCTCGACGGCGACGGCCACGCGGAGTACGTCCAGCGATTGTGCGGGGGCTACAAGCGCGAGCTGCACTTCCGCGCGCCCGGCGGCGAATCGTCGTCCGTGGTCCCGCGGCCGACGCCGGACGGCACCAGCACCCCCCTGCTGCTCCTATTGCTCGACGGCGTGGCCTACGAGCGCATCCGTGGGCTTTACGATGCCGGCCACTTTCGGCTTTTCCACCCCCCTGCCCGGCTAATCAGCCTGTTCCCCACGCTAACCGACCCGGTGTACGACGCGCTGTTTGGCACCGGGCCGACGCCTGGGTTCGAGCCGGGATTCTTCGACCGTAGCCGGAACCGCTTACGGAATGCGTTCGTCTGGCACCTTTTCGGCTGGAATGAGCTCTGGGGGCGGCACGTCGATTACCGCATGCCTTTCATCGAGGACGCGCTTATGTACCTGTTCCCGCGCTGGGTTTACCCGCGCGAGCTGCGGCGCGGGAGACGGGTACTCGACGCACGGCTCGCCGCCGGGGGCGCGCTGGCGGTCGTCTACATTTTGAGCACGGATGGGTTGGGGCACATGTTGCGCCCGGAGGCGATTGACCGGGAGCTGCGTCGCCTGGATGCCTGGATTGAGCGCGCCGTCTACGATCATCGCGGCCGGCTCGACGTGGTGGCCCTGGCGGACCACGGCCTCAGCCGTGTGCCCGCAGGCTGTGCGCACGTGCGGGCGTTCGACCTGCGCGGCGCGTTGGAGGCCGCTGGGCTTCACGTCGGCCGCCGGCTGAAGCGGCTGGGCGACGTGGTACTGCCGGTTTTCGGCTTGTTGGACGTGGCCCGACTGCACACGTTCGACGCAGCCACACGGGAGCGGGCAGCCGCGGCCATCCGCGAGTGCCCGGAGGTCGAAATCGTGGCCGTGCGCGACGGCGAGCGCGTGCGCCTGTTGGCGGCGGACGAAGAGGCCGAGATCGAATGCCGCGACCACACTGGCGACCGGCTCTTCAGTTATCGGATGCTCCGCGGCGATCCCCTGCGGCTTGGTTCCGCCGCGGCCGCTCTCCACGCCGTCTCATCTACCCCCCCTGCCGCTCTAGGCACGGCCCGGGACTGGCTCCGGCACACAGCGGAGGCCCCCTACCCCGTGGCCCCGCCGCGGTTGTGGGACGCATTCTTTGCGGTCTCCCGGGAACAACCCGACGTGATCGTGAGTCTGAATGATCGGTGCTTTGTCGGGAGCGGCGTGCTCAGCCGATTTGTCCGGATGCAGGGTACCCACGGCGGGTTGCACCGCCGAGCAACCGAGACGTTCCTGATGAGCACGCGCGGCACCCCGCCGTCACCGATGTACTGGCCCGACGTGGCCCCCTGGCTGGCTCGTGAGTACGGCTGGCGTGCCGACGTGGCCGGTCGCGGTGGCGGCCCGACGAAACGGTAGGCTTCGGCCTGGTAGCCGGGTAAACTACAATTGGCTGACGGGGCGAGCAGGTCCGTCCGACCTGGACGCCCGCGCAAGGAGGATTGCCATGTTCCGGTTGATGGTGTGGTCTTTGGTCGCCATCCTGCCGGCGGTCGCGTGGGGGCAGACGCCTCCGCCGCAAGGCGCGGGGCGCGAGCGTGTGCCCAACACGCTGCGCGTGTTGAACCAGCGCTTGCCCGAGGTCTCGATTGACCGCACGCCCTTCGATCAGGTAATGGAGTGGCTTGGGCAGTATGCGGGGCTGAACATCTCGGTGCGCTGGCGGATTCTTGAGGACAACGGCATCGAGCGGGACACGCCGATCAGCATTCAGGCGCGTAACTTGCGGTTGTCGCAAGTCTTGTGGCTCATCATGAACGAGGCCGGCGGCGCGGATGTCAAGCTCGCCTACCGCGCCAGCGGCAACCTGATCGTGCTTTCGACTGCGGAAGACCTGAACCGCGAGATGGTCACGCGGATTTACGACATTTCCGACCTGCTCGTGAACATCCCGCGGGCCAGTCGCCAGAACACGTTCGACGTAACCCAGGGCATGGGCCAGGGCGGGCAAGGCGGGGGCGGCGGCGGGAGCGGCATGTTCGGCCAGGGCGGCGGCCAGGGCGGCGGCCAGCAAGGCGACCAGGGGGACAACATGGCCGGCGAGCAGCAGCTCGAGAAGCTCATCGACCTGATCGAACAGACGGTGGAACCCGATAGTTGGCAGAAGAATGGCGGCACGGGCAGCATCTTCGCCTTCCAGCGAACGCTCGTCGTCCGCAACACGATTCTCGTGCATCAGCGCCTCGGCGGCTATCTGACCGAGGAGGAAGTCGTCGGCCAATAGCCGTCACCCGCCGGCGGCGGCCGGTCGTCGCCGGCCGCGCGGCCCTGAATAACTGCGAGCAACTGCATGACCTTGTGGTCCGCAACTTGGACGACGGTCCCCGTCCGGGCGGGATTGGCCGTCGGCGATGCGGACCTGGTGAGCGTGTTCCTATGGTTCGCGGTGGTCGCCGTGGCGTCGCTGGCGGGGTTCTACCTGGTAGTGGCGTTGCGGCGCTGGATGCAGCGCGAGGCGCGTGTCGAGTCCTTCACGCTTCAGGACCTGCGCGACATGCGGGCCCGCGGGGACATCAGCGACCAGGAGTTCAGCGCGATGCGGTCCGCGATGCTGGCCCAGCAGGACTTCCGCGATGCCCGCGCGGCCGACGATTCGGCTTCCGCGGGCCAATCCGGCGACCCGCGCGCCGACGAGCCTTAGAACACCCATCAGAACCCCGCGCGCCAGTGCGGGGCCAGGTGGCCCACCACTTGCGTGGTGGGTTCTGCTAAATGGGTATTCACGGTCGTGCGACACGGGAGGGCGAGGCTGTCTCCTGCGGTGACCCTGCCGGCCTGCCGAGCCGCGGCTCGCCGGGAGGCATGCCCTCCCGGTTGGCGCCCCATGATCCTGAATACCTGTTTAGCAGCTCTGGGGCAGCGACGCGCCCGTTGGACTTGCGGCCCCACCCCGCTAGAATGGCTAAGGTTGGCACGGTCAAGGCGTCGAGAGAACAGGAGGCCGGCGACGTGACGGTCTCCGTCCGGCGGCGGGATGGCAGGAGTACGTATGAGCACGGGGCGCGGAACTTCCGGCGGCCGCGGGCGACGGGCCAGCGTGTGCAGCTTCTGTGGCAAGAGCCACCGCGACGCCGGCCCGATGGTGGAGGGGGCCAGCGACGTCTTCATCTGCTCCTCGTGCATCGAGCTGTGCCACAACCTGGTGCGGGAGGAACAGCGGCGGTCGGGAAAGGGGCGCGGCGGTCCGAAGGGCATCCCCAAGCCGCGGGAGATCTATGAGTTCCTGAACCAGTACGTCATCGGGCAGGAGACGGCCAAGCGGGCCATCGCGGTGGCCGTACACAATCACTACAAGCGGCTGGCCCATTGCGACCTCATGGGCGACGCGGACGTCGAGATCGACAAGAGCAACATCCTGCTGATCGGGCCGACCGGGTGCGGCAAGACCCTGCTGGCGCGCACGCTGGCGCGGGTGCTGAATGTCCCGTTCGCCATCGGCGACGCGACGACGTTGACCGAGGCGGGCTATGTGGGCGAGGACGTCGAGAACATCCTCCTGCGCCTGCTTCAGAACGCCGACTACGACATCGAGGCGGCCCAGCGCGGCATCATCTACATCGACGAGATCGACAAGATCGGCAAGACCTGGAACAACGTCTCGATCACGCGCGACGTGTCCGGCGAGGGCGTGCAGCAGGCGTTGCTCAAGATGCTCGAAGGCACCATCAGCAACATCCCGCCCCAGGGCGGCCGCAAGCACCCCGAGCAGCAGTACATCCAGATGGACACGTCGAACATCCTGTTCATCTGCGGCGGGACGTTCGTCGGGCTCGACAAGATCATCGGCAAGCGGCTCGGCTCGCGGAAGATCGGGTTTGTCGCGGAAGGCCGCGAGCTCGATGAGGTCCATCAGCTCGGCCGCGTGCTGGCGGAGGTCACGCCCGACGACCTGATCGAGTTCGGCATGATCCCGGAGTTTGTCGGGCGTCTGCCGATCATCTGCCCGCTGGAGCCGCTGGACGTGGACGCGCTGGTCGAAATCCTCACCGAGCCGAAGAACGCGCTGGTGCGGCAGTATCAGAAGCTGTTCGAGATGGAGAACGCGAAGCTGGCCTTCACGCCCGAGGCGCTGCGCGAGATCGCTCAGCGGGCGATGGAGCGCGATACCGGCGCACGGGCGCTGCGGGCGGTTACCGAGGAGTTCATGCTCGACTGCATGTTCGAGCTCCCCGAACTCCAGCCCGGCACCACCTATACCGTCACCCCCGAGGTCGTGCGCGGCGAGGCGGAACTCACCGCCCCCGGGCGCCTCCGCAAAGAGTCCGCGTAGAGGCTGTCGTCACCCCCCTCCCTCTCAGGTCGCCACGTCCGCCGCAGGCGAGACTCGCCGAGGCGAGGGCGATTTGCTGCGCCGAGGAGGGGTTGGGGAAGGGTCTAAACCACCATGCACGAGCATGCGGCGCGGGATGGGCGATCCCGGCGCGCCGGGACTACCGAGCCGCGGCTCGCCGGGCCGGCAGGGTCGCCGCGGGAGACAGGCTCGCCCTCCCTGCGTGCGCCGCTGAAGCGCGCACGCCCATCTACTTCCTCCGTCCAGATTGCGTTGCGATACTCCAAGTGACCCGGACCCCGACTTTCGGATCGGCCCCGGTCCCAAGACGCCGGGAGCGTTTCCGCCGTGGTGCCCAGCGCTCCCCCCTTGCTCAGCCGTCCATCAGCCCGCGTCGTTGACCACCCCGCGAATCTCCGGGATGCGCTGCCGCAGGTGCCGCTCCACGCCCATTTGGAGCGTCATGGCGGCGTGCGGGCACGACCGGCAGGCCCCGCGTAGCCGAACGTGGGCAATCCCGTCCTCGACGCGCAGGAGCTCGATGTCGCCGCCGTCCGCCTGGATGAACGGACGAAAGCTCTCGATCACGTCTCGCGTGCGCTCTTCGAGCGACTTCCCGGCCGGCGCTGCATCGGTCATCGTCGCGTCTCCGTCACTGCGGATCGGCCCCCCCTGCCCGACCATCGTCGGGGCCGACCACGGCTCACCATACCAACCTAACGATACCCGGAAGCATGCCGGGTCACAACGACGCGCGATCGACGGTGGCGGGCCGGCGGTCGGCTTCCAAGAAAATGGGAGAAAAATGTGCGCGGCCCGCCCCCGGCCGACGCATGTACACGTGACAGGAGGACGTGCGGGCGGTGACAGCAGGCCGGAACCTTCCCGGGCGACGACAGCCACGGCGCCCCCGCGGACGTGGCGCGTCGCTCCGCCCGGGAGGGTTCCGGCTTGCACTGGATCCTCGCCAAACGAGGTTCCATGTTGTCGGCCGCGGTCCATTCGCGGCGTCGCTTTCAATCCTCGTCGAAGAGCGTCCGTAGCCGCCAGCGGGCCAGGAGGTACTCGGCCATCGGGGACTCGTGGTCACTCAGGTCGCACTCCACCCGGCTAGCGACGCAATCCGCAAAGTGCCGCCGCGCCGCGGCCTGGTCCCCCGCCAGCAGGCACGCTTCCCCGGCGTAGTAGCAGGCTTCGCACACCTGCTCCCGGTCGCGGCGGTCCGCGGCGGCCACCAGGTCCTCCGGCCGAGTGATCCCGCTCAGGCAGCGGAAGATGCGCCGCAACCACGGAGCACACCGCTCGTCGCTTGTCGCCCCCTCCAGTAGGGCCTCGGCCGCCGCCGCCGACCCGGTATGCCGCAGAATCAGATAGGCCCGGACCTCGGCGTACGAGGGCTCGTTGCTGAGGTGGCGGAAGGAGCGATAGTCGTCCAGGGCCTGCTGTGGTCGATCGAGCATCCAGAGGACGGTGGCCCGCGCGTACCGCGTCCAGCGTTCCGCGTTGGGTTGGCCGCGGCAGCGTTCCAGCGCGGCGCCGTAATCCGCCAGGGCCTGCTCCAGGTTGTCCATCCGCCAGTGTAGATCGCCCCGGTGGCGGTAGGCCGCCCAATCGCCGGACTGCTCGATCACCGCCGTGCTCAGCTCCAGCGCTTCGGATGGCCGCCCGAGGTGCAGCAAGATCGAGGTTTCAAGCCACGTCCATTTCCGCGCGGTCTCCAGGGCCCGGATTCGCCGCGTGCTTTCGAGAGCGCCGGGCCAATCCTCGAGCAGAAGCTGGGCGTGGACCAGTCGGCGCCAAGCCCGGATGTGGCGCGGGTCGCGTTGGACCGCCTCGCGGGCGCATTCCGCCGCCCGGGGCACCTGGAGCGTGGCCAAGGAGCGCAGGTACCAGGCCTCGGCGTCATTCGGCAGCGCCGCCGCGGATGAGGCTTGCATGGCGTGCGTCTGCTCGGCGTTGCCGGTCGTCGCCAGGATTTCGGCCAGCAGCAGGCGGCAGGCCCACTGGGACGGGTCGCGCGACACCTCCCGCCGAAGGAAGTCAACCGCGTCGTAGGCCGAGGCCCCGCGGAACAGCGTCTGGGCCCGCGCGAGTTTCACGGACGGCAGGTGCGGGCTGGCCGCGTAGACCTCCGCCGCCGCATTCAGCGCAACCGCCACGTGGCCTCCCTCCAGCGCCAGCACGGCCTCGAGGGCGGTGTTCTGCGAGTCGCCCGCGCGGCGTTCTCGCTCAATCTCCGCCGCCCGGCCCTGCCACCAGGCACTGCCCACGGCCCCGCCCACCGCGGCCAGGAGCACCAGCACGCTCAGGGCAATTCGCAGGCGATGTCGCGTGAGGCGTTTTCGCAGGACGTACAGCCCGCTCGGCGACCGCGCCACGATCGGCTCACCCCGCAGGTAGCGGCCGAGGTCGGCGCCGAACTCGCCGGCGGAGGCGTACCGCCGCGGGGGTTCTTTCTCGAGCGCTTTCAGGACAATCACATCGAGGTCGCGGTCCACCGTCCGATTCGACCCGGAGGGGCGCGGCGCCGGCTCGTCGCGTATCCGCCGCACGATGTCGTTCAGGTTCCCCGCCCGGTCGTACGGAAGCCGGCCCGTGAGGGCCTCGTAGAGCATGACCCCCAGGGCGTAGACGTCGCTGCGCGCGTCAGCGACCTGCGTTCCGCCGGCGGCCTGCTCCGGGGAGAGATATAGTGGCGTGCCGACGATCTGACCGGCCAGGGACAGGGACGGCGCGTATCCCGCGCTCGTCGCGTCCACGTCCAACGCCTTGGACAGACCGAAATCCAGAATATGAGGAAGACCGTCGGCGGTGACGAGCACGTTGGCGGGCTTGAGATCGCGGTGAACCACCCCCTGTCGGTGGGCGTGCTCCAGGGCGTCGCAAATGTGTTGGAACAGGGTCAGTAGCCGGGGGAGGTCCGGTTGCACAGCGGCCATCCAGTCGTTCAGCCGCGTGCCGTCCACGAAGTCCATGGCGTAGTACGGCTGTTCATCGACGGTGCGACCGCTTTCGAGGATGCGGGCGATGCCCGGGTGCTGGCACCGGGCGGCGAGCTCGATCTCGCGTTGGAAGCGCTCCCGGGCCGCCGCGCAAGCGAAGACACCGCCGAGCATCACCTTCACGGCCACCAGCCGGCGCGTCGAGACCTGAAGGGCCTTGTACACAACCCCCATTCCCCCGCGCCCGATTTCCTCCCGTAGGTCGTAACCCGGGATGGCGTTGGCCGGCGGTGCGGGGACATGGGCCGCCGCCGCCAGTCCGGCCGCCTCCCGGCGGGCCGCGTCGATCAACGCCGCTTCGCGATTCCCGTCGAGCGGACCGTTGTCGGACATCCGAGGACCTCGTTCGCTGCGCTGGGACCGCGCGTAAGAGACGATGCGCGATCCCCGTTGACGCTGCGCGGCCTCACGCCGAGCTGATGTATGCCGACGCCTGCCCCAACACGCCGGCCAGCCGCCGGTGGGCCCGAGCCCGCATGTTGAAGATCGCCCCGGCGCTGCGACCGAGCAACCGGGCCACCTCCTCGATGGGCCGCTGCTCCAGGTCATAAAGCACGATCACGCGACGGTAGTCCTCCGGCAGACGTTCCAGCGCCGCCCCCAACTTTGCCCGCCACTCCCGGCGGGCCATGTGCTGACTCGGCGTCGTGCCGGCGGCTGCAAGAGCTTCGACCAACGCCTGGGTCGCGTCTGCGGTCGCCCCCGTGCTCCGTCGTCGGTCCGTTCCGCGCTTTTCGGCGGTCAACATGCGAACGGCGTCGGTCAGCCGGCTTTCGGCGACCTTGCGCAGCCAGGCCGCAAAACGACGTTCGTTCGTATACCGCAGGTGCGGCAAGGCCAGAAACGCGTCCGTGTACGCCTGCTGCATGATGTCGTCGACCGAGAGCATCGCACGCCAGCGGCGCGGCAGGCGTGGGGCGATCCAGCGGCGAACGGAGGGTCCGTGACGGCCCAGCAGAGCAGCCAGCTCCTGTTCCGTCAGGCCCGCGCCCGCGACCAGCGATTCCGATTCACTCCGTGTCATGGCTCCCTGGCGACGGCCCGCGCCCATCGCAGTGGTTTCCCTTAGCACGCCTGTCAGAACCCCGCACGCCGGTGCGGGGCCAAGCGGCCCACCACTTGCGTGGTGGGTTCTGCTAAATGCGTATTCACCATCGTGCAACATGGGAGGGCGAGGCTGTCTCCTGCGGTGACCCTGCCGGCCTGCCGAGCCGCGGCTCGCCGGGAGGCTCGCCCTCCCGGCCGGCGTCCCATGGTCATGAATACCCATCTAGCCACTCTAATGGTAACGAATGGGTTGCTGCCGATTCAATCGATGGAGGGCCCGGATAACGTGGCGATTCCCGCCGGCAGCCCCTTGCCGTGGCTGCCGAGGGACATGGGCCGTTGCACGGGAGGGCGAGGCTCCTGCCGAGCCGCAGAAGGGGATGGCGAGGCTCCTGCCGAGCCACGGAACGGTGGGCCTCCCGGCGAGCCGCGGCTCGGCCGGAGCCTCGCGCTCCCCCCCGCCGGCGGCTCCTCGAAACCGCTCACTGAAGCCGCGCGGCGAGCGCCGGGCCGCTCGCCCCGCACTCGCGTGCGGGGTTCTGAGCGGCGCTGTTGCTGAAGCGGCCGTCAATCACCGCCCGCTTTGGCTGGGAGTGGCCAAACCGTGGGAATGTGCGGGAAAAAAGATGACCTCGCGCGTGAGTACGGGGCCGATTTTACGTTCGTCATAGTGTGCGGATGGACGTGCGGGTCGCTGCGCGGGGAGGGCAGCAGACGGCTCCTCCCGGGCGGCATGGGTGACGCTCCCCGCGGTCGTCAGACCGGTGTGCGCTCGGGAGGAACGCCGTTTCTACAACACCCTTCGTAGTTGGATCACTGTTCTGCGCCCCCCCTGCATGATTGCGAACTGCTAATGGGATCCAGCACGCAGTTGGTGGTCGCTTGGCCCCGCACTGGCGTGCGGGGTTCTGACAGGCGTTCTGCGGGCTCCGGGACAGGCATACTGGGTCAGGCGGGATTCGAACCCGCACTGGAGGGATTTTAAGTCCCTTGCCTCTGCCGGTTGGGCTACTGACCCGTCGCCCCCAAGTCTACCGAACCGTCCCGACGACTACGTCGAGCACACGGTCACCGGGCGCGGCGGCGCGCCGACGGTGATTTCCGCGAAGCCGGTCACGGCCGTGCTGAGATATCCCAAGCCGACCCAGTGCGGCTGCGTGGGATGTCGGACCAGCGACGTGACCCGTCCAATGTTCCGCGCGTCGCGGGTCAATGCCGCCGGCAAGGTCAACCCTTCGCCCTGGCTGACGCGGAGCTGCACGAGTCGGCGGGCCAGGGCGCCGCGCGAGCGCATTCGTTCGATGATCTCCTGACCCAGGTAGCAGCCCTTGCGGTCGTTGATCGCGCGTTCGCGCTGACTGGTTTCGGGCGGCAGGACGGAATCGTCTATGTCCCGACCGAGCCAGGGTATCCCGGCTTCGATGCGCAAGACATCCACAGTCCGATAACCCACCGGCCGTCCCCCTGCCTCGGCGATGCGGTCCCACCAGGCCGCCGCCTGCCCGCGCGGCACGACGAGATCGAACCCCATCAGGCCCGCGAAATCGTGGCGTATGAGTCGCACGTCGTCCGCGAGTGGCACGCTGGCCAGCGGCCCCAGCACCGGCAGATTGGCGACGCCCAGTGACGCCGCGATCGTCCGGGTCTGCGGCCCGCAACAGCCCAGGCGCGCGACGTGCCCGCTCGCGTTCTCGATATGAACGTCTTCGCTGATGAGGTGGCGGTCGAAGTGGGCGGCGGCGACCGGGACGGCCACACGGTCCACATCCAGCCAGAACGCGTCAGGCAGGCACAGGATGTTAAGGTCGAAGAGGATCCGGCCCTGGACGTTCGCCGCAAACGCGTACTGCCCCATGTTCTCCCCCAGCAGCGTCACGGCATTCGTGACGAGGTTGTTCAGCCACGCCGCGCGATCGCGCCCGCGGACGATCAACAGCCCGCGGTCGCTGCGATCGACCAACGCCGCGCCCCGGCGCGCCGCCTGATACTCCTCGGGCGGCGGGCCGAACGCCGCCGCCATCCGAACGCCACGGATTTCTTCGATGTCCCTTGCCCGGTACGCCTGGGCGTCGGAAAAGGGTGACAGGTCACTCACGTCGATCCTCCCAACGGCTCACCCTCAGGTGCACCCATTCGCAGCGCAGGGAGGGTCCACTACAATCCGACACACTACGGCAATCCGGCGAGCGGTGCAAATGAAGTCAGACGGCGCCACGGCGTGGATCGTTTCCATCGGGACGGAACTGACCCTCGGGCGTGCGCTCGACACCAACGCGAATTGGCTGGCCGGACGATTGGCCGAGTTGGGCTTCCGCACGACCCGCTTCGTGGTGGTCCCGGATGACGAGCCGGTCATTCGTGCCGCGCTGTGCGAGGCCGCGGAGCACGCCGAGCTCGTCGTGGTCACCGGCGGACTGGGACCGACGGAGGACGATCTGACCCGCGGGGCGTTGGCGGCCGCGGCCGGCGTTCCGCTGGTGTTGGACGAGGTGAGCCTGGAACAGATGCGCGCGTTCTTCGCACGCCGCGGACGCGTCATGCCGGAAACGAACCGGGTGCAGGCGTACATTCCGCAGACCGGCGCGGCGCTCGCGAATGCGTGCGGGACGGCCCCGGGCATTCGGATCGTCCTGAAGGGCACGCCGTGTTACGTCATGCCGGGCGTCCCGTTCGAGATGCACGCGATGTTCGACGGGCTCGTGGCGCCGGAATTGCGCGAGCGGTCGCGCGGGGCCGTCCTGCGCACGCGTGAGCTCCGCACCTATGGGCTCCCGGAATCGACCCTGGGCGAGCGCATTGCCGACCTGATGCGGCCGGGGGGGCGCGTGACCGTCGGCACGAGCGCGGGCTACGGGCTCATCACCATTCGCTTGTCCGCCGCCGCCGCCGACCCCGCCCAGGCCGACGCCCTGCTGGACGAGACCGAGGCCGAGGTGCGGCGACGGTTGGGCACGGTGGTCTACGGGCGCGATTCGGACACCCTGGCCAGCGTCGTCGGCGGGCTGCTGGAGTCCCAGGGCCGGACGGTAGCCACCGGAGAATCGTGTACCGGCGGGCTGATTGCCAAACTCCTGACCGATACGCCCGGCAGCCGCCGCTACTTCCGCGGCGGCATCGTGGCTTATGCCAACGACGCGAAGGAGCGGTTGCTGGGGGTGTCGGTGAGCGACCTGGCACACCACGGGGCGGTGAGCGCGGTCGTCGCGCGGGCGATGGCCACGGGCGCGGCGCGGGCGTTGGGGACGGATTACGGACTCGGGGTGACGGGAATCGCGGGTCCCGCAGGCGGCTCGGCCGAAAAGCCCGTCGGGCTGGTCTACATCGGTCGCCGCGGGCCGCGCGGCGCGGATGCCGTGGAATACCGCTTCGGCAGCGATACCCCGCGTGAGGCGATCCGGCTGCGGGCGGCGTGGGCCGCCCTGGATTGGGTGCGGCAAGACCTGCTGGGCGACGCCGCCCCGGCCCCCGGCGGCCCGATTCACCGCTGCGACAGCGGTGGCCGATAATGAACGAAAGCGGTACGCTAGGCGTAATTGTGTCGGGGAGGCGGATGTCGGGCTGTGCGCCGGCGACCGCTGCCAGGCACGGCAACCTGACGAGAGGAGTTGCTGCGATGATGCGTCCACATGCCGTTCTGGGTTTGGTTCTCGGCTTGGCCGTGCTGACCGCGGCGGCGCAAGTTCCTCCGGGGGCGGGCGGCGGCGCGCCGCCGGGGCCGCAGACCGGTTTGACGCCGGACCAGGCCGTGGCATTGGCCCAGGAACGGTGGAAGGCGGGGCAGGCTTCGGAGGCGATGGAGCTGCTGCGCAACGTGCTCCAAGCCATACCGGGACACACCGAGGCCAACTTGCTGGCCGGTGACATCCTGATCGCCAACAACGACTACGACACGGCGCGCAACCACTTCAAGCAAGTGCTGAGCGTGGAGCCGAGCAACTTCCGGGCGAACCTGGGCTACGGGAAGATCCTGGTCGCCAACCGCTCGCCGCGGCACGCGGTGACGTTCCTCGAACAGGCGGAATCCGTGGCACCGGCCAGCGGCCGCAGCGAGGTGAAGCAGCTTCTGGCCACGGTGTACTTCCAGATGGGGCAGATGCAGAAGGCGATCGACAAGGCCCAGGAAGCGGTCCAGGCCAACCCGGACGACCTGATGGCCCTGCGCACGTTGATCGAGCTGCGGCAGCCCGCCTCCGAGCGCGACCCGCGCCAGACCGAGCTCGCCGCGGCCGACGCGGAGAAGCTGGTCCAGAAGGCGGCGGCGGTGGTGGAGAAAGACCCCTGGACGCCCGCCACGCTCCAGAAACTCGGGGAGGCATATCAGGTCCGCATGGCGGTGTTGCAGGCGTACCACAACAGCTTCTACGAGCGCGACCGGCGCGGCCAGTTCCTGGACCGGTTGCTGCCGGGACGCGGGCCGGAAGCCGCCGCCGTGCTGATGCGGGCGGTGGAGACGCGGCGGCAGTCCGCGCTGCTGGCGCTGATCCTCGCCGAGCACGAGTCGCTGATGATGGCGGAGCGTGCCGTGGCCGACGCGTACGATCCGAAGAACGTGGGGTACCTGGAGAAGTTGCTGGCTTCGTACCAGCAGATTCAGGAGCTGACGGCGCGGCTGGCGGGGCCGGGCGTCTTTGCCGACACGACGCTTCAGGACAAGGCCGTCGAAGTGTGCCACAAAATCCTGGAGGTGGACGCGAACAACGCCAAGGCACGTGAGTATCTGCAAGCCGCGGGGCTCACGCCGACCGGCGAGCCGCACAGCACGGCGGGATAAGCAAGGCCGCCTGCTCCCCAACTCTGCACGGCGTGGTTTGGGAGGGTCGCTGCTCCCCTCCCTCTTGGAGCGCCCATCAGAACCCCGCACGCCAGTGCGGGGCCAACCGACCCACGACTTGCGTGGTGGGTTCTATTAGCAGCTCTTCGCGAGGGGTTGGGGGAGGGTGGATTAATCCGCTTCTGACGGACTGCCGACTTCGTGCTGGATCACCGTGTGCGTACATGACGCGCGGGAGGGCGATCCCGGCGTGCCGGGACTGCCGAGCCGCGGCTCGGCGGGAGCCTCGCCCTCCCCGCGTGTGCCGCCGGACCGCGCGCGACCATCGAGCGGAATCGGCGTGCGCGAATCCGCGCCGCGGGTCGTACGGCAAGGCTCCGCCTTGCCGCAGTCGCAAGGCAGAGCCTTGCGGTACGGTTGTCGCGACAATGCGCACGCTGACGTAGGTGAGCTCAGCCGAGCGGTGCGGCCGCCGACGGACCGTCACACGGCGACGGGGCACTCCGCGGTCTTGCGGCGGCGACGGCGTTTCTTGACAAGTCCCACCCGTGGGGGATGTCCGATCCGCGGCCCAAGATTGGCCAACGTGGTGACGACGGCCCGCGGGCCGTCGCAGAAGGCGTCCGCCCCCACTTCGCGCCACAGGCCCTCCGCGCGGTTGAAGATGCCGCCGCTGACGACGACGTTCATCGTGGGGCACACGCCGATGTCGCGGATGCGTTCGAGCATGGCGCGGGTGTTCGGCACGGCTTCGGGGTCGGCGCCGAAGATGAGGAACACGTCCGGTCGCAGGTGGCCGACCATGGCGAGGATCTCGTCGTGCGGGACGCCGCCGCCGAGAAAGAAGACTTCCCAGCCGTCAGCTTGCAGGAGGTCGGCGAGCATCTGGGCGCCGAGCTCCTCATGCGCGCCGTCGGCGCAAGCGACCAGCACCCGCTTGCCGCGGCGTGGGGTCGCCCGCAAGCGGGCCTGCAACTGGTCGGCCACCGTCCGGTTGATCCGGTAGGCCATATGCTCAATCGCCGCGTTGATGCGGTCGTCCCGATAGAGCCGCTCGATCTGGGCGTTGGCGGGCCAGAGCACATCGCAGATCAGTTCTTCGGCGGGGACGCCGCGGGCCGTGGCGTCGGCGATGAGCTCAAAGCACTCGGCGCGGCGGCCGGCCAACAGGGGTTGCATGTAGCGAACGAGGAAGGGCTCGGGCATGGATGCCGACTCCGTTACGGGCCCGTCGCCGACGGCCTCCAGGTCCGGCCCGATCCACAGACCGCGACGGGTGTGCCTCGCGTGGCCGCAGCATCCATGCTGACGGGGACTTGATTCCGGGGCGGGCGGGTCCTGACCGCGGGGGTCACGCCGCCCGGTTTCGCCCGTTGCTATCGGGGCCGGTCCGCGGCGATCTTGAGGCCGTTCTGGGGGCCGCGCGCGACCGGAGCGGCGGCGAGGGCGGCGAGTTCAGCGCGTCCGAAAACGCGCGGGCGGCGGGACGGCGGCCCGGTGCGTTTCTCGGAACTGCGGGGCGGCGGGGCCGCTGGACGCCCGCCCGCGGGATTCAGCGGAGAAACCGCCTAGGCGCCGAGAGCGCAGAGAACGCCGAGCGGCGCGCCAAACAGGGCCCCCACTCGCCAGGCGGCCCGGCTTGACAGAGCCGCGCCAGGCCTTAACGTAGCGGATCGCTCGGCGGCCGGTGGCCTGGGCCGGGTGATGGTCGCCGTACGTCCACGGGGGACGAGGTACGGCCAAAGGAAGGAGACCGCGGCCATGCGACCGATGGTGTGGTACAGGCGATGGAGCGTGGCCCTGGCCACGGGCGGCGTCACGCTGGGAATCCTGCAAGGGCTGGGCCTGGTCAACTTCGCCAGCCTGTTCACGAGCCTTCTGGCCACGTGGCTGTCGATCCTCGTGACGATCCTGCTGGGCGGCGACCCCAGCGCGTTGCTTGCCCGCGTCTGATGGCGACGGGCGCGGCCGGCGCCGGACGAGGGCGTGGGGCCGCCGGGCCGCTGGGCGGTCACGGCGGCGCGGCGTCCGCGGCCGGTTGAACACGGGAGACGATCATGGACATACCGGGAGCCGCCCGTCCGATAGACCCCGAGGCGTGGGACAAGGCCCAGGCCGAGCAGGAGCGTCTGCTGGAGGACCTCAAGAAGGAGGTCCGGGTGGAAGCGCAGGACATCGGCACCCTGCGCAAGTCACTCCGCATCACCGTCCCCGAGAAGATCATCGCCGACCACCTGGAGCACAATTACACCGAGCTCATGCACGATGCCCTGGTGCCCGGGTTCCGCAAGGGGCGGGCGCCGCGCCGGCTGATCGAGAAGCGCTTCGGCAGCGAGGTCCGCGAGTCGCTCACCAGCTCGATGGTGGGCCAGTCATACTTCGCGGTCATCGAGAACGAGAAGCTCGACGTGCTCGGTGACCCGTTGTTCGTCATCACGGCGGGCGACAGCACGAAGCTGATGGACATCGACGAGGCGCTCCAGCACCTCAAGCTGCCCTCCAGTGGCGATTTCGTGTACGCCTGCGAAGTCGAGCTCAAGCCGACCTTCGAGCTGCCCGCGCTGGAGAACATCCCCGTCCGCCAGCCCAGGATCGAGATCACCGATGCGATGGTCGAGGAGCAGCTCCTGCACCGCCGCAAGCTCCGCGGGCGGATGGAGCCGGTGGCCGACGGGGCGGCGGAAAAGAACGACACGATCGTGGCCGACGTGGTGCTCCGGGTCGACGGCGAGTCGATCAAACAGGAGGACAACGTGACGCTCGCGGTCCGGCCGTCGAGCGTTGAGGGCATCCCGTTGACAGACCTTGACACGGTGCTGACCGGCGTGCGGCCCGGGCAGTCGGTGACGGCCGACTGCACCATTCCGCCGGACTTCGAGCGGCCCGACTTGCGCGGCAAGCAGGGGCAGTTCACGTTCAAGATTCACGAGATCAAGCGGCTCGTGCCGGAGTCGCTGGCTGATTTCCTGACGAGCTGGGGCTTCGAGTCGGAGGCCGACGCGCGGACCTACTTCCGCGAGCAGTTGGAGGCGGAGCGCGACGAGCTGGTGGACCGGGCGCGGCGGGCCCAGATCGAGGGCTACCTGCTGGACCACACCACGCTGGACCTGCCGGAGCAGTTCTCGAACCGCCAGATCCAGCGGGCGGTGGCCCGCAAGGTCATCGACCTTCAGCAGCGCGGCGTGCCGCAGGGCGACATCGAGGCCCGCATCGACGCGCTGCGGACCTCCGCGGGCACCGAGGCGCTGGCCGAGCTCAAGCTGAGCTTCATTCTCGAGAAGGCGGCCGAGCAGCTCGGCATCACGGTGACGGACGAAGAGGTCAACACGGAGATCGCGCGGATCGCCCGACGGTACAACCGGCGGTTCGACCGCATCCGCGACGATCTGCAAGGCCACGGGTTGCTGGACCAGCTCGTCGAGCAGATCCGACAGAGCAAGTGCGTCGACGTCCTGCTGGAGAAGGCCCAGGCCGTCGACGGGGCGGAGCCCGCGCCGAGCAAGCCGGCGGCGGAGTGAAGGAGAATCCATGGCGTACTGGCCGGATCCCGAGCGACCGCGGAACCAGGGGGGCGGCAACTATCAGGCCTGGCGGCAGATGGGCCTGAATGAGATGTTGCTGGACAACCGCATTATCTTCCTGGACCTGCCGCTGGACCCGCGGATCACGATCAACAGCAGCACGGTCTGCTCGCACGTGATCAAGAGCATGTTGTATCTCCAGTCGGTCAAGCGCGACCAGGACATCCACCTGTACATCAACTGCCCCGGGGGGGACATCGACGACACGCTGGCCATCTACGACACGATGCGGTTCCTGAACTGCGACGTGTCCACGTACTGCGTGGGCGGGGCCGCCAGCGGGGCCGCGCTGATCCTGGCCGCGGGTACCAAGGGCAAACGCTACGCCCTGCGGCACGCCAAGATCATGATTCACCAGCCGTGGGGCTATGTCGGCGGGCAGGCGACGGACATGCGGATCCAGGCCGATGAGATCCTGCGGGTGAAGAAGACGTTGATCGACATCCTGGCGCTGCACACGGGCAAGCCCGCCGAGCAGATCGCCAAGGACATCGAGCGCGACCGGTACATGAGCGCCGAGGAGGCCAAGGAGTACGGCCTGATCGACGAGATTCTCGAAGAGGCCAAGGTCGAAAAGAAGAAGAAGTGAAAGGCGGCCCCGGCATGATCCGATCCGAAACGCTTGTTCCGATCGTCGTCGAGAAAGAAGGCCGCGCCGAGCGGGCCTACGACATCTACTCCCGCCTGCTGAAAGACCGCATCATCTTCCTGGGCGACGAGGTCGAGGCCAACCTCTCCAACCTCGTCATCGCCCAGATGCTCTTTCTGGCCAATGAGGACCGCAAGGCGGACATCCACCTGTACATCAACTCGCCCGGCGGCTCGGTGTACTCCGGCCTGGGCATCTATGACACGATGCAGTTCGTGCCCTGCCCGGTGGCGACCTACGTCCTGGGCGCCGCGGCCAGCATGGCCGCCGTCCTGGCCGCCGCCGGGGCGCCCGGCAAGCGCTACGTCCTGCCGCACTCGCGGGTGATGATCCACCAGCCGCTGGGGGGCGCGCACGGGCCGGCGACGGACATCAAGATCGAGCTGGACGAGATGCTGCGGACGCAGCAGCAGCTCTACAAGGTGCTGGCGCGGCACACGGGCAAGAGCATCGAGCAAATCACCGCCGACTGCGACCGCAACCACTGGATGGACGCCGAGGAGGCGGTCGCGTACGGCCTGGTGGACAAGGTGCTTCAGGCGATGCCCGAGACGTCGCCGCGGCCCGCGGCGACGAACGGAGCGACGGAGTAGCCCGGTGATCCTCGTCGCCGCCCAGCCCGATGTGACGGCCAGGCCCCGGGGACCGGCAGTGGCCGGGCGAAGCGGGTGGCGTGGCGGAAGACGGTCCGTGACGGCCTTCGCGGCCAGCGCGGGGATGGCGCTGTGTACCGTGGGCTGCGTCTCCACCACCGAGATCGGCCTGCGGAACGAGATTATCGGCCTGCGCGAGCAGCTCCGGCAGAAGGACAACGAACTGGTCGCCCAACGGGCGAGTCTCGACGAGGTGGCCCGCCAACTGGCGGTCGCCCGCTCCATTTCCGAGGACGACCTCAAGCGCGTCTTTTATCCCGAGCGGCTGGTCATCGACAAACTCTCCGGCGGCGCGGACTACGACGGCAAACCCGGCGACGACGGGGTCACGGTGTACCTCAAGCCGATCGACCCGGCCGGCGACGTCATCAAGGTCGCCGGCGATGTCCGCATCCAGCTTTACGACCTCGCGGCCCCCGCCGGGAAGAACCTGATCGGCGAGTATGTCGTTCCCGTCGATCAGGTGGGCAAGCTGTGGCAGGGGAAGCTGTGGACCAATCACTACACCATCCGGTGTCCGTGGCCGGCCACCCCGCCTGAACACAGCGAAATCACCATTCGCGCCACATTCGTGGACTACCTGACGAAGCGGGTGGTGTCCGCTCAATCAACCTGCCAGGTGAAGCTGCCGCCGCGTTGAATGGCGGCGTGCTTGGTCACCCTCGGTCCCGAAGAGGCTAACAGCCCCTATCAAAACCCACCACGCAAGTGGTGGGCCGCGGAGCCCCCGCACTGGCGTGCGGGGTTCTGATCGGCGCGCTAACAGAACCCACCACGCAAGTGGTGGGCCGTGGAGCCCCCGCACTGGCGTGCGGGTTCTGATCGGCGCGCTAACAGAACCCACCACGCAAGTGGTGGGCCGCGGAGCCCCCGCACTGGCGTGCGGGGTTCTGATGGGCGCGCTAACAGAACCCACCACGCAAATGGTGGCCCGTGGAGCCCCCGCACTGGCGTGCGGGGTTCTGATAGGTACTCTAACATGCCGATGTGCTGAGGGCAGGCCCGCGGGCCTGCCCTCGCTCGTGACTGCATTCCTTTGAGGCGCTACGTTGTCCTTGCTCGCCGCCGCGACCTCGGCGGCCAACTACTGCGTTGTACTACCGACGATCGAGTTGTCCGCGGCGTGACAAGGTTCTCCGGCGGCCAACGGCCGGTACGGAGCCCGGCCGCCACACTTGGTTGCGGCCACCCGCCGCGTTGAGTTCGGTCCGCCGGGTCAGGGCGTGATCGTCCAGATCGTACGATCGACCCCGACGGTCCACGGGAAGGCACTGATGGGGCCGGAGGGGACCCACGTCAATTGGGCCTGCATCTCCCGCGTCGTCGGGTTAATGAAGCGGGACGGGTCGCCGGACACCACGACCACGACCGTCTGGTCCACGATTGTCGCGGCCCGGACGTCCGCGTCCTCGAAGCTCTGGGTGACGTAGTTGAACAGCCGGATGCGCTGCGTAAAGGCGCCCGCCGTGCTCACGTTGGCTTCCAGCGTGAAGCGCAGCTCACTCGGGGCGGCGGAGGTCGCCGTGCCGGTCACGACCAGCCAAACGGGGGGCTCCGAGGGGGTGAGGACGATGCCGACCTGAGCGCCGAGGCGCGCGTCATCGCTGTAGAACAAGTCGGGCAAGTCGCCGTATGTCCGCCAGCCGCGGACCAGCGTGTAACTCGTGGGCAGGACTTCGCTGCTGCCGCCCTGGACCGCCTGGGCCGTGCTCTCGTACGGCAGGTAGTTGCGTTTGGTGACGGTGACGTACAGCGTGCCGACGGACGCCGGCGTGACGGCGAAGCTGACCGAGCCGGAGGCATTGGTCAGGCCGGTCTGGTAGACGTCGCCGGCCTTCCACAGGCAGACGGTCGCGGACGCCACGGGGTTGCCGCCGCTGGTCACCTGCACCGTGAAGTTGTTCGCCTGCCCCACGTTCAGCGTGGCCGGATGCGCCGCACTGACGCTGGTGGGGTTTTCCGTCCAGATGGGCAGTTCCGGGTCGCCGAGGAGCGTCAGCTCGGTGAAGATGTAGCGATAGTAGTCGTCAGCCTGATACGAGTCGTTCTTGTGGTCGGAGAAGCACTGCCCGAGCAGATACCAGTTCTGCTGAAAGAGCGAGCGGAAGAAGTAGCGGTCGAAGCGGAACGAGTACTGATCGCCATAGCCCGGCAGGTACCAGCCGAAGCGCGAATTGCCCACGAACGCCACGCCGCCGCCGTTAGCGTTGCGGACGAAGCCCTCGGCGATGCACTCGGCGTCGTTGTAGTCGCACGCCCAGCAGCCCATCGAGTAGCCGATGCTCTGCCGGTTGCCGTTGGTCAGGGCCGGCATGTCGCTGGTGTAGACGGCCCAGCCGTGGTTGGTGGAGCCGGTGCCCATCTCGTCGGTGTACGCGTGGTCCGCGTGGTTCATCAGGTTGTTGCCCTGATTGAGGACCGCCAGGACCGCGTCCCGGTGGTTCCCGCCGTCGGTGTCGTAAACCTTGCGATACGTCCACCCCGTGGGCAGGTAGGTGGTACGGATGGCTTCCTTGCAGATCGAGCCTTCGTTGCCGGAGCCCGACAGGTCAAACCCGAAGAACCCCACGCACTTGGCGTAGTCGGTCAGCGGCGGGTTCTTCTCGTAGGTGAGGACCTTGTTGATGAACGTGTTGATCGCCGCGGTGCTCGTGACCGACGCCCGGCCGACGTGCACATCGCCGACGTAGTTGTCGTTGAAGTCCGCGTAGTACGTGTCGTTCGGAATCGCCGTGGGGTCCACGGAGAACGTCTTGCTGGGGCAAGGGACCGTGCCCGTATCGCCGCCCAGCAGGAAGAACGTCGTCCCCCAGTTGGTGTAGGCGTCGATCACGAACGCGCGAATCTTGGCCGTGTTCGTGCCGCTGTACCCGCCGCTGTTGTAGATCCAGCTCGTCGTGACGATGGTGGCGGGCACGCCCTTCTTGGTCTTCCAGTCCGCCAGCGGCTGGAAGCTGCTCACCCAACTGTCCTGCGTGATGATGACGTAGTCGTAATCGCCGGGCGGGACGCCGCGCGACCCGTCCTGCTCGACGCCGGCGGCACGAAGCTGCACGTCCTCGGGGTTCACGACCATCTCGGTCAGCATCTGGTCGTACGCCGCCCGCGCGGACTCGGAAATTCGCGGCGGCAGGTAGGACGCGCACACGTAGCCGGCGACGCCGTCGAGGACGATGTGGATCGACGTGTTGAGAATCAGCCGGCGGGCGGCGGGCACATACTGGACCGGGCAAACCCGCAGCACGGCGAACGACTGGCCCGCCAGGTCGCTCTGCTGGGTGAACTCCACGGTCCGTGCCGGATAGACGCGGGCCGACGCATACACAGCCCGGTTCGGCGCGACGAAGTCGTCGTCGCTAACCGGGTCCGAGACGCGGCGCGGCGGCTGGGCGGGATAGACGAGGTACTCCCCAGCCAGCGGGACCGCTTTGGCCCCCGTCACGCGCACCGCCTTCACCGCCATTCCGTCTGGCAGCGCGATCCGCACGATGGCCGTGGGGAGCATCGGCCGGCCCACTTCATTGAGGGCGCCGCCCTCGGCGAGGGTGATGGTGTCGTAACCCGATAACTCGCCGAACTCGAGCTCGTCCGGCGAGAAGGTCGCCGTGTAATGCACTTCGAACGTCGATCCTCTCTGGCGGACGTCGACGCTTTGTCCGGACACTGTGTCCGGGACGGCGAGAACGACGACCACGACTGCGAGCATCGACAGCAACCCCCCGACCCTCGCCAGACCTTTCCAGAACTCCACTGACATGCCGATGACCTCCGGTGCAGGTGGGGATGGCGGCCTGCCAACGCTCAGGCCAAGTGCTACTTCCCGCGCATGTGCTGCCTGCGCCTCCAAAGTAACCCAATCGGACCCCGAGGTACAACGAAAAAGTCGCCCGCCGCCGGGCGACGGGTGCGTGGCCCGCCCGCCGAGCTGCACCGCCCCCGAACGGGGGGCGCGGTCAGTAACCCCGGGGGCGCTGGTCGGCGACACGGGCGCGCGGCGGCAGCCGAGGCTTATGAGACGCAGACCCTTGCGGCCCCGCGGCCGTTGGGGGATCATGGGGTCGGCAGTGCCGCCTGGGAGTGTCCGGACGCCTGGTGGGTCCCGCGGCCTTCAAAGCCGTTGAAGCGTTGTACCCACAACGCTTGGTAGGTTCGATTCCTATCCACTCCCGTGTCCCTCCGAGTTGGAACGCCTATCAGAACCCCGCACGCCAGTGCGGGGCCACGCCGGCCCACCACTTGCGTGGTGGGTTCGGTTAGCGGCTTCTGGAGGGCCGCGGCGGGGGTTATGAGAAAAGCGTCGCTTTTGAATAGGCGCCGGCCGCGGTTGAGGTACCCTATAGGTAGCGAGGGCGCGCCGCCCGCGCCTGGACGGGGCGGGCCTCTCGGGCCGGTGAGGTGTTCCATGCCGATCGAAACCCTGCTCGCGCTCCTGCTCGCCGACGCCGCGTCGGTCCTGACCGCCCTCTACTGGGGCGGGTTGATCGTCGGGGGTGGCCTGCTGCTGGTCTCGGTGCTCGGCGGGGGCGACCACGGTGCCGATGTCGATGCGGGCGCCGGCTTCGGTTTCGATCATGCCCACGCGGACGCGGACGTCGGCGGGATGGACGCCGACGTGGGCATCGACGCCGGCCATCTCGACCACGCGGGGGGCGACCTTGGCCACGTGGCCCACGGCGGCCTCGGCGCGCTGTCCACGTGGTTCTCGCTGCGGTTCGTGGTGTTCTTCCTGGCGACGTTCGGGATTATCGGCACCATCCTGCGGCACCTGACGAACCTCGGGACGTGGACGGTCTTCCTGGCCGCCGTCCTCGCCGGCGTCGCCGTCGGGCAGGCCGTGCACCAGCTCTTCCGCTACATCCGCCGCACGTCGGGCGACAGCGCTCCCCGGCCGCAGGACTACGTTTTCAAGCTGGCCCGCGTCACGATTGCCATCGCGCCGCCCGACAAGGGCGAGGTCGCCTTGCAGGTCCGCGGCGTGGAGCGGTTCGTGCCGGCGGTGAGTGTCGAGACGGGGCGGGGCTTCGCCATCGGTGACGAGGCCGTGGTGGTCGGCTACCGCGCCGGCGTGGCCCAGGTGGTGACGCCGGCCGAATTCGAGAAGCAGAGGTCGCACCCGTAAGGAGAGTCCGCATGGGGCCCGCCATTCTCATCGCCTTCGCCGTCCTGGTCCTGGTGCTGATCGTCATCAGCCTGATCGCCAAGCTGATCGTCGTGGGCAACCCGAACGAGATGCTCATCATCGCCGGCGGCCGGCAGCGCGACGGCCTGGGGTACCGCACGCTCATCGGCGGGCGCACCCTCGTCTGGCCCGTCATCAACACCGTCTCGCGCCTGAGCCTGCGCAACATGCAGGTGCAACTGGAGGTCAAGGCCCAGTCCGGCGGCGGGAAGATGCTGCCGGTGATCGTGACCGGCGTGGCGAACGTGAAGGTTTCGTCCGATCCGGCGGAACGCGGCAACGCGATCGAGCGTTTTCTCGGGCAGCCGGTCGATCAGTTGCAGCGGGTGGCCCGCGAGACGCTGGAGGGCGGGCTGCGGGCCGTGATCGGCAAGATGACGCCGGAGGAGATCGTCGAGGACCGCGACAAGTTCGTCGCGACGGTCATGCGTGAGGTGTCCGACGATTTCCGCAAGCTGGGCCTGCTGATCGACAGCGTGAACATTCAGAACGTCCACGATGAGGAAGACTACCTGACGTCGATCGCCCGCAAGGCCCGGGCGCAAGTGCTATCGGAAGCTCGCAAAGCGGAAGCCGAGCGGGCCGCCGAGGCGGTCAAGAAGGAAGCCGAGGCGAACGCGGACGCCCGCAAGGCCAAGGCCGACCGCGACGCCGAGGCGAAGCTGGTCGAGGCCGCGTCCCGGCAGCGGGCGGAGCAGGCCCGACTGGTCGCCGACAAGGCCGTCGCCGAGGCGGAGAATACGTTGCGCATCCGCAAGGCCGAGCTGGCCCGCGAGGCGGCCCTCAAGGAAGCGGAGCAGCAGCAGGCCGAGGTGGAGGTCGAGCGCGCCCGTCTCGCGGCCACCGAAGTCGCCAAGGCCCTAGCCGATCGCGATGTCGCCAAGGCGAAGGCGGAGGGCGATGCGGCCAAGACCCTCGAAGAGGGCAAGGCCCGGGCGGCGGCCATCGAGCAGATCGGCCTGGCGATCCAGAAGCACCCCGAGGCCCTCCAGGTCATGCTGGTCGAGATGGTGCCGTCGGTCGTCCAGGAGTTGGCCCGGACCGTCCAGAACGTGGACCTGGGGCAGGTGACCGTGATCGACAGTGGCGACGGGCGGGGCGTCGCGGGCGCGGCCCTGAGCCGGGCCAAGGTGCTGGCCGAGTCGCTGGCGAGTATCGAATCGGTCCTGGGCGTCGATCTGCGGCAGGTGTCGCAGAACATCGCCAAGAGCGTGGGCGGCGCGGCGACCTCGTCCGCGGGCGAGCGCGCGGCGAAGTAGAACGACAAGCAACCATTGCTCAAGAGCAGTGGCACACCGGCCGACGAGCCCCAAGCGCCAGCGCGGGGCCCGCGCAGCGCGTCGGGCTGCTGATCTGAGCCGCGACCGTGAGGGAGCGGTCCCGCAAAGGGCGCTGGCCGCCGGCCGCCGGGCGCGCGGGGCAGCCCTGCTCAAGAGCAGTGGCACACGGTCGGTGTCCCCCGCGTCCCGTCATGGCCCGTCGCTGGCGCTCCGGGCTCGCGCCCGTCACCTGGTCATGTCGGCGATGATCCCGCACACCGCCGCGCTCGCCCGTGATGACTCCAACGGGCGGACGAGCTCATCCAGTTGCCGCACCATCACCCGCCGCCAGGTTTCGTCCCGCAGAAGCTGACCCGCCACCGTCGCGATCGGAGCCACGTCGCGGATGAACGGCATGAACTCCGGCACCACGCGGGCCCCCGCCAGGATGTTCACCAGCGACAAGTGCGGCATCTTGAGGACGAAGCGCCCCAGCAGCCGGTGCGGCAGGCGCAGCAGCGGCCCGGCGTCGTACATGACGATCATCGGCTTGCGGTGGTACGCGACCTCCAGCGTCGCCGTCCCGGACGCGACCAGTACCAACTCCGCCGCCGTCAGCAGACTCGCGTTGTCGCCGGTGACGATCTGGGCGGCAAAGCCGCTGGCGTAGATGTGCCGGCGGATTTGGGGCACGCGGTCGGCGGCCACGCTGGACACCACCGGCTCGACGGCCCGGCCCGCCACCCGCAGCCGCCGCACGACTTCCAGTTGTAGCGGCAGCATCGTGTCGATGACGTGCCGCCGCGAGCCGGGCAGCAGCGCCACGACGGGGGCGCCGCCGGAATGCAGCCGCCGCACGACGGCCTCGTTGGGCGTCTGTTGCCGCAGGGTCTCGAACAGCGGGTGGCCCACGTAGTCGGCATAGACGAGGTGACGCCGGAAGTACGCTTCCTCGAACGGCAGGATGCACGCGAGGCGGTCCACGTCGCGGGCGATCTGGCGGTTGCGGTACGCGCGGGCCGCCCAGGTCTGCGGGGCGATGTAGTACAGCACGCGGAAACCCCGGCGCTTGGCCGCCCGCGCGATCCTGAGGTTGAGTTCCGGCGAATCCAGCAGCACGACGAGGTCCGGCGGATCGGACTTCCAGGCCCGTTTGACCGCGTGCAGGGCCCGCCACGCGTGCCCGACCACGCCGGCGACGCCGCTGAGCATCGCCGCGTGCGTCGTCAGGTCGTACAGCGTCCGCACGCCGAGGGCCCGCAGCCGCGGCCCCGTCAGCCCGCTGAAGCGGCAGCCGGGCAGGTGCTCCGCCGCCGCGCGGACCAGTGCGGCGGCGTGGACGTCGGCCGAGTCCTCGGCGACGGAGAGGAAGATGTGGGTAGGCCGGTTCACGGCCCCAGAGGATACAACGCGACCGTCGCCGCAGCACGCCCCGCGCCGCGCGGCGGGTCCCTTTGCAATGCCTCTCGGGCGCAGTTTGGGGGAAGTTCCGACCACGGCTACACTGCACACGGGTACTTGCGAACGTGGGGCGCTGAACGGGAGGGCGAAGCTCCTGCTGAGCCGTGCCGTGGCGCGGGATGAACGGCGCGGCAGGAGCCTCGCCCGCCCCGCCGGGACCGGCTCGTAATCATGCCGGGGTGGGATCGTTCCGATCATATCGCCAGGGGATGGTCTGGAGGTGCTGTGCTGGCCGCCGCGGGCTCCCGTTGGCATGTCGTCGCGTTGGCCGTCGGCGAGGCGGGTCTGGCGACGCTGCGCGGGCTCTTGTCGCCACGCCGCCCGCTCGTGCTCCGCGCAGTTTTCACGCATCGGCGGCGACCGAAAGCTCTGGATCCCGCCCGCTCGGAAGACCCCACATACGCGCAATACGCCGACCTCGCCCGCGTCCGGAACCTGCCGCTCCACGCCGCGGACGACCGCTGGGCCGCCGAGCGTTTGGACGGCCTGTCGGCGTGCCGGCCGTTTGATGTGCTGCTGACGGTGGGTTGGCGTTACCCGGTGCCGGCTTTCCTGCTGACCTGGCCGCGTCTGGCGGCGATCGAGCTGCACCACGGCCCGCCCGGCGACGCGGGTGTGGACCCCATCCGCCGGGCGTTGGAGGCGGGCGAGAAGTCGCTGACGATCACGGCCCGGCTGTTGACCAGCGACCCCCTGCCGGGACCGGTGTTGATCGAACGCTCGCACCGCGTGGGCCTGCTGCGCGGCCCGACGCTCGCCGACGACGTGGAGCGGGTGCAGCGTGAGCTTTTCGGCCTGTACCCCCAGGTGGCCATCCAGGCCATCGAGCGGGTCGCCGGCCCGGTCCTTGCGCAACCCTGAGACCCGGCAAGAGCCCCCCGCGGAACCCGCCGCGCGAGTGGCGGAGTGCGGGATCCCGCATTGGCGTGCGGGGTTCGGATAGGTACCCCCGAGCATCCGGCCGCACGCATCAGGCGATATCGCGTTCGAGCCACCACACGCCGGGTGCATCCACTTCTGATTCAACGCCCAGCGACAAGCCTGCGGGAGCGTCCCCGTCGGCGCCGGCGAGCGCCTGCACCAACGACGCCATGTCGTCCGGGAGCTCCCCGCACCGCAGGTACACCTCCCGGATAAACGCCAGGTCGGAAGGCCCCTCCACGCACCAGCGCAGGGACGACAGGTCCTGTACGTAGCGAACGGCGTGCAGGCGGAACCGGTCGGGGTGGGCCAGGATGTAGGCGGTGGGACTGGCCCTGTCGGCGGGCTCCCGTGCCTCGGCCGCCGCCCGTTCCAGAGCGGTCCGCGTGACGACCTCCACGTCGAAGCCCCGCGGGTAGCTCCGCACGAGCGTATTCCCGGCATAGTGAGCACCGGAGGAAGCCCGACTGCGGACGACCTCGTCGATCACCGTGGGGGCCAGCAGCGGGCCGTTGGCGGCGATGCGGCCCACCACGTCAAGCTGCAACATCGCGGCTGCCTGGGCGAAGCGCCGCAGCTCGTCCGTGGCATCGCCTCGGAAGAACAGGACGCCGAACTCGTCGCAGAAATGGGCGATCGGGTCGTCCACGGGCGCGCGGGTGGTCACGACGGCGACCTCGTCCACGGTCGTCGCCGCCCGGGCACGCTCGACCACCCGGTAGAGCATCGGCCGGCCGGCGAGGTCGGTCAGCACCCTGAGGGGCAGCGGCGGCCCCGTCATCCGCGCGTCAATGAAAACGCCAATTCGCATCCGACCTGGCTCCCTGAAGCGCACCCGCGGGTGGGACCGCTCGACCGGGCGTCGGCCGGTCTAAAAACCTCGGGCCTGTCACGGGATTGCCGGCGACGAAGCACCGGCGTGGCTTTAACTATCGGAACTTGGGCAAGGCCACTTGACCGCCGCGCGTCGCCGCGTGCCGCGGCTGTCGGCTGTGGGTTCGAACCCGGGTCGGGAGGGCGAGGCTCCGGCCGAATCGTCGTTTGACCTGGGAGGGCGAGGCTCCGGCCGAGCCGCCTTTCCCGCGCCGTGGCACGGCTCAGCAGGAGCTTCGCCCTCCCGCCGGCCGAATCGTCGTTTGACCTGGGAGGGCGAGGCTC
>CAYWYJ010000013.1:39918-46206 GCA_964462635.1 uncultured Planctomycetales bacterium
GGAGCTTCGCCCTCCCGTAAGGGGCTGATCCTCAAGCACGGCTCAGCAGGAGCTTCGCCCTCCCAGCTTCGGGGGGGTCGCATTCCGACGGGCCGGCCCCGGCGGCCCCTTTCCACGCGGCGGCCGGGGCGTTACCGTTACGCAATCGTCAGCCCCCGCCCGGGCCGATGGCGCGCGGCCCGGCGGCGGCCGTCCTTGACCCGATTACGCGAGGGAACACGCATGTCCGACGTACCGCACCCCACCAAGCTCCCGGAGAACGCCTACCGCGAGCTGAAGCCCGGCGAGACGTACGTTCCGATGGTCCCGCCGACGATGACCGTCCCCGAGCTCACGGGCCGGATGTTCATCTTCGGTCTGATCATGAACGTGGTCTTCTCCGTGGCGGCGACGTTCTTGGCCCTCAAGGCCGGGCAGGGCATCGAGACGGCGATTCCGATCTCGATCCTGGCGGTGGGGCTGTCAGGCCTGCTTCTGAAGGCCGGCGGGCGGGCCAGCTCGATCCTCGAGAACATGTACATCCTCTCGATCAGCACGACGAGCGGGTACGTGGCGGGCGGCACGTGCTTCACGATGCCGGCGATCTACATTCTGAAGCTGAACAAGCCCGACCATCTGAACATCGGCGACTTGTCGCTCTTTCTCCAGATCGCCTTTGTGCCGCTGCTGGGGGCCGTGCTCGGGGCGCTGTTCCTGATCCCCTTCCGGCGCTATTTCGTCAAGGAGATGCACGGCAAGCTGCCGTTCCCCGAAGCGACCGCGACGAATGAGATTCTCGTGACCGGGGCGTCGGGCAGTACGACGCAAGCCTGGATCCTGATCTACTCGTTTGTCCTGTCGGCGGTTTACACCTTCGTCGCCACCGGGCTGAAGCTGTTCAGCGAGAAGTTCACCACGGGCGTGGTGAAGCTGGAGGCCGCCGGCAAGGAGGCCGTCAGCGCGCTGGCCTTCGGGGACACCGGGCTCTTCGCCACCTTGACCGAGAAGGTCAAGGCGGTGTTTCAGATGGGCGCCGGGGCCTACTACCTGGGACTGGGCTTCATCATCGGTCCCCGGTACGCCTCGATTATCTGCGCCGGCTCGTTTCTGTCGTGCTTCGCCATCATCCCGCTGCTCGGGTTGTTTAGCCTGGACCAGTTGCAGTTGCTCAACCCGGGCATCAAGGGCACGTCGGCCGATCAGATCTTCATGGCCATTCCCCGCAACATCGGCATCGGCGCCATTTTCGCCGCCGGTCTCATCTCGATTCTGAAGATGAGCGGCGTGATCGTGACGGCGTTGCGGCAGGCGCTGGGCAGCCTCGCGCAGAAGCGCGGCGGCGGCCCGGGCGACCGCACGGACGAGGACGTGAGCTACGGCGTCATGTTCGTGTTGGGTCTGTTGGTAGTCATCGCGATGGCGGTGTTCTTCCGCAACGTGGCGCTGGCCGGTCTGGACAACGGCGCGTGGCTGACGTTCATCTCCGTGGTCCTGGCCTTGGTGATCACGTTCTTGTTCACCACCGTTTCGGCCTGGGCGATTGCCATGATTTCCGTCACGCCGATCTCGGGCATGACCGTGACGACCATCATTATCACCGCGGTGTTGATGGTGGCGGCCGGGCTGCCCAAGGGCGACCGCGCGATGCTGGCGGTGCTGCTCGTGGGCGGCGTCGTCTGCACCGGGCTGTCGATGGCCGGCGGGTTGATCACCAACTTCAAGATGGGCTACTGGCTCGGGGCGAGTCCGAAGCGCATTACGTGGAACGCCTTGATTGGCTCACTGGTCTCGGCTTTGTGTGTCTGCGGCACCATCATGGTGCTGGCCAAGAACCCCGGCTATGTTCCCATTCCCGACAAGCCACCGCCCCTGGCGGCCCCGCAGGCCAACATGATGGCCACCGCGCTGGAGAGCTTCCTCGGCACCGCCGGCCAGGTCCCGTGGCTGCTCTACGGCGTGGGGGTCGTGATCGCCCTCATCATGCAATTACTGGGTATCTCGCCGCTGGCATTCGGGCTGGGCATGTATCTGCCTATGTACATCAACACGCCGATTCTCATCGGGGCTTGGGTGTCGGCGCTGGTCAAGAAGAGCACGAAGGATGAGCAGCTCTCAAAGGCGCGCAGCAACAAGGGCATCCTGATCGCCTCCGGGCTTATCGCCGGCGGAGCGATCATGGAAGTGCTGCTCAGCTTTGCCGGCTCACTGGATGATCTGTGGTGGGGCAACAAGGTCATGCCGGCCCTCGACATGGGCGGACACCTCGTCGAAGGCGGCACCGACCCCGTGGGCCTGGCCCGTCTACAGAACTGGCTCGGCTTGCTGCTGTTCCTGGCCCTGTGCGTGTTCGTGTACATCGACTGCCGCCGGGCCAGGGCCGAGTTGGCCGCGGGTGCCGAGCTGCACGGCTAGCGCCAGTCGGACGCTCGCACGGTACGCGGCGGTCGCCGCTGCGGCGGAACGGCCAGGGACGTGGCCGACGCCTTCGTCGGCGGGAGGTTTGTGTCTCGCGTTCCGTCGGACCCTTGGCCCCTCGACCCCTTGAGCCCTCGCAGGTTGCGCCATGACTGAAGCGACCCCGGCGCACCCCCCCCGGCTGAGCTGGAAGTTCCCCCGCACCTTCTGGTTCGCCAACGCCGCCGAGTTGTGTGAACGGGCCGCCTACTACGGCATGTTCATCACGCTGATCCGCTACCTGAACCAGTCGGTCGGCTTCTCGGACGTGCAGGCCGCCTGGCTGACGGGGGCGTTCGCGTCGATCCTGTATTTCCTGCCCACCTTCATGGGCCTGTTGGCCGATCGGGTGGGCTTCCGACGCGCGCTGATCCTGGCCTTCGCCCTGCTGACCGCCGGCTACGCCCTGCTCGGCGCCTTCCAACTCAAGCCCACCGCGGTCCTGTCGTTGATGCTGATCATGGTCGGCGGAGCCATTGTGAAGCCCGTGATCTCGGGCACCGCGGCCAAGTGCAGCGATTCCGCTCACCGCGCCCGGGCCATGTCCATCTTCTACATGATCGTCAACATCGGCTCGTTCTCGGGCAAGGGGCTGGCGGCGGAGCTGAACGACCGGTACGGCCTGCAGTTCATTCACCTCTACGCCGCGGGGATGGCCCTGGCGGCGTTGGTGCTCGTGTGCCTGTTCTATCGCAACGTGGACACCGCCGGGACCGGCAAGACCCTGGCCGAGGCGGTCCGCGGGCTGGGCCGGGTGCTCACCAACTTCCGTTTTCTCAGCCTGATCCTGATCGTGGCCGGCTTCTGGGCGATCCAGGGCCAGCTTTACGCCTCGATGCCGACCTACGTGGAGCGCATGCTCGGCAAGGGTTACCGACCGGAGTGGCTCGCCAACATCAACCCCCTGGTGGTCGTGCTGGGCGTCGTGCCGCTGACGCACCTCGTGCGGCACCTGCGGCCCGAAAGCTCCATCGGCATCGCCCTGCTGATCATTCCCTTCACCGCCCTGGTCATCGCGCTCAACCCGGTGCTCGCGCGGCTCACCGGCGGGATGGTCCATCTCGGGCCGGTCGCGCTGCACCCGCTGATCGTGACCTTCATCATCGGCATCGCCCTGCAGGGCCTGGCCGAGTGCTTCCTGTCGCCGAAGTTCTACGAGTTCACCTCGAAGCAGGCCCCGCCCGGCGAAGTCGGCCTGTACATGGGCTACCAGAGCCTGACCCAGTTCTTCGCCCAGCTCTTCGCGTTCGTGCTCTCCGGCTATCTGCTCAGAGGCTTCTGCCCGGACCCCAAGACGCTGCCGCCGGACGTCCACGCCCAGTGGCAGGCGGCGCTGGCGGGCCAGGGGCCGATGCCCGCGGCCTACGCCCACGCCCATTACCTGTGGTACGCGTTCGTCGGCGTCGGCCTCGCGGCGTTCCTCGCCCTGCTGGTCTTCAAGTTCGCGACCGCGGCCATCGACCGCCGGCGGGCCGGTACGCTTGCCGGACGCTGACCCCAGGTCCACAATGCCGAGTGCGTGGTCCCGGCGCGCCGGGATTCGCTTTGAATGAGGAGGTGGCTACATGCGCACGATTCACACGTCACGGCCGGCGGGACGCCGATGCTCCCCCGTTGCTCTGGTCGCTCTGCTCGCTCTGCTGTCGCCGGCGTGGGCCGCCGATCCGCCGGCGCGTACGCACGACATCACCGTCGATGACTACCTGACGATCCACCTGATTACGACCTGCGAGACCTCACCCGACGGCCGCTGGGTCGCGTTCACCGAGCTGCGCTGGGGCGACCACGACAAGCCGCGCTCCACCGACCTGTGGGTCGTCAACACCGAGACCGGGCGGCCGATGCGGCTTACTTTCGACCCCGCTTCCGAGCACTCCCCGCAGTGGGCCCCCGACAGCCAGCACCTCTACTTCGTCACCAAGCGCAAACGTGGCGATGACCGCCCGCCGTATGACGGCACCGACCAGGTGTGGGTGCTCACCACGCACCCCGGCGAGCCGTTCCCCGTCACGCGCGTCAAGGGCGGCGTGCAGGGCTACCAGCTCTCGAAAGACGGCCGACTGCTGTACTACCTCAAGAAGGGCAAGGAGGCCGAACGCGAGTGGAAGTCCATGCGGGAGAAGTACCCGGACATCGAGTTCGGCAGCGGAACGTTTCACTTCAACGAAATCTGGCAGCTTGACCTGGAAACCTGGCGCGAGAAGAAGCTCGTCGCGCCCGATCGCTACATCACCGAGTTCAAGGTCGCCCCGGACGGCCGCCGCCTGGCCATGATTACCTCGCCCGACGACCGACTGATCACCAAAGAGGGCCAGACCCGCGTCGATGTCTTCGATGTGCAAACCGAGAAAACCCTGACGCTGCCCGACAAGCTCTGGCGGGCTGACGCCCCCACCCCCTACGGTTGGCTCGAAGGGCTGGCCTGGTCCGACGACGGGGACCGCTTGGCGTTCACGGTCGGTTTCGACGGATATCAGACGGAGATTCTCGTCGCTGAGTGGCGCGGCGAGCAGCCCGCCGTCCGGCGACTGACCCGTCCGGACGAGATCTCGGTCAGCGGCAGCCTCCAGTGGATACCCGGAACGGCCGACCTGTGCTTCCGGGCTCAGCGGCGGGCCCGCGAGCACATCTACTGCGTCGCCGACGTGCGCGACGGGAAGCAGGGTGCCCATCGCGTGCTTACGCCGGGCGACATCGTGGTCCACGGTTTCAGTTTCGCCCCGGACGGCCGGCACGTCGCGTACATCATGAGCGGCACGCAGCACATGACGGACGTGTTCTGGGCGGACGCCCGGACGCCCGCCGCCGCCCCGACCCGGCTGACGCGGATCAATCCACAAATGGACACATGGAAGCTGCCGCAGATCACGCTCGTGACGTGGAAGGCCCCGGACGGCGCGGAGGTCGAGGGCATTCTCGAGCTGCCGCCGGGATACAAGGAGGGCGACGGCCCGTTGCCCCTAGCGGTCGAGCTGCACGGCGGCCCAACCGATGCGACGCTGATTGGCATGCAGTACTGGATTTACGGGCGGACGCTCTTCCCCGCCCGCGGCTGGGCGTTGCTCAGCCCCAACTATCGCGGCTCGACGGGCTACGGCGACAAGTTCATGACCGACCTCATCGGCCGCGAGGCGGACATCGAGGTGCAGGACGTCCTCGCCGGCGTCGATGCGATGATCGAGCGCGGCATCGCCGACCCGGACCGCCTCGGCGTGATGGGCTGGAGCAACGGCGGCTTCGTGACCAACGCGGTGATTACGACGACGACGCGGTTCAAGGCGGCCAGTAGCGGGGCCGGCGTGCTCGACATGTTCATGCAGTGGGGGCTGGAAGACACGCCGGGGCACGTCATCAATTACATGCGCGGCCTGCCCTGGGAGCGCACCGAGGCGTACATCAAGGCGTCACCGGGCTACCGGCTCGGCAAGGTGACCACGCCGACGATCATCCACGTCGGCGAGAATGACGACCGCGTGCCGGCGGCGAATGCACGGACGCTGTACCGGGCGCTGAAGGAATACACCAAGACGCCGACGGTTCTGCTGGTGTATCCCGGCGCCGGGCACGGGCTGGCGATTTCCGACCACCGCAAGGGCAAACTCGATTGGGATGTGGCGTGGTTCGACCGCTACGTGCTGGGCAAGGGCGACGAACCGGCCGGCGAGGAGAAGTAGCGGCGGGGAAGGACCACCGGTGGCCGACAGCGAGCCCGGCAGTCCCGTAGCGCCGGACCGGAGCCTGCCCGCCGTGGCGGGAGTGCGGCGCTACAGGGGAGTGCGGGCGTCCCGCCCGCCAGCCCAAGCCGCGACCGTGGAGGGGGGAGTGCGGGCGTCCCGCCCGCCCCTCACCGGCCAT
>CAYWYJ010000014.1:0-15287 GCA_964462635.1 uncultured Planctomycetales bacterium
TGGCGTTGGCGGCCGCGGTCGCCGCGTACGACTCCGACCCGGAAGTCGCCGCCTATTGGCAGGCGGTCTACGAAGCCCTGACCTCGTAGTCGCGCGCCACGCGGGCCCGCGACCGCACGAAGCGGGGCTTGACTTGCACACGCCGGTCGCGGAACGTGTGCCCGCATGTCGGCCAGCGAACCGCAGTCCGAAAGCACCCCACGCACCGCGAACCTGCACCTGCCCACCATCGTGCTCGTCGGGGTGGCGGCTGTGCTGGCGACCCGGCTCGGCCCCGCCGTCTGGATCACACTCATCGAGCAAGGTTCGCTCACGCTGGCGGTCGTGGCCGCCGGCATGGGCTGGGGGGCGTGGCCGGTCGTCTGGCTCGGGCTTGGTCGCCGGCGGCCTCTGCAACAAGTGTGCCTGTCGGCGGGACTTGGGCTGGGCGCGCTGGGCCTGCTGGCGCTGGGACTTGGTCTGGCGGGCGGGCTGGAACGCTGGTCGGCATGGCTGCTGGTCGTGACAGGCTGGGCCATCGGCCTGGTACGGCTGAGCGGACGCGGACCGCGACCGGATGTGGAACCGCCGGCGGCCGGTCCTGTTCCCAACCGCTGGGTCGTGATGCTCGTCCTGCTCACGCTCGCCGTGCCGCTGTCGATTGGGGTCTTCGGAGCCACACTGCCGCCGGGACTGCTGTGGATCGGCGAGTCGCTCGGCTACGACGTTCTGGAGTACCACCTGCAAGGGCCGCGGGAGTGGTTCGATGCCGGCCGCATCCGATTCCTGCCGCACAACGTGTACGCCTCGTTCCCGCAGCAGATGGAGGTGCTCTACCTCCTGCTCATGCACCTGGCGGGCGGGCCGCTGGCGGGGGCCGTGCCGGCGCAGCTTCTGCACGCGGCGACGGGGATTCTGGCGGTATTGACGATCGCGGCCTGGACGCCGGCGGGGTGGGGCCGCTGGGTCGCGCTCGTCGCGGCGGGCTCCGTGCCCTGGGTGGCCTACCTGGGCTGCCTGGCGTATGTCGAGCTCGGCGTCCTGATGATGGGCGCGCTGGCCGCCGGCCTCGTCCTCGATCAGTTCCGCGACGACGCGCGATCGAGAGGGCGGCTGGCGCTGGCGGCGGGCCTGTGCGGCGGGTTGGCGGGGGGCTGCAAGTACACCGCGGTCGCCCTGGTGCCCGCGTTGGTGGCCGTATCGTGGTTGCTCTCCGCGGTTGGCACGCGGGCGGTGGGGCTGCGCCACCTCGCGCTGTTCGGCGTCGGCGCGTTGTTGGCGTTCAGCCCGTGGCTGGGGCGAAACTGGGCTTGGACGGGCAATCCCGTCTATCCGTTCGCCTACCACTGGTTCGACGGCCGGGCGTGGAGCACGGGGCAGGCCGAGCAGTGGGACCGCGGCCACCGGCTGCCGCCCGCGCAAGACACGTTGGCCGGCCGCGGGCAGCTCGTCGTGCGGGAGTGGCTCACGTCGCGCTTGTTCGGCCCCGGGCTGGCTGTGTTGGCGCTTATCGGTCTGGTCGTGGGCCGCTCGCGGCCGGCCGTGCTGCTGGCCCTGTGGGCCGGGCTCATGGTTCTCGCGTGGGCCACCCTGACGCACATGCCGGGGCGCTTCATCGTGCCCGTCGTGGTGCCGCTGGCCCTGCTGGCGGGGCAGGTCGGCGCGCGCGGTCCGGCCATCGGGTGGGTCCGGTGGGTCGGGAGAGCCGCGATCGGTCTGGCCGCGCTCGCCGGCGTGGCCAACAGCGCCACCTTGGCCGATCTCTATCACCGACACAACATGCTCTGGGGAACCGGCCCCGTCGGCTTGGGCGCGCTACCCGGCGAAACGCGGGGGCTCGCCGCGATTCACCCGGTGCGCGAGGTGTTGCCGCCCGCCGGCCGCGTGTGGCTGGTCGGCGAGGCCCGGGCGTTCTATCTGCCCGACCACGTGCACTACACCGTCGTCTTCAGCCGCGACCCCTGGCTGGAGTACGCCCGCGACCGCTCCCCGGCGGAGGCGGTCGCGTGGCTCCGTACCCAAAACGTGACGCATGTGGTATTTTCGTGGAACGAGATTGAACGCCTGCGAGCATCTTACGGCTTCCCGGCGCTGGTAACGCGGGAATGGGCCGCGCGGCTGGCGGACGCCGGCCTGCGGCGGATCACCCCGCCGGCGGATGCCGCCCCGGGTGAGACCGAGGTTTACGAGGTGCCCCCGCCATAAGGGGGTCCGCGGGCGAGCCGCCCGCGCCAGGAGGCGTACTACCGCGATGAACCGACCGCGGTCACGATGGGCACTGGCGCTGCTGCGCTACGGGCTGTGTGTCGCCGCCGTCGTGTACCTCGCGTACAACGTCCCCTGGCACGACCACGTCCGGCTGGACGGGCCGGACGGGCCGCGCGTGCGCCTCCTGGAATCCCACGATGACCGGGTCGTGGTCCAGCGCGACGGCCGCGCGGAGACCGTCCCGCTCGACCGCGTGCATCACGTGGACATCGGCGGCCAGCACGTCCCCGACATCGAACTGGGGATTCCCAGCGTCGTGTGGCAGGTCGACAAGCTCCAGGCGCTGTGGGCCATCCTGCTGTTCGCCCCGGTGTGGTTCTTCCAGGCCTACCGCCTCGTCCTGATGGTGGCCATTCAGGGGGTGCGCATCTCCTACTGGAACGCCATCAAGTTCACCTTCGCCGGCAACTTCTTCAACTTCGCCCTGCCCGGCACGACCGGCGGCGATCTCGTCAAAGCCTACTACCTCACGCGCTACACGCACCTTAAGACCGAGGTCGTCACCACCGTCTTCCTGGACCGCGCCATCGGCTTGTTCGGCATTCTCGTGCTGGCCGCCGGCGGCATCGCCCTGACGCGGGACACCGGGCAGCTCGGCTCGCTGATGACGTTGCTGGTCACCATCTTCATCGGCTTGATGATCGGCGCGGTGCTGATCTTCAGCCGGCGGTTGCGGCACGGTCTCAAATTGCCGGAGCTGGCCGCGCGCTTGCCCGGCGGGGCCCAGTTGCTGCGGATCGGGCGGGCCACGGTGGCCATGCGTCAGCACAAGCTCAAAGTCGTGGGCTCGCTCGTCGTCACGCTCATCCTGCAATCCATCGTCATGGTCAGTGCGGCCGTCATGGCGTGGGCCCTCGGCATGAAGGGCTCGATGACCTACTACTTCATCTTTGTGTCCATCGGCTTCCTCATCGCCGCCATCCCCATCGCCCCACCGCAGGCCATCGGCGTCATGGAATACGCGTACGTGCAGTTCTTTACGCAAGACGGACTGAATACGGCGTCGCAGGCGCTGGCGCTGGCGGTCGCGGTGCGGCTCATCCAGCTCGTCTGGGCCCTGCCGGGCGTGCTGGTCCCGCTGTTCGGCGCGCACCGACCCAGCAAGGCCGATTTGCGGGCGATTCAGGCGGATGACGCCGCGGAGTCGGCCGGCGCGGTCATGCCCGCAGTGGCCCGCGACGCCCAACCATCGGTCAGCGGCGAATGAACGCCCTTTCCTCCACCGCCGCCTCCGGTCACCTCCGCAGCGAGCGACTGCGGGGGGCCCTGGCTTTCGTGGGGCTGGCCGTCGTGATTGTCGCGTTGCACGGCCAGTGTTTCGACGACGGGTTGTTCCTCGACGACTACCCGCACTATCGCCAGCTCCGGGAAGCCGACTGGTCACTGACCGGGTTGACGGCGGCGGCCCGGCTGGAATTGGTCGAGGGCGTGATCGACCTCTGGTGGCTGCCGCCGATCACGTTGCGCTTCTTCCGGCCGCTGGCCTTCGGCACCATGAAGCTCGTGTACACGCTGTCCGGGTGGAACCCGGCGGCGCTGCACGCGGCGTCGTTGGTGTGGCACCTGGCGGCGGCGACGCTGCTGATGGTCCTGCTGCGTCGCCTCGGGGCGACGCTGGGTTTGGCCTGGGCGACGGCCGCGCTGTTCGCCATTCACCCCGGCCACGTGGCCACCGTGCAATGGATCGCGTGCCAGACGGAGCTGATGGTCACAACGTACTTGCTCGGGGCCGCCCTCTGCTTCGCCCGGTTTCGCGGCTGGCCCGGGTTTGGCGAACCGGCCACCCGCGGCGCGGCCTGCGCCTGGGCCGCCGCCGCCACGGTCCTGTTCATGTTGGCCCTGGGCTGCCGCGAAAACGCGGTCATGTTTCCGCTCGTCGTCGCCGCTTTGGAGCCGCTCGTGTGGCGCCGACGACGGCGGGCAGCCCTGACGCTGTACGCGGTCTTCGCGGCCGTCTGGATCGGCTATTTCGTCCTGCGCGGTGTCGTGCTCGGGGGGCTGTCGGTGCCGCCGCGACCGTATGTCATACCGCCCACGGCCCCGGATTTTCCGCGTTTCGTCTGCGACAAGGCGTTGTACTACCTCCTGGGCGAGTATGCCCTGGTCCCGTGCGTGCCCGTGGGCGGGCTGCCATATTTCCAAGAGCGGCCGTTGTTGTTCTACGGCCTGTCGGCCGGCGTCGTCGCGTTGTTGATCGGGGTCACGCTGCGCTGTCGCCGCGAGCCGGCGGGCCTGTTGGGACCGGCATGGCTCCTGGGTTTCATGGCGCCGACGCTGCCCGTCTTCGTGTCGCCCCATCACCTGTACCTGCCGGGCGTCGGCTGGGCCGTCGGGGCCATGCTGATCCTGCGTGGCATCGGGCGGCCCCGCATGGCGGCAGGTCGCCCGGCGCGTTGGCCGCGCCCGCTCATGTGGGCGTGCATTGCGCTGCTGGGCGCCCTGTTCGGCGCGGTCACGTTCTACTGCGGCCTGGCCATCGAGACCGGGCAGGCCGTGGAGGACTGCCTCACCGACGAGATCGCCGCCGCCCCCAGTGGCTTACAGGACGGCGACACGCTCTACGTCGCCAACCTGCCGCTGTTGGGACATTACGTCCGTCTGGCCGTCGAAGAGCGCACCGGAAGGCGCAATCTGCGGGTGATTGGGCTGGTGTGGGCCCCGCGCCTGCTCGGTCCCGCTACCCCCACCGAACTGACCATTCTCGACGACCACACCATCGAGGCCCGCGTCGCCGGCGACCGGTACTTTGCCGGCCCGATGCGGCTGCTTACCCGGGAGGCCTCCGGCGGCGAAGTCCCGGACATGGTCGATCGTATGGCCGACCTGGGGGTGCGCGCGCGCGTGATCGAGCGGGACCAGGACGGGGTCGTGGCGCTGCGGTTCGAATTCGCGCTCCCGCTCAGCGACCCGCGCCTACACTTGTTCTGGGGCTCGCGCACCCGCTGGGCGTACGAAGTGAGACCGACCCCGCGATGAACACCAACGACCGCCTGCCCACGTTGCGGGCCATCGACATCGTGCCGATCCGGCGGCCGACCGGGGAGATGGCCCTGGCGCTGCGCGACCCGACACAGTTGTCCCCGCAAACCCTCGTCATCTCGCCCGCCGGCTACCTCGTCCTGATGCACCTGGACGGGCGACATTCCGTGGCGGATGTGCAGGCCGCCTATCAGAAACACGCGGGGTGGGACATCTCCGAGGCCGAGGTTGGCAGGGTTGTGCGGGCGCTCGATGATGCGCTGCTGCTGGCCGGGCCCCGGGCGGAAGCGGTCTTGGCGCAACGCCGAGCCGAATACGCCGCCGCGCCGGTTCGTGACAGTCGGGCCGGCCACCCTGACCCGGGGCTGTTGCGCCAGGAGATCGAAACGATGATCCGCCGGGGCGTGGCGGCCCCCGTGCGCGACGTGCGCGGGCTGATCGCCCCGCACCTGGACTACGCGCGCGGCGCCCCCTGTTACGCGGATGCCTACGCGACACTGGGTGCCTCACTGCCGGCCGACCGGTTCATCATCCTGGGCACCAATCACTCGGGCTGCGCGCGGTCGGCGGTGGCCACACGGAAGGACTTCGCCACGCCGCTCGGCCTGGTGCCGGTGGACCGGGAGTTTCTGCGGCGCTTGGAGTCCCGCCTGGGCTGCGATCTGTGCGTGAACGAGGCCGATCATCGGGTTGAACACTCGATAGAGATGCAAGTGCATGTTCTGCAAGTGCTTCTGGACGGGCGTCCGTTCGAGATCGTGCCGATCTTGTGCCCCGATGTCGCCGGGCCGACGGGAACGCTTCCTGCGGATGGGGAAGGGCCGGACTTGAGTGACGTCGCGGACGCGATTGGGGAGCTGGCCGTGGGCGATGGGCGGCGGACGGTCATCATCGCGGCAGCGGACCTGAGCCATGTTGGGCAGCGCTTCGGCGACGAGGAGCCTACGACGCCGGAGTTCCTGGAGCAGGTAGCCAAGTCCGATCGGGCGCTTCTCGATCTGCTGGAGCAGCGGCGGGAGGAGGAGTTCGTGGCGCGACTTCGCACAAGTCAAAACAAAACAAGGGTTTGCAGTTCGGGGTGTATCTACGCCCTGCTCCACGCTCTCCCGAGCCACCCCTGCCGCATCATCGGGTACCACCAAGCCGTGGATCTCGAATCTGAGACCAGCGTAACCTGTGCGGCGGCAGTTATCGGCCAATAAAAAAGGGTCCCGAATGGGCTTTGAGCCCCACTCGGTGACCCATGCGCTGGGATGGGCTATTGAAGCGTTCCACTCTATGTAACAACCACCGTCCGAAAAGGTGTCGCGCGGACCGCACTTTCTCGCCGGGCGTCTCGACACGCCCCGGCGGCTCCCGGACAGGTGGCCGGAGGCTCAGAAGTTATTGAGGTTTGCGTCGGAGTCGCGGTGATCGGCCACGAGCCCCAGACGGTGGAGCCGTTGCACCGAGTTGGCCAGGCGTTGCAGGACCGCGCGACCATCGAGGCTCAGTTCGAGCCCGACGAACTGGATCGCGGCCAGCAACACCCCCGCCTCGTCCGCCCGGACGCCGCGAAAGCGCACGTCGAGCAGCACGGGCGACCGCCCGTCCGGCAGGTGGATTTCCGCGCCGAGCGTTTGCTGGTCAAGCCAGTCCGGCCTCTCGGTCTGCTGTAGCCGGGCCAAGGCCCCGCCACAGGACAGGTCCGCGAGCTCGCCGACGGTCACCTGAAGGCTGGTGGCCTGGGCGCTGCCACGAGCCTGCACGCCGCCCGGCCACAGGTGAACCAGGAGATGGGTGTCGGGCGGCACGGGCGTGCGGTAGTACGCACGGCGCTGGAGCTCGGTCAGGCTGTCGGGCCAGCGGTAGCGGACGGCGGGAACGGAGCGTTTGTCCTCCAGCAGGAAATGGCCCTTGGCCTCCACGACGGTCGCGAAGAGCAGCTTACGGCTCCGTTGACGGAAGCTGACGCCCAGGTACTGGCCAGGGGCCAGCGCCGGCAGGGGCTCGTCGTTGTTGGGGAGGAAGTCCAGGACGAAGAATCGCCCGCGCGGGTCGCGTTCGAGGAACCGCGACTTGAAGGTCTGCCACTGTGTGCCGTCCTGGAGGGTCAAGACGGCCAGCGCGTGCTCCTGGACGGCGCGATCGAAGATGTCGGCGGCCTCGCGGGGGGCCAGCAGGCGCCGGGGCTTCATAGCGCACCGTCCTTCTCGATCAGTCGGGCCGTCTCCTCGGTGAGGGCGGCACGCAGACGCTCCACGGCGGGGGGATCGTCGGAGGTGAACTCGAAGCCGATGATCCGATGGTGCTCTTCCCCGGCGGGGTTCTTGCTGCACACGTTGCCAACCAGGCTGAACGCGTCGTTGGACCAGGGCAGAACGAAGTCGAGGCGAATCGGGTCGCCGATGAAGAGGATCTCGTCCAGCTCCTGGCTGACGACGCGGCAGGCCAACCCGCTCGGGCCGATGTTGGTGAGAATGGCGACAAAGGGAGTCGGGTTTCCCGGGACGGTCAGGCGCAGGGGGACGGGCTCGGTCGGCGTCTTGCGGGCGAAACGCCGCCGGTTGGCGATCTGAATGGTCGGCGGAATCGCCAGCAGGAGACGCTGCGGGACCGAGGTCTCGCCCACGTCCACGATGAACGTTGAGAACATGCACAACTGGCCGGAGAGGATCGTGCGGACGTCGCACATCGCCCCGATGAGCGGGGCCAGGGGCAGGTCGCGGCCGAAGTCGTGGAGATCGACTTGCAGGACGTCCCCGTCGCGGCCGGTGAGACTGCCCCACAGCAGGGCGCTGTGGACCTCCGGCCGCGGCTCGATCTCGAGTTTCGCGTGCGTCTGCACGGCCTGGGCCAGGGCCCGGGCCGCCTGCCGCACCGTCAGATCCAGGGTCACCAACATGCGCTATTCTCCTCTCCCCGAAAGCGAAGCCGGACGGTCATGGCCCGCTTCCCGGCGTCGGGACACATACCGCTCGATCCGTTCGAGTTGCCGCCGCCGCGGCGTCGGGTCGTCGCCCGGGCAGAACGTGCAACCGAACACGAGCGCGCCGTCCTGGGGGCTGACCCGCGTGTGGGCGACCCGCACGACGAACTCGAGTACGTCGTCCTCGCCCGGTAACGCGAACTGGGTCCAGTACAGCTCCCCCGGGCGTACCGCGACCCCGGGCCGCCCGGACACCACCGCCTGCAAGCCGCCGGCCGACAGGTCTTGCAGTCGCACGGCGAAGCGCCGGTCGGGTTCGGCCACGCTTGTGAAGCGGGCCGCGATGGCGCCCAATTCGCTGAGCCGGAGCCGCGTGTGGCGACGCGGGGGACGCTCGTCGATTCGCAGCGGCAGACGCAGCTTCCACGCCGCCACCGGTCCACGACGCGGGCAGGTCCACCGCACGCGGCCGTAGGTCTCGGTGCGGAACGCGTAACTCCGCTGCTCGTGTTCAAAAAGGGCCGTGATCGTGGCGTCGACCACCAGCGCATCGTCCACGCCGCCCGGCGGCCACTCCAGTAGCACGCCGTCGGACTCCAAGGCCAGGAACCGCGCGGGAATCGCGTCGGACGTCGGGGCGGTCGCCGGCGGCACGATGTCCACGCGATGACGCTCCTGGCAGAGCTGCGCGAGCAACTCGAGCTGGGTCTTGCGGCGGGTGAGGCACAAGGTCGGCATAGGTCCTCCTGGGAAGCCGCGCACCGTCGGTGCGTTGGTGTATTCGTCCCGCGGCGGAGACGACTTGACGGCCCGACCCGGCCCACATTGCGGACGTTGCCGTCCGGCGCGACCAGCCCGCCGTCCGCCGAACGTGACCAACCCCGGCGGACCCCGGCTATCGGAACGCCCCATCCCTTCGTCCCGGAAGATGCGCCGCGCTCGCCCGCGGGACCGGCAGATCGGCGACGCGTCGGACGGTGCCGGTCGGCAACATTAAATGGGGGCGACAACCATCCGGGCCACGACCGCCGACCGGTGGCCCGCCGAATAATCCGGCGTGGTGCGGTCCCCGCCCGGTGCAAGCGCTCATAACCAGTCGCGTTCACCTGCTTGGCGTGACGGTGGCTGGGTGACGTGACCCTCCCCTCGGCCTACAATGCCGCCGGCATCGCGGGGCCGTCGGCAGGCCGCCGCACAGCGAGCAGGCGATCGACATGAAGCGACCCAGGTGGTCATGGTTGGCGGTGCTGACGGCGGGGTTGTTGGTGCCGGGCTGTGTGGAACGGACGGCGCGAATTCAAACGGACCCGCCCGGGGCCCTCGTCACGGTGAACGACGAAGAGGTGGGCGTCAGCCCGGTGAAGTTCCATTTCCTGTGGTACGGGCACTACGACATCGTGCTCCGCAAGCCCGGGTACAAGACGGTGAAGACGAGCTACCACCTCGACGCGCCGTGGTACCAGTACCCGCCGTTCGACCTCGTCGCCGAGACGCTCGTGGCCGGGACGATCCGCGATGAGCACACCCTGCCGACGTTTGTGCTGGAGCGGGCGGACCCCCCCGCGACGGATGACGTGGTGCAGCGCGCCGCGGAGCTGCGCGGCCGGGCGTTGTATCAGACGCCCTGAACACGCCGCCGCAGCGGGGGCTGTGCGCGGCATGCACCGTGCGCGGCGTGCGCTCACCGCGGCATAGCGCCGACGGTCGGCACGCGGCCGACCGTCGCGCTGCCTCCCGCACAAACCCCGGGACGGCCCGTCAAGGATCAATGATGCGCGCGCGGATCGCGTAGCGGGCCAACTCGACGCGATCGTGCACGCCCAGCTTTCGCAGCAGCGTCGTCCGGTAAGCGTCCGCCGTCTTGTAGCTGATCGTCATCTGCCGCGCCGCGTCGCGGAGCGTCATCCCGCTGGCCAGCAGGGGCAGCAGCTCGGCTTCGCGGCGGGTGAGGCGGGCGACGCCGTTGCTCTGCCGCTCGCCCCGCGCCAGGGCCTCGCGGATGCCGGCGCTGAAGTACTCGCGGCCGGCGCAGAGGGCCTCGAGCGCGGCGCGGAGCTCGTCGAGCGCCCCATCCTTCACGACGTAGCCGTGCAGCGGGCAGCGGGCCCAGGCTTCGACATGGCTCGGCTCGACGCCGGAGCTGAGGACGAGGATGCGTGCTTGCGGCCGCAGGCGTGCGACCATTTGCAGGGCGTCGAGGACGTCACGTTGGAAGCGGTCGGCATCGACCAGCACCAGGTCGGGCTGGTACCGGAGCGCGGTCCAGACGGAAATGGGGCGGAAGTCGGTGTCCACCGCCAGTTCGAGCTGATACTCCTGGACGAGCAGGCGGCGATAGGCCAGGCGGTCCAGGGCGGAATGGCCCAGCAAGCACGTGGTCGGCAGGGTCCGTTGCTCGTCACGCGACATGCGTGCGCCTCTCCATGGCACTCAGGGCTTCTGGCCGACGTGGCCCAGGGATGCCGCGACCCGGCCGCGCCACGCGGATATCCAGCATACGTCCCATCGTTCGGTTTGCTACGGGGTAAACACCCGGGTTTTGGACTGGGGCACCGGCCGCCCGTGCCTGCACGGTCGCGGCCGGGTACACGGGGCAGAGCCCGTACGGGCAATTCCCGGGCTGTGCTGAACCTACCGAGTGGAACCGGGCACGCGGAGCCCGAGGACACGCATGACGGCCTGGAGGTCCTTCCAGGCGTCCGCCTTGGCCGGTGGGTTGCGCAGCAAGTACGCCGGGTGAAACGTGGGCATAAGCTGGGCGGGTGGAAGCCCCAGGTGGGCTAACGCCGGGGGTGGGAAATCGTGGAAGGTTCCGCGCAGCTTGGTTATGGGGGTCTTGGTCACCAGGAGGGTCTGGGTTGCCGGGCGACCGAGGGCCACGATCACCGTAGGACGGAGAATGGCCAACTGGCGGAAAAGAAAGGGACAGCAGGTCTCCATTTCGTCGTCCGCGGGCGTGCGATTGCCCGGGGGCCGGCACTTCACGACGTTGCAAATGTAGACCTGTTCGCGGGTTAGCGTCATCGCCGCAATCATGCGTGTCAGCAGTTGCCCCGCCCGGCCGACGAACGGCAATCCCTGCGCATCCTCTTCCGCCCCCGGTCCTTCGCCAACGAACACGAGCGCCGGCCGCGGACACCCCACCCCAAAGACCGTTTGCGTGCGCCCGGCATGAAGCCGGCAGCGCGTGCAGCCGCGCACGTGCTTGGCGTCCAGCTCGGTCAGGGCGTCCGCCGCCGCCGTGCTCGACAGCTCCTCGCGGCACAACGCCGGCAGACTCGGATCATCCACGAAGAGCGTTGCCGTCGTCGCGTTCCCCGTAGCCGGCGTGTCGGCGACTGACCTGACGGCCGGGGCGGTCGCCCTCGTCCCCGGGGCCGCCGAACTTGGTTCGGCCACGGGCGGCGTCTCCGGTCGGGGCCAGTGCGGCACGCCTAGTCGGCGTTCGTTGCGCAGCCACTCGCGCAGCGTAGCACTAATTGAAGTGGGCTCCGTCGGCGTCACGATGACAGCTTAGACCGCGCCGTCTCGTCTCACAAGGAGCGCAGTTGTTGCCCACCCTTCTCGCCATCCGCGTGCGCGTGCCGACCGCGTTCTGGCTCCTGGCGGTCGCCAGCGGCACACTCGGCGCGCAGCAGGTTCCGACGGCCGGGCCGGCGACGCCCGTGCTGGTCTGGCCTACGCAAGGACGCCCCGCGTTTGTGCCCCCGGGCGGAACCCTGGCCGTGGTGGTCCAGCCTACGGAGCCCGGCGATGAGCTCAGCTTCGAGCTGGTGTCCACGCGGCCCCCGGCACAACGCCACCAACTGACGCCCCCGTCCACGGAGCCGCCCGCGGACGGCATGTACCGTCTCGCGGTGCCGAGCGACGCCCTCGAGCGCACGTACGATCTCGAGGTCCGGGGGGCCGCCGGGACGACCGTCGGCCGTCACGCGGTGGCCGTGGCGCGGCTGGATCGGCGCGTGCGGCTGGTCCACCTGGGCGATATGCACGTGGGCGAGCTGGGCGTGCCGGACTTCGACCAGCGGCTCATCGACGAGATCAACCTGGTCGCGCCGACCCTGATCGTCGCCACGGGGGACTACCTCGACGTGACGCACCCGGACCCGGACGCGGGCTGGCGCCGACTGTCCGACTTCCTGGCACGATTCGACGCCCCCGTGCTGCTGGCGTGCGGCGACCACGACGAGGTCGCGCTCTACAGCCGCTACATGGCGCCGAGTCCCATCGGCACCATCGAACTCGGGGCCTACCGAGGGTTGGTCCTGTACGACATGCCGGCGCGCCCCGTGTCGGATGACGTCGACCAGGTGGCCTGGATCGAGCGCGAGCTGTCGGAAACGCGCCCGCAACAGCGCATGACGTTCGTCGTGGCGCACGATTCCGGCCGGGGCCTGTTCGATCACTGGCAGCAAACCGGCGCCCTGGCAACACTGCTCGGGCCGGGTCGGGTCGGGCTTTGGTTGGCCGGCGGCTGGACGAAGGAGTCGACGGACGCCGAGCCCTTGGGGGTCGGTGCGGCTGCGGCAACCATCGGGCTGCGCACGCCGCCCGCCAGCACGACGACCCGCCACGGGGCACCGGGGGTGAGCCACTACCGCGTCGTCGACCTGGAGGGCGAGCGCGTCACGCTCTACGGACCGGCCGGGTCCGCGGGACTGCCGACAGCGATACCGGTCGGTCGCCTGCAACTCTCCTTCGACAGCCCCAACGACGGGTCGCGGTCGCGCGCGGGATTCACGGTGCTCAGTACGTTGCCGTTCCGTCTCGACCATCTCGCCGTGCGTGTGTTGGTTCGGCAGGGGGGCGAGCGGCGCCCATGGTGCGATGGGGGGCAGATCGAGCGGGCCGACGGGGTGGACGGCGTGTGGGATTGTCGCGTGGCGATCGACGTGCCGGACAAGGGGACCGTGCGGGCCGTCGTCGGCACCGGGCCGCCGCCGCCGCGACCGGACATCGTCGTGCGCTTCGCCGGGCCGCGGACCGTGACGATCGGCGCCGATTGCGTCGTATCCAACGAATGGACGGGGACCGTGGAGCTGCTGAACCGCGGCCCGCAGGCGGCGGAGATCATGCCGCTGTTGCGCCTCGACGGCGAGCCGGTCGCGTACCGGGTGCGCGAGGAGGACGGGCCGCTGGCCACCGCGTACCGCCTGCGGCTGGCGGCGCGGCAGTCCGTTACGTTGCAGCCCGATCTGCTCGCTCTTAGAATCGAGCCCGGTCGCCGCGAGTTGCAGGTCTATCTCTCGGGCGCGGCCACCGCGGCGCCGGTGTGCTGGCCGTTGGACGTGGGGAGCACTCCCTGACCCGCGCGGCGGCCGACGGAGGCTGGCGTGGACCGACCGCCGCTGAAGCCCTTCTCCCTCACCATCTTCTACCCGTGCTACAACGAGGAGGCGAACGTCGAGCGCGTGACGCGGGCCGCGGTCGCAGTCGGCCGGCGGATCGCAGACGACCTGGAAGTGCTCATCGTAAACGACGGCAGCCGTGACTGGACCGGCGAAATCGCCGACCGGCTGGCCGCGGAGATTCCCGAGGTGCGGGCGGTCCACAATCGGCCGAACCAGGGGTACGGCGGGGCGCTGACGCGTGGGTTCCGTGAGGCGACGAAGAACTGGGTTTTCTACACCGACGGCGACGGGCAGTTCGACCTGAACGAGCTGCCGCGACTGCTGCCCCTGCTGGAAACGCACGACATCGTGTCGTGTTACCGGCTCGACCGGCAGGACCCGTGGCTGCGGAAGCTCAACGCGTGGGCGTGGAGCACGCTGGTCAATCTGCTGTTTGCGATCCGGCTCCGGGACATCGACTGTGCGTTCAAGATTTACCCCAAGACGTTCATCGACCGCATCGAGCTGCACAGCCGGGGGGCGCTCATCGACACCGAGATGCTCGCCAAGGCCCGTAACCTGGGACTGCGCATCGCGCAGCTCGGCGTCCACCATTACCCGCGCACCGCGGGGCAACAGACCGGCGCGAACCTGCGGGTGATCCTGCGGGCTTTCCGGGAGCTGTTCAAGCTGTACCGCCAGATCAAACGCGAAGGCCGGGCGTAGCGGGGCAAGGCCACCGCCCGGCGTAGCGACTCGCTGTGGCGAGCCGCTACGCTGCCGCGGCTGACATTCCCTACTTGGTGAACAGATCGCGTAGCCACTGCATCGTGGTTTGCCGGCCGAGTTCGCCGATGGCCTGCGTCAGGGGGATGTCCTTGGGGCAGACCTTGACGCAGTTCTGGGCGTTGCCGCAGTCGGCGACGCCACCGGGCTCCATCAGGACGTGCAGGCGCTCCTCCTTGAAATACGACCCGGTCGGGTGCTCGTTGTGCAGGCGGGCCTGGCCGAGGGGGGCGGGGCCGATGAAGCGGCTGTCCTTGTGGTATTGCGGGCAGACCTCCATGCAGCAACCGCAGGTCATGCAGCGCGAGAAGAGGTATTGCAGCGATTGCTCGCCGGGGGAGAACAGCGGCGCGTGGCGGTGAATGTCCCACGAGCCGTCGATGGGCACCCACGCCTTCACTTTCAGCAGGGCGTCGAACATCTTCTGCCGATCAACGACCAGGTCGCGGACCACCGGAAACTTCGTCAGCGGCTCCAGGACGATCGGTTGCTCCAGTTCGTCGACCAGGGCGGCGCAGGCCTGCCGCGGGACGCCGTTGACCAGCATCGTGCAGGCCCCGCAGACCTCCTCCATGCAGTTGGATTCCCAGGCCACCGGCGGGACGCGCTGACCGCGGACGTTGACCGGGTTCTCGCGCAGGACGAGCAGCGCGGAGATGACGTTGTGCCCGGGGGCGTAGGGCAAGTGAAACTCGTCCCAGTACGGGGCCGCGTCGGGGCCGTCCTGGCGTTTGATGCGAAAACGAATCAGGTCGCTCATGTCAAGAGTTCCATATCACCACAGAGGCACAGAGAACACAGAGGGTAGTACCTGTGCCATGCTCCCGCGTATCTTCAGAGACAGGACGGCGCAAGGGGCCGTTCCCGGGAGATCCCGACCCTCCCCCAACCCCTCCCTGAGAGGGGGGGGTTCCGGGGCAGCCTCCAAATGACCGTGCGCGAACATGTGGCGCGGGAGGGCGAGGCTCCTGCCGAGCCGCGGGGCGCCGGGCGGCGCGCCCACGACCAACGCGCCGCCCCAACCCCCCCCGCCGATT
>CAYWYJ010000014.1:15297-45518 GCA_964462635.1 uncultured Planctomycetales bacterium
GAGGCTCGCCCTCTCCATAGGCGCCGCCGAATCGCGCACGGCGATTTGGATTGACGAAGTCTCTCGCTCAAAGGTCTTCCTCTCAAAGCTCTTCTTCTCTGCGTCTCTGGGCCTCTGTGTTTATCTGTAGTCCCGCGGCGTCTCGGGCGGCAGGATCGACAGGTCCACGGGGTGGTAGTCGATCTTGGGGCCGTCCGGGGTGTGCGTCGCGATCGTGTGCCGGATCCACTTCTCGTTGTTGGCCTTCCAGCGGGCCTTGTAGTCTTCGTATTCGGGGTCGCCGGCGAACTTGCCCTCCGGCACCTTGAGCTCGAACTCGGCCTTGTAGTGCGAGCCGCGGCACTCGTCGCGCAGGCGGGCGCCCTTGGTGATGACCTCCGCCAGCACGAGCATGTCCTGCACCTGCCGCGCCCAGGGCAACGACTGGTTCGACCAGTTTGAATGGTCGTCCAGGGCGATGTTCCGCGACCGCTCCTTCAGTTCGGCGATCCCGGCCAGGGCCTGGTCCAACCCGGCGTTGTCGCGCTCCACGAACACGTGCGTCTGCATCAGCTCGCCGAGCTTATGGTGCAACGTGGTCGCGTTCTCGCCGCGGTCGCGCGACAGCAGGGCCTTGTTGGTCTCCGTTTGCCGCCGGGCCTGGCCGTCATACAGGCTGGCCGGCAGCTTGTCGCAGCTCGACTTGAGTCCCTTCAGATACGCGACGGTCGCGTCGCCCGCCACACGACCGCTGAACGAAGCGCTCAGCAGTGAGTTGGCACCGAGCCGGTTCGCCCCGTGATACCCGCTGTCGCACTCGCCGCAGGCGTACAGGCCGGGGATGGTCGTGGCGTGGTTCTTTGGATGCACACGGGCCATGCCGCCGGTCTTGCTGTCGGTCTCGTAGCTGACCCACAGCCCGCCCATCGTGTAGTGCATGGCGGGGAAAACCTTCATCGGTCCGGTGTAGGGGTCTTCGCCGGAGAAGGTCTGGTACATTTCGAGGATGCCGCCGAGGCGCCGCTCGAGGAACTCCCGCGGCTTGTGGGACAGGTCGAGGTAGACGACGTCGCCGCCGTCGAGGCCGAGGCCCATCTGCCGCGTCGCGCGGACGATCGCCCGCGAGGCCACGTCGCGCGGCACGGTGTTGCCGTAGGTCGGATACCACTCTTCGAGGAAGTAGAACCGCTCGTCCTCGGGAATCTGCCGTGGGTCGCGCCGGTCGCCGGCCTTCCGCGGCACCCAGATGCGCCCGCCCTCACCGCGGCAAGCCTCGGACATCAGCCGCAACTTGTCGTGCCCCTTCATCGCGGTCGGGTGGAACTGGGCAAACTCGGCGTTGGCGAACTTCGCCCCCTGTTGGTACACCCGGGCGGCGGCGGCCCCCGTGCAGTTCGTGGACATCGTCGAGCGGCCCCAGATCAGCCCCAGGCCGCCGGTGGCCAGGATGACGGCGTCGTTGCGGAACGCCCGCACCTGCCCGCTCTTCAGGTCGAGCGCGACGAGCCCGCGGCACGTGCCGGCGTCGTCGAGCACCGCCGACAGAAACTCGTAGTACTCGTACTTCTTCACGAGCCCCTTGGCTTCCTGGGCCCGCACCTGCTCGTCAATTGAGTATAGGAGCTGCTGCCCGGTCGTCGCGCCGGCGAAGCACGTCCGCCGGTTCTTCACGCCGCCGAACAGCCGCTGGTCCATGCTGCCCTCGGGCGTGCGGCTGAAGGTGACGCCCATGCGGTCGTAGGTGCGGATGAGGCCGGGGGCCTCCTCGCACAGGCTCTTGATGGGGGGCTGGTCGGCGAGGTAGTCGCCGCCCTTGATCGTATCGACGATGTGCTGCCACACCGAGTCGTGCTCGCCTTTGACGTCGAGGACGGCATTGATGCCGCCCTGGGCACAGCACGAGTGCGAGCGTTTGACGGGAAACAGGGAGAACAGATCGACAGGATGGCCGGCTTCGGCCAACCGCAGGGTGGCCCACAACCCGCCCAACCCGCCGCCGACGACTGCTACACGTTGCTTGGCCATAGTCTCTTGCTCTACTTGCTCCGCGGTCACCCCGGGGGTGCGCCGGCCGCCGTCGGCTAAACGGGCATTCGCGAACGTACAACCCGGGCGGACGAGGCGCCTGCCGAGCCACGGCTCGCCGGGAGGCTCGCCCTCCCGTCCGAGGTTCCATGTTCCCGACGGCCCGTAGCGGGTGACGGCCGCGCGGCCACGGACGGGCCCTCGACGGTCAGGACGGCGTGCGTCCGGCCCACCACGGTGCTCTTGCGCTCCGAGTCTTTCGGCGGCTGCGCGAGCGCGACCAGGGACAGAATGCCCCAGGCCATCAGCACCAGGGCCAGGCCGCCGGCCACGACCGACATCCGCTTGCGGGCCGCGACGCCGGTGGTGATGCCCCAGGTGATGCAGAAGGTCACGATGCCGTTACAGAAGTGGTACACCGCCGCCGTCAGGCCGATCGCGTAGACCACCATCCACACCCACAACGGCAGCCACAGGCCGTGGAAGCCGGCCTTGGTGAAGAAGAAGAACCCGGGGTCGTCGTGGGCGGCCTTGTACTCCATCACGCCGAACCAGTGCGCGAAGCGGAAATGCGCCAGGTGGACGAGCACGAACACGACGGTGATCCAGGCGGTGACGCGCTGGAGCGTGTACCGCCAATTGTCCATGTAGGGGTACTGGTTCTGATTGAGCTTGCCCTGCCAGGCGATCAGGACGCCGTAGGCCCCGTGAAACGCCAGCGGGATGAAGATGAAGACGATCTCGATGGCCAGCAACCACGGCAGGCTGTGGATCAGCTCGATGTGGTGGTTGAAATGGCCCGGCCCCAGGAACGCGGTCGAGTTCGCCAGCAAGTGATTGATGAGGAACACGCCGACCGGCACGATCCCGCTCAGCGAGTGCAACCGCCGCAGGGCGAAATGGTGGCGCTCCAGGAACCCGGGTGCAGAGTCAGGCACGTCGTAGGTCTCCGGTCCCCCACGGGCACGTCATGGGCTGCGCGGACATCATGGAAGCGCGGGATTATAAGCGCGTCGGCGGGCCCGGGCCAAGGGAGGCGCCGCCGCCGATGGTGTGCCGGCAGGCGAAACGACGCCGGCCCCCTTTTGCGGCGGCCGTCCAGCCGCGACAATGCGGAGGAGCCGACGTCTCCCGCAGCGGCGCGGCACGCGTGTCCAAGAGGTCCAGTATGGCCCGACACATTCACGCGCTCGTCGTCGAAGATTCGACCACGACGCGCAAGATGACCATCGCGGCGTTGAAGCAGGCCGGTTTGGCCGAGTTCACGTTCGTGGAAGCCGCAGACGGACTCGAGGCGCTGGAGAAGTTCGAGCCGGACCAGACGCAACTGATGTTCATCGACCTGAATATGCCCCGCATGGGCGGTCTGGCGCTCATTCGTGAATTGCGCAAACGCCACCCCGGCTGCCCGCCGGCCGTCATGATCACCGGCGAGTCCGACACCAAGCGTTTACAGGAGGCGATGAGCGAGCCCGGCGTGGCCGCGTTTCTGCTGAAGCCGGTCGACCGCGACCGCCTGCGGACCGGCTTGAAGACCCTGGTCGACAGCCTGCCCGAAGCCCAGGGCCCCTGTGTGGTCCCGCACGGCGAGTGCGTCCCGGCCAGCTTGCAGCAGGTGCTCAGCAAGGCTTGCGGGCTGACGCTCACGTCCGTACCCGTGGACGAAGCCATCCGGCACGGCGAGGTCGTCCTGAGCATGATTACGCTCTTTGGCGACCTGCACTGGTCGCTGGGGCTGGGGTTCACGCACGCCGCGGCGGGCAAGATCGCGGCCCGCTTCGCCGGCAGCCCAACCCCCCTCGCGGGCCTGGACATGGGCGATGCGATCGGGGAGCTGACGAACATCGTGGCCGGCCGCGTGAAGCTCGCCCTCAGCGCCCGCAACGTGGCCGTGAAGTTCGCTTTCCCGACCGTGATCAGCGGGACCGGGCTGCAACTCCTCACGCAGCGTCGCCGCCGGGACGCCGTCGCCTACACGCACTTCGATTCGCCCGACGGGAAATTGTGGACGGCGGTCACGGTGGGCCTGACCGGCGGCGTGCTGCTGTAGCGCGGCGGCGCTGTTGCTGAACCGGCCGCGGGGCCCCGCCTTCCCATGCGGCGCGATCGCGAATTCCCATTCGGCGGGCGTCACGGCGGGAGCGGCGCGTCATCAATAGCGCAGGAACGCCCGACCGGCCCCGTCCAAGTGGTTCGAATTGACCACCACCTCCCCCGTGTCGCAGTTGTAGACCCAGCCCGCGTCCTTCGCCTCCCCCTGGAAAGCCGGCGCCGCCGAACCGCGAACCACCAGCAGACCGCGCAGCCCTTCGCGCGGCGGCACGGGGCAGGCCGGAATCCCGCGGCGCAGATACGGACCGAACCGGAACCTGCCGCGCGGCGTCGTGGAGACCTGTCCGGCCTCGTCGGTGAAGCCGGTGAGCTGGGCGACGACGGCGGCGGCAGTGCCGGCGGAGTTCTGCCCGTCGTCCGTCTGCCCCGGAAACACGCCGTGGTCCCGGTAGTACGCCTCGACGGCCACGCGCCACACCTGCAGGTCCTGGCGGAGGGTGGCGTCCGGGCCGACCGCCGACCGCGTCCCCGGCGCCGCGGCGCCCCAGCGCGGGGCCACCGCCGTCGCCACCAACGCCAGCATCCCGACCGCGATGAGCGCTTCAACCAGGCGGACGGGCTTGCGGCTGAACACGGCGTAGACCTCCGTGAAACGGTGTCCGTTACTCCTGTCCCTCGCCGAGATGACCAAAGCGGGCACGGAACCCGGCCGGGTCGGCGGTCATGAAGCGGCAGAGGGTGTCGATGAACAGGCGCGTGATCTCGGGGTCCGTCACGTGCCCGGCGCCTTCTTCGAGTAGGGCGATGGCCTGCGGGATCTCGTACGCCGCCCGATACGGCCGCGTCGTCGTCAGGGCGTCGAACACATCGACGACGTGGATGATGCGGGCGTCGAGCGGGATCTGCTCCCCGGCCAGGCCCTGCGGATAGCCGGAGCCGTCGTAGTTCTCGTGGTGGTAGCGCACGGCGTCGAGGACCGGCTCGAACTGGGCCACCGGCTTGAGCACCTCGTACCCGATCGACGAGTGCTTCTTCATCTGCTCGAACTCGTCGGGCGTCAGCACGCCCGGCTTGTTGAGGATTTGCTCGGGCACGCCGATCTTGCCGATGTCGTGCAACAACCCGGCCCATTCGAGCGTCTGGAGCCGGCTGCGTGACAGCCCCAGGGCCTCGCCCGTGATCCGGGCGAACCCGCCGACGCGCTCCGAGTGGGCCGACGTGTAGTTGTCCTTGGCGTCGATGGCGTTGACGAGCGTGCAGACGGTCTCCAGCGCGGTGCGCTGGAGGTGGCGGACCATGAGCACGTTGCTGAGCACCTGCGCCCCGTAGGCCAGCACGGACTCGGACGCCAGCACGTCCCCGCGGTCGAAGGGGGGCTCGTCGGCATCCCGCAGCGCGATCACCACGCCCAGGTCCGTGTCGGCCCGCGGCAGCGTGCCCAGCAGCACCCGCGCGCCGTTCAGCTCGGCCGCCTGCTGCGGACTGAGCACCGGGGCCCACGAGTGTCGGCGTTGGCGCACCGTTTCAATCAGCGCGGCGAGCGTCTCGCGCACGTTCTCGGGCTTGAGCTCCAGCGACCGGACCCCCGTTTCGGCGATCTCGATCCGCATGCAGCAGCCGCCGCGGTCCAGGAACAAGGCCCCGGCCAGCATCACGTCCGCATAACGGCGCAGCAGGGCCGACTGGATCACGTCCGGATCGTGCAGGCGGGAGATGTGCCCCGTGATCTCAAACACCAGGTTGAGTTGCTCATGGCAGCGTAGCAGCTCCCGCCCGAGCACCTCCTTCTCCGCCAGCAGGCTCATGAGGTGCGCCCGGAGCTGCGACTCGTTGCCCGGCAGGCCGGCACCCGGGGTACCACCGCGATACGCCGGAACCCACGTGCGTGTGTTCATGCCGCCGTCCTCAACCACAACCACGCGTCCCGCGGAGGTCCGACCGCGCCGTCGCCGGCGTCGAACCAGGTCGTCCGGTCTCCGCGATCGGGCGCGCGCCCTCCGCGCGTCGGGCAACGACCGCGCGGCCCAACCTACAGTTCGGCAAGAACCACCGGTCGGTCAGGCTGAGTTCAAACGACGGAAGAAAACGGCCACCCCAAGGCCAAGGCGGGGGAATCTCGGACGCGCTCCGACCCGCTTGTCGGATAAGCCCATGTGCTACCCCCGGCCGCCGTCCCGAAACCACGCAATCGTCCGGGCGAAGCCGTCCGCCCGTTCGACCACGGGCGTCCAACCCAGCAGCGTGCGGGCCAGGGTGATATCGGGACGTCGGACGGCGGGGTCGTCGGGCGGCCGCGGCGCCTGGATGATCGGACTGGCGCTGCCGGTCAGCCGCAGCACCTCGCGGGCGGCCTCCATTACGGTAATCTCGACCGGGTTTCCGAGATTAACGGGGCCGGTCACGTCGCTTTCCATCAGACGCACCAGTCCCGCCACCAGGTCGCTCACGTAGCAGAAGCTGCGGGTCTGGCTCCCGTCGCCATGCACCGTCAGCGGCCGACCTTGCAGGGCCTGCATGATGAACGTGGGCAGCATCCGCCCGTCGTCCGCCCGCATGAAGGGGCCGTACGTGTTGAAAATCCGCGGCAGGCGGACGGCCAGCCCGTGCGCGGCGGCATACGCCGTCAGCAACGCCTCGGCGAAGCGCTTGCCCTCGTCGTAACACGACCGCGGCCCGATCGGGTTCACGTGCCCCCAGTAGGACTCCCGCTGCGGGTGCTCCAGCGGGTCGCCGTAAACCTCACTCGTGCTGGCGTGCAACAGGCGGGCCCCGTGCTGCCGGGCGACCTCCGCCAGGTTCTCCACGCCCCGCGAACAAACGGCCAGGATCTCCAGTCGCCGCGGGCCGAAGTCCACCGGCGACGCGGGACAGGCCATATCGTAGATGCGGTCCCACGGCCCCGCGACCGGCAGCGGCTGCACGATATCGTGCTCGACGAAGCGGAAACGCGGGTGATCGGCGAAGGGCACCAGGTTCTCCCGGCGGCCAGTGCCGAGGTTATCCACCCCGACCACGTCATGCCCCGCCTCCAGCAGGTGCCGCGTCAGGTGACAGCCGATGAAACCCGCACAACCCGTGACCAGAACGCGCATGGACTGCTCCACAGCCGGGGATTGTGATAAGGTGATAACGTGATAAGGGGTCAAGGTAAAGCGGCGCGGCAGGTGTGGACCTGGGCCGCGCGCCGGTCTTCTTATCACGCGCCAGCCTCGCCGCGCGGCCGACCCACGTGGCGGCACGCGCTTACCGACTGGCGTAGCGTCGGCCCCCCGTAACCGACGTTATACCGAAGGAACCGCGGAGAAGTACCATGAAGATCGCCGTCATCGGCAGCGGGTACGTGGGACTGGTCACGGCGGCGTGTTTGTCCGACACCGGCAACGACGTGGTCGCGGTGGACAGTGACGCCGAGAAGATTGCCGCCCTGCGGGCCGGCACGTGCCCGTTCTTCGAGCCCGGGCTGGCGGAACTGGTGCGGAAGAACACCCAGGCGGGGCGGCTTCGCTTTGCGACCGACGTGACGGCCGCCGTCCCCGGGGCCCATGTCATCTTCCTGGCCGTCGGCACGCCGCCGCGCGCGGACGGGTCGGCGGACTTGTCGTCGCTCGAAGCGGCGGCGGCGGGGGCGGCGCGCGCGTTGACGGGACCGGCGATCATCGTCATCAAGAGCACCGTGCCCGTCGGCACCGGCACGCGTATCGAGTCCCTCGTCGCCGCACTCACCACCCACCGCTGCCCAGTCGTCAGCAACCCCGAGTTCCTCAAAGAGGGCACCGCCCTTCAGGACTTCCTGCGGCCGGACCGCGTCGTCATCGGGGCCGAGGACCAGGCGGCCGGCGACGAGATCGCCGAGCTGCACGAGCCGTTCGTGCGTAACAACCGCCCGATCCTGCGCATGAGCCGCGGGGCGGCCGAGCTCACCAAGTATGCCGCCAACGCCTACCTCGCCGCGCGCATCAGCTTCATCAACGAAATCGCCGAAATCTGCGGCCGGCTGGACGTGGACATCAACGAGGTCCGCCGCGGCATGGGCTCCGACCAGCGCATCGGGCACCACTTCCTGTATCCCGGACTCGGCTACGGTGGAAGCTGCTTTCCGAAGGACGTGCAGGCGTTGGCCAATTTCGGCCGGGCCGCGGGGGCCGACTGCACCCTGCTCGAAGCCGTCCACCGCCGCAACTTGGCGCAGCGCGAGTTGATGACCCGGCGAATCAAGGAGCGGCTGGGTTCCGACTTGCGCGGCCGGCGGCTGGCCGTGTGGGGCCTGGCCTTCAAGCCGCAGACCGATGACGTGCGCGAGGCGCCGGCCCTGGCGATCATCGAGGACCTCTTGCGGGCCGGCGCCGAGGTCGTCGTACACGACCCGCAGGCGATGACCAGCACCCGACGGGTGCTCGGCGACCGGGTGCGCTACTGCGACGACCCCTACGCCGCCCTGCCCGGGGCCGACGCCCTGGTCATCATGACCGAGTGGATGGAGTTCCGCAGCCCGGATTTCGAGCGGATGCGATCGGCCATGCGCCAGGCAGTGATCTTCGACGGACGCAACCTCTATGCCCTGGCCACGCCGGCCCGCTACAATTTTGAATACCACAGCGTGGGCCGACCGACTGTCCTGCCGGGCCAACGTGGCCCCGGGTAACCTGCCGCCGGTGGTCCCCGCCGGGACCCGGCGGCCGTCCGGGTCCGAGTGTCGTCATGCCTTCGCCGACGCCGCGACTGATCTCGCTCAAGAAGCTGCTTTCGGAGCACACCGCGCCCGCCGCGGCGGAACTCGCCACGCCCGAGGGTGACGGGGCCGTTCGCTGCCGGGCCTGTGGGCACCGCTGCAAGGTCCTGCCCGGTCGCGACGGCGTCTGCCGGGTGCGGTTCAACCGCGACGGCGAGCTGCGCGTCCCCTTCGGTTACGTCTCCAGCCTCGCGGTCGATCCGATCGAGAAGAAGCCGTTCTACCACGCGTTTCCCGGGCGGGCGGCGCTGTCGTTCGGGATGCTCGGTTGCGACCTGCACTGCTCCTATTGCCAGAACTGGATCACCAGCCAGACGCTGCGGGACAACGAGGCCATCGCCGAGCCGACCTTCGTGGAGCCCGAGCAGATCGTCCAGTTGGCGCTGGAGCACGATTGCCCGGTCCTCACGAGCACCTACAACGAGCCGCTCATCACCGCCGAGTGGGCCGCCGCCGTCTTTCGCCTGGGTCAACCGCGCGGCCTGGTCGGGTCGTTTGTGTCAAACGGCCACGCGACGCCGGAAGTCCTGGAGTACCTCCGCCCCCTGGTCCCGCTGTTCAAGGTGGACCTGAAGTCGTTCCAGGACCAGACCTACCGGCAGCTCGGCGGCGTGCTGGAGAACGTGCTGGACACGATCCGTCGCCTCAAGCAGATGGACTTCTGGGTCGAGATCGTCACGCTCGTCGTGCCGGGGCTAAACGACACGGACGAGGAGTTGAAGCGGATCGCCGGCTTCATCGCGTCCGTGTCGCCGGACATTCCCTGGCACGTGACCGCGTTCCACCCCGATTACAAGCTGACGGACGCGCGGCCCACGCCGACCGAAACGCTCTTGCGGGCGTACGATCTCGGCCGGCAGGCCGGGCTGAAGTTCGTCTACCCGGGCAACGTCCACGGCCGCGTGGGCGATCTCGAAAACACGCACTGTCCAATCTGCGGTCGCACGGTGATCGAACGCCGCGGCTTCTATGTGCGGGCCATCCGCCTCAAGAACGGGCAGTGCCCCGGGTGCGGGACCCGAGTCCCCGGCGTGTGGGGACCGGGCTGATACGCCCTGGGGGTAAGGACGCGGTCCTGCGGGTCCGTCGTCCGTGGTGTTCCCACGCCACGCCCCCAGTGGTACTGTTTGCCGCATGAACCGGCGAACCTGGATGTGCCTGACCGTGGCGACCGCCGCGCTGGCGGCCGGCTGCAGCACGCTCCCGCAGTCGCAGCGGACCTCGCTCCTCGAAGGCGAACGGGCTTTCCGCGACAAAGACTATCAGCAAGCCGTCAGTCGGCTGTCGCGTTTCCTCGACGAGAACGCCAGCCGCCCCGAGGCCGCTCGCGCCCGCTACGTCCGCGGCATGGCCCTGGCAATGGTCGGAGATCGAACGCGCGCCTACCGCGACCTGGAGCAGGCGGCCCGCTCCAGCACTGACCCCCAGATTACGTGGCAGCCGGATGCCGTGCTCGGCGTGCTGCTGTTTGAGGATGAGCAGTGGGACGCCGCGGCGCGGGCGCTCCGCCGGGCCACGGACCAGATGTCGGCGATTGCCCCCAAAGATGCCCTGCTGTTCCGCATTGGCCTGTGTTGCGAACGCACCGGACGCTGGTCCGCCGCCCCCGTGGCGTATCGGCAGATCGTCAGCGAGTTCCCCCGCGGAACGTACCGCACGGCCGCGGACCGCCGGCTCAGCCTGAACGCGGACCATTTCGCGGTGCAGTGCGGGGCGTTCTCCGATCGACGGAATGCGGACCGCCTGGTCGCGGAACTGACGCGGAACGGGCTGGACGCGCGCACGCGCCAGGAACAACGCCCCGACGGCGTGTATCACGTCGTGGTCGTGGGACGCTACGCCACTTACGACGAAGCCACCGCCGCCCTGGGACGCGTCAAGGGGTACGTCGAAAGCGCCGTTCTATGGCCGTAAGGCACAGGCCGGACCGGCCCTCCCGCAGAGTACGCTGTTTGTCAGTGGAACAGCCCGAGTCACCGTGCGCAACTCGGCGGCGCAAGCAGAGAGGGCGAACCTCCCAGCGAGCTGCGGCTCGGCAGGAGCCTCGCCCTCCCGTGTCGGCCACGGGCGCAATGTAGCGTCAACCGTACCGCAAGGCTCTGCCTTGCGACTGCGGCCAGGCGGAGCCTTGCCGTACGACCCGCGGCGCGGATTCGCGCGCGGCGATCTAGATAAGGTTAAGCGCGCTGGCGGTTTGGATCAGCTCGGCGATGTGGTAGGCCGCGGTGTGGGCCCACTTCCACCAGCCGCTACCGCCGCAACCGAGCGCCATCATCGTCGGGGCCACCGCGAACAGGAGCAGCATCGTCTTGGGGTTCTTCAACATGCGCATTTCTCCTTGAGAACCGTGAACCAACTCGACTCGCCTGAGGTGACACGCCGCGACCGGAGCCCGACTGCGCCAAGCGTGCTGCCGGCCGCCCGCGTTCCACGGAAAACTAGTCCAGTTATCGGCAGTCGTCAACGGCATCTAGCGCGGGCACCAGGGCCCGCAGGCGCGGCCGCTGCCGTGCGCGCTGCACGGGAACCGAGCACCGCGCACAGCGGACGACACGGCCGCGGGCGGCGACCCGCGGCGCCAACTGCGTGACGGCGTGGTTGCCAAGCGCGTGCAAACCGCGACAATGGCGACGCAGCTCGCGCGAGGTGCCCGCCGGCCGTGCGACGCCACGCGGCTCGGCTGGAAGGACTGGCGGCGTGCGATTACAAGTTATTGACTTACATACCTTTGCGTCCTGGAAGCCGGTGCGAGCAGACTCGGAGCCCCCCATGACACGCGAACAGGCCTGGCAGCTTCTGTGCGAGTACACCCCCAGCGATTCGCTCCGCAAACACGCGCTGGCCGTCGAGGCCGCCATGCGCCATTACGCCCACCACTTCAACGAAGATGAGGAGCTCTGGGGCATCGTCGGTCTGCTGCACGATTTCGACTACGAGCGGTGGCCCACGGTTCCGGAACATACACGACAGGGTGCGCAAGTCCTGCGCTCGCACGGCGCGAGCGAGGAGATCATCGGGGCCGTTCTGTCGCACGTGCCGTGGAACCTGGACGAGTACCCGCGCGACCGCCCCCTCCGCAAGACGCTATTCGCCGTCGACGAGCTGTGCGGGTTCCTGATGGCCTGCGCCCTCGTGCGGCCGCAACGCTTGGAGGGGTTGGAGCCAAAGAGCGTCTTGAAGAAGCTCAAGACCCCCTCCTTCGCCGCCGCCGTCAACCGGGACGATGTCCACGCCGGCCCGGACCTCGTCGGCTTGCCGATGGACGAGCACATTCGGCACTGCGTGGCGGCGTTGCAGTCGGTGGCACCACAGCTCGGATTGGCCTGACCCCGGTTCAGTTCCGTCGCCCGTGGCGCGCGGCCCCGAATAAGCGGGCCGCGACGGCGTCTTCTGTTGAGGAAACAGATGGGCGTGCGATCCGGACTTCGCGGCCGCTTGGACGCCGACGAGCGGGCCGAGCTCGCGGGCCTCGTGGCCGAGTTCGGCCCCCGGCTGCTGGCCTACACGCGCCACCTGACGTCGCCCCAGGATGCGGAGGATGTTGTGGCCGAGGTCTTCTGTCGGGCCGCGCAGAACTTCGCCGCGCTGCGCCGCAGCGCCCGCCCCGATCTCTACCTCCTCACCGCTGCCCGCAACCTCTGCCGCGATGGGCTCCGACGACGACGCCCCCAACCCGCTCCACCGGAGCGGATCGACCAGTCCGCGTCCCCTCAGGACGGACCGGCGACCGGTCTGTCGCGGGATGAAACGCGCCGACGGCTGCGAGCGGCGGTTGCCGAGTTGCCGGAGCCGCTGCGCGAGGTCGTCGTGCTGCGCCTGACCGTGGGATTGCGGTTCGAGGACATCGCCGGGTTGCTGGGCTTGCCGCTGGGCACGGCCCTGTCGCGGATGCACACGGCGATCGGGTGTTTGCGCGAAAGGCTGGGATGTTTGTATGAGCACTGAACAACCTGGCGCTGCCTGTCACGGCTGGGAGCCGGAGCTCGTCCGGCTGGCCTGCGGCGAGACGACCGAACCGTCCCCGGCGCTCCGCGCGCACCTGGCGGTCTGCGAAACGTGTCGGACGTACGTTGCCTCCGGCCCGCAATTCGTGGCGGAACTGCGGACGGCGCTGGCGGCGGAACCGCTGCCGAGCGACTTCGTCGCCCAAGTCCAACGCCGGCTGTTGGTCCGCGAGCCCGCGGCGCGATTCACGGGAAGCACGGTGTTTCGGCTGGTGGCGGCGGCGGCGGCGGCCGGCCTGTTCGTGGCTTTCCTCCGGCCCGGGGCGGGGACATCGCGTGACCCGACGCCGGCCGTCGTGCCGGAGACGACGCGGATTACCGACGCGGACGCGGCGACGATCGTGGCCGTGTGGGTGTTGTCCGGCTGTGACCCGTGGCTCGATGAGCCCGTGGATGCTGTCACGAACCGGATCAACGAGGTATCGCGGGCGCTGGAGCGGCGGGCCGGCGCCCCGGGTCCGCTGCCGTGGGCCCCGGAGGACGATTGGGACGTGCCCGCGCCGAGCGACCAGCCCCCGGGCGCCCGGCGGTCAGCGGATTGGCACGCCCAGCACCGACGCCCCATGTTTAAAGGGACCGAGTTCGCGGCGACCCGTGATGGGGCCGCGTTCACAGGAGTGACGTCATGAAGCTCGTTGTCGGTTTGACCATTGCGCTCGTGTCGGTGGGGATGGCACTGCCTGCGGGAGGTCAGGAACAGCCGGCGGCCCCTCCGCCGCCGGGTCGTCCCGACGAACAGGCGGCCCCGCAGCCGCCGGTGCCGCCCCCACAGCGACCGCCTGCGCCCGCTCCGGCCCCACCCCGCACGCCCGAAGCCGTGAACGTCCCGCCCGCCGTGCGTCCCCCCCTGCCGCCAGCGCCACCTGCCGAACTGCTGCTGCGCTTGCTGGCCGAGCGTCGCCCCGAGTTGGCGGAGCGGCTGGAGCGGCTGCGGCGTCGTTCGCCGGAGCAGTTCCGGCGCGTCCTGCTGGAGGCCTTGACGGACCGTCTGGAGGAGAAGCTGAACGAGGTGGAACGCGATGGACCGCCGTTGGAACCGCTGGAACCGGAAGGACCGCGGCCGCCCGACCGGCCGGGGCCGCCGGAGGAACACCGGCTCCGCCTGCGCGAGCTGGAGGAGCATCAGGGTCGCCTGGAGGCCCGGTCCCACGAGCTGGCCCAACGTTTGCGTGAGCTGGATCGGCCGGAAGCGAGCGCGGAGGAGCGGCGGCGTCTGCACGAAGAGCTGGAGCGGGTCGTGCAGGAGCAGTTCAACGTCCGCTCGGAGCTGCGACGGGTCGAACTCGAGCGTCTGGGGCACGAGTTGCGGCGTTTGCACGAGATGGTCGAGCGCATGGAGCGCGACCTCGCCGAACGCGAGCAGCAGCGGCCGCAGATCGTCGAGCGGCGGATGCGGCAACTACTCGGCGAGGGTACCTCGGGCTGGTGAGGCGGTCTGAGGGGTAAGCGACGCCGTGCACGGGTCGCGCCCGTTCCGCGGGCGCACAAGTGGTGCGTGGGGCTTGCCGGGGGGCGTCTTCATCGGTACAAGGGCTCCGTTTCGGACCCGGTTGGGCCTGGAGAATCGCGATGAAGACGTCCGAGTCGCTGCACAAGAAGATCGTGGACCGCAAGGTCGTCGTCGGGGTGGTCGGCCTGGGGTACGTCGGCCTGCCGCTGGTGCGGGAGTTCTGCACCTCGGGCGTGCGGGTCATCGGCTTCGACATCGACGACGCCAAGGTGCGCATGTTGAAGGCGGGGCGCACCTACATCGAGCACCTGCCGGGCGCGTTCTTCAAGGGGCTGATCCGCCGCGGGCTGTTCACCCCCACCTCGAACATGAATGACCTCAGCAAGCCGGACGCGATCCTCATTTGCGTCCCGACGCCGCTCGACAAGATGCGCGAGCCCGACATGTCGTACATCGAGCACACGACGGAGGACATCGCGCGGCGTCTGCGGCGCGGCCAGCTTGTTGTACTGGAAAGCACGACCTATCCCGGCACGACGCGGGAAGTGATGCAACCGCGGCTGGACGCCACGGGCCTCAAGCTCGACCAGGATTACTTTCTCGCGTTTTCGCCGGAGCGCGAGGACCCCGGGCGCACGGACATCACGACGCGACAGATTCCCAAAGTGGTGGGCGGGGCGACGGCGACCAGCGGGAAGCTGGCGGCGGCGGTGTACGGGCTGGCGCTGGAGACGGTGGTGCCGGTGTCAACGTGCGAAGTCGCCGAGGCGTGCAAGATCGTCGAGAACGTGTATCGGTGCGTGAACATCGCCTTGGTCAACGAGCTGAAGATGCTTTTTGACCGCATGGGGATTGACGTGTGGGAGGTCATCGAGGCGGCCAAGACCAAGCCGTTCGGCTTCCAGCCCTTCTACCCCGGACCGGGCCTCGGCGGGCACTGCATCCCGATCGACCCGTTCTACCTGTCGTGGAAAGCCCGGCAATTCAACATGACGACGCGGTTCATCGAGTTGGCCGGCGAGATCAACACGCACATGCCGGAGTACGTCGTGGCCCGGGTCATGGAGGCACTGAACGAGCGCGGCAAATCATTGAAGGGGTCCCACGTGCTCGTGTTGGGGCTGGCGTACAAGAAGGACGTGGACGACGTGCGCGAGTCGCCGTCCGTGACGCTCATCGAGTTGCTCCAGGCGCGGGGGGCCAAGGTCAGCTATCACGATCCGCACATCCCGACGGCCAAGCCGATGCGTGAACACAACATCACGCACCTGCGGAGCGTGCCCCTCACGCCGGCCACCCTGCGCAAAATGGACTGCGTGTTGATCGCCACGGACCACAGCCGGGTGGATTACAACCTGGTGTGCCGTCACGCCCCGCTGGTCGTGGACACGCGCAACGCCACGGCGCGCAAAAAACGGGCGGCCGGGCGGGTTGTGAAGGCGTAGTCGCCTACGAGCGTCCCGCGCGGCCGACCGCGCGGTCCGGATGCGCCATCGCGCACCACGGACCCTGGGGATGAACCGGAACGGCCGGCAGCGGCGCCGTGTCGCCAGCATCCACCTGTTCCCCGCGGGCAACTTCGCCCCGCTTCGAGGCGCTGCACGCGGGCCGCCGGCATCGAGCCGAACCGGAAGCTGCGGCGGGCGCCGCTGAGACGCGGCGCGTCCGCGTATGTCCAAGCCCCCTCCCTGGGGTTACCTGCGTCCTTGTTTTCGAGGCGACCGTTGCCGACGCCTCGGCGTCGCCGGGATATGTGTTCGGCGACGCCCACCCGCTAGAAAGTATTCACCGCATTTGACAGGGTGTCAAATCAAATGACGGTTTTTCGCCGTCAGGTGTCGAGAGGCTCGTCGCTGTCGGGAACGTCGGGTGATCCTTCGGCCCGGGCGGTTTCAAGACGCGACCAGAATGCTCGTGCTTGCCCGGCCAGTGTGTCATCCAGGTTTTCCGGAACGCTCGAATCGGGCAGCGGAACGGTGAATCCCTCGCTCGGACGCGGCCTCAGCAGCCACTGGCAGACCAGCCACGTCTGTTCCATGCGTGCGGTGTCGGTCACGTCCGCCGAAGGTTCCTCGGGCGGCGCGGCCAGCCAGGTGCGTACACTGGCCGCCAGACGCCGATCCGCGACCACCGGGCCGTCAACAAGGTGGCCGCCCTCGTGCAGCAGCAGCTTCCAGGCCCGCCGGCGGACCACGCGTAGCACGAGCAGGCCGCGGAACTGCTCCCAGACCCGTACATGAGGGCCCCACTGTCGCTGCCAATGCCGGGCGAACTCGATCTGTCGTTTCAGGAGCCCCGCCTGCTCGTAACGCCGCTGGGCCGCCGCACGCTGCATCGCCGCCGCCGCCGCTTCGATCCACGGTTGAACACCGCCGGCCGCGAAACGCCACGCGGCGCGGCAGCGTTCCAGGTACGCGGCCAGCGGCGCGCTGCCGTCGCAGGGAGCGTCGCACCGCCCCATTTCGGCATAGGCGCACCGCGTCCCGTGCGGCGCCCGGTTGACCTGCTCGGGATAGCGGCACAGGTCGAACAAGTCCCACAGACCGTGCAGCGCCTCCTGGGCCGTTTTGACCGTCGCCCAGGGTCCGATGAACCACCCCGGCTGACACCAGACGCGCTCGGAGACACGCAATTCGGGCACCGGTCGGTCCCAGTCCACGTTCAGGAAGTACGCGGGACCGAACGCGATCCGACGCCGATAGTCCGCCGGGTACAACACCCGTGCCAGGCGGTAGTACCACCACCGGGCCTCGAACGCGGTGCCCAGTGGTCGCCAACGCACCGCGCGGACAATCTCGGTCAGGTCGGTGCGTCCGGGGCGCGGGCCGGCGACTTCCGCGAACCGCGCGGTCAGCAAACGCCGTAGTGACTGCGTGGTCGCCAACTGGACGGGGTTCTCGGCGGCGTCGAGCAGGAGGTAGATCGCCGGGCCGGACGGCAAGGACCGCAGCTCCGCGGCCGTGGGGCGCGCCGCCCAGGCGCACGCCTCGGGCAGCACGGCACGGATCTCGGTCGGCAACTGGGCGGCAGACATCGTGTACGGGGACGACTTCGCCTGGCGCGGGGCCGCGCGGCGGCTTACACCGGCATGCCGGTGATCTCCCCCTCGAAGACCATCGTCGATCCGACAAAGCCCTGGGAGGCGCAGATCATCCGGCGGGGCTTCATTTGGATGGCCTGTCCGATCACAACGAAGCGACACGGGGGCTGCACGGTGCCGCGGAACTTCACCTTGTCGACCCCGGTGAAACCCAGAAACCCGGCGCCCGGAAACAAGTGGTGATAGAGATAACTGGCGAGCTGAGCGGCGGTTTCGATCATCAGGACGCCCGGGAACAGCGGCCGCCCGGGGATGTGCCCGCGCACCCAGAACTCGTCCGGCCGAACGTCGTGGAAGCCGGCATACTGGCCCCGCTCGACGTCGATGTGGGCCACGCCGTCGAGCAAGGCAAGCTCGAAACGATGGGGGTTGACGCGCTCAATCGCGGCGCGGTCGGCGACCAACCGGGAGAAATCAAGCTGCGCCGGGTCGAGAAATGGCAGAGGAGGCATCGGCCCTCACTGACAGAGGCAAGCTGGACAAACCCGCGACAGCGGCTCAGGCGGGCGGCGGCGTCTCATCGGTGCGCAGGTCCAGCACCTTCTTGCGGACCGCCTGGGCGGTGTTCTTGATGTCCTGCATCGCCTTGCGGACCCGCGTCCCGGCCGCCTTGTTGCCGCCGACCGCCTTGTAAACGTCGTCGGCGACCTCTTCGACGAGCTGCTTGAGCTTGAGGTACTCCTCCATGATTGCTAAGTCTCCCTGTTGCGGCCCGTTTGCCCGCGGCGACCACGCCCGGGCATCCCAGCCGGCGCCTGTCGCCCGAATCATCGGCACGGCGATCCGCGAACCCTTCATCGCCGCCCGTCAGAGCGACCGGAACGGCATTTTCTAGCACTGCGGGGGGGCGTTGGCAAGGGTCCGGTCCAGGCAAACGCCGGGTAAATGCCAAGTGCAGGCAGCCGGCTTCCGTCGGACCTGCCCCGGGGCACCCTGGGACAAGACGCCGGAAACGCTCCCGGGCAACGACCGCAGCCCCCCCTCGGGACCGTCAACAGAACCGAGCCGCGCCCGTCTGAAAGCGGCCTCGTGCTCGGCGGACACCGCTCCCTCACGGTCGCGGCTCGGATCGAGGGGCAGTACTGCCAGGCGTTCTCAGGCTTCGATCAACCCCTTCGCCCCCAGGTACAGCAGCACGATTTGGACGGCCTGGTCCGGGGTGAGTTCGGCCGTGTCGAGAATGAGCTCCGGGTTCAGCGGCTCTTCGTACGGCGCCGAGACGCCGGTGAACTCCTTCAGCTCGCCCGCCTTGGCCTTCTTGTACAAACCCTTCGGATCGCGCTGCTCGCACAGCTCGACCGACGTGCGCACGAAGACCTCGATGAACGGCAGCCCGGCCTCCTGGTGAATCTTGCGGGCCTGGTCCCGGTCGGCGCGGTAGGGGCTGATGAAGCTCGTGCAGGTCAGCAGGCCGGCATCGGCGAACAGCTTCGCCACCTCGCCGATCCGCCGGATGTTCTCGACGCGGTCTTCGGGCGAGAAGCCGAGGTTCTTGTTGAGCCCGTGGCGGATGTTGTCGCCGTCCAGCACGTAAGCCAGGTGCCCGCGTTCGACGAGCGCGTGTTCCAGAGTGAAGGCGATAGTGCTTTTGCCGGAGGAGGGCAGCCCGGTGAACCAGATCGTCGCCCCCCGCTGCTTGAGCAGCCGGTGGCGGTCGTCCCGCTCCACATGCCCGTGATGCCACGTGATGTTCGTCGCTTTTTGCTGGGCCATGACCGTGTTCCACGCCGAAGGTCGGGGCCGCCCGCGCGGCCGGAAGCGGGGAGAATAGCGGCGAACACCCTGCGCGAATAGGCCCCGCAGCGACACCGACCGAGAATGCCGTGGCCGGCGACGTGGATCGCGCTGAGCGCCCCGCGCTGCACCGCCACCGAACGGTCCGTCGTGACCCAGGCGCCTGCTTATTCGGACGTGCGGGCGTGAACGGTGAAGTTACCCAAACTGCACTTTCGCCTTGACTGTGTCCGTGGGGAGGGATAGCGTAAAGATGAAGGAGAAAGAGGTTCACGACTTGAGCACGCGCTTCCTTCGTCACGGCCCGCGCGGGTCGTGACGGTGCCTGCACGGGCGCTGGGAAGTGGCGGACCGGTCGGAACTTTGACTTGAGCAGGGCTGCTCGCGGCTGGGATGCAGTTCTGTCAACCGTTGATGTGCGGCCGTGCGTCCAGTTCCAAGGGCCGTGTGTGCCCGAGCCAACCAGCCTGTTGCCGCGGGGCCGGACGCAATCGGCTACGTATCAACGTTGAACCATAAGCGGAGTGCCGGCAAAGGTTGACGCTCACTCAGCCGGCCTACCCCCACATTCGTGGCACCTCTGTCGGCCTCTCACCCGACAGGGGTGTTCTTTTTTGCTCATCGCGCGGGCGTGCGACCGCGCCACCGCCGCCCGCGTTCGCACCACAGAGCCGTTTGTCGCGCCGGGCGCAGCGCGGTACCTTGGCGAGCAGCACGGCCTGCGGCGCGGGCTACACCAACCCGCGTCACGCCGTCCATCTTCCTCTACCGCCGGGAGCAAATGATGGCCGGGACGGTCTCCTCCGCCGACCGACTGGGACCACTGGGTACAGAGGGCCCCGAGACCTCCCGCGCCGGCGTCCTGGTCAATTTGCTTCGCTTGCGCTGGTTCATCCGGCTGCGATGGCTGTTCGTCGGGGCCGCGTTGGCGGTACTGGCCGTCGAGCATCTCGTCTTCCCGGCCACCCGCCGCCCCGCCGCCCTGCTGAACGTCGTGTTCGCCGTCGCCGCCATCAACGTGGCGTGGCTGGTAATCTCGCGGCTTTTGCGGCGGCGGCTGGATGACCCGGCGGCGTTCGACGCGAGCACGATCCACCGGGCCCAGCTTTTCGCCCACGGGCAGATCGCCATCGACCTGCTGCTGCTCACGGCCCTGCTGCACTTCAGCGGGGGCGTCGAGAGCCCGATGGCCGTGTTCTACATCTTCCACGTGGCCATTGGGGCCCTCTTGTTGCCCGCGTGGCAGGCCGCCCTCGAGTGCGCGTGGGCCGTCCTGCTGTATGCCGCGCTGGCGGCGGGCGAGTGGAGCGGCGTACTGGCCCACCACTCCTTCCTGCCGCAGCTCGCCCCCACGCGGCTCTACAACGAGCCGGTGTACGTCGTGCCCGTGGTCCTGATCGAGCTGCTCGCCGTCTTCGCCACGCTGTACTTCACCCTGCGCATCGCGCGCCTGCTGGACGACCGGCGCGAAGAGCTCCTGCGCGCCAACGCGGCCCTGGAGCGCTCGCGGCGGTCGATCGAGGACCTCCAGCATCGCCGGGCCCGCTTCATGCAGACCGCGGCCCATCAACTCAAGAGCCCGCTGGCGATGGGGCAGACGCTGGCCAATCTGATCCGCGAAGGGCTGGTGACCGAACGCCCCGACGTGCTGGCCACCTGCGAGAAGATCATCCGCCGCTGCCACGAAGGGATCACGCAGCTCAGCGAACTGCTGACCCTGGCCCGCGTGCAGGAAGCCGACCCCGCCCGACAACGCGAGGCACAGGCCGACGTGGTGCAGATCGTCACTCAGTTGTGCGCCCGTTTCCGGCCGCTGGCCGAGCGCAAGCAGGTGGAGTTGACCTGCTGGACGCCGCCACGCGACGACCTCTATGTCCGCGTCGGTCCGGACGACTTGAGCGACTGCATCGGCAACCTCATCGACAACGCCATCAAGTACACGCCCGGCCCGGGGCGTGTCCGCGTGGCGGTCACGGTGAAACTCGCCGACGACGTGCCGGTGTCCGTCGGCGTCCATGTCAGCGATTCCGGAATGGGCTTTGATCCCGCGCTCCTGCACGCCGAGGACCACCGGCTGGGCGAGCAACCCGTCTTCGAGGCCTTCCGCCGCGGACCGAACGTGATGGCGGCGGGCATACCCGGCTCCGGGCTGGGGTTGTCGATCGTGCGGGAAGTCGTCGAGCAGGCCGGCGGACGTATCTGGGTCGTATCCCGGCCCGGGGCGGGCACGAGCTTCACCCTGACCCTCCCGATCGGCGGCGAGTCCGGCCGACCGCCTATCCGCGACACCCGCGCGACCGAAGTGGTCTTGGAAGGCGTTTCCCCGACCAAACCCTGACCGACGGCCTTGCTTCAGCGGGCCGCCCCGTAGCGTTTGGCGAGGACCGACTGGACGGCCTGGCGGACAACGCCGGCTTCGAGCGGCTTTTCCAAGAAGAGGTCGGCGTTCAACGGGACCGGGCACACTTCCTTGGCGTAGTCGGTCCCCATGCGTTCGCCGATCGCGGACATGATGATGATGGGAATGTCTTTCAGGGCCCCGTCCTGCCGCATCTTGCCGGCCACCTGCAACCCCTCCGACGGGTGGGTGAGCATGATGTCCAGCAGCACGAGGTCCGGCCGTTGCCGACGCATGGCCTCCAGACCCTCGGCGCCCGTTCGGCAGCACGTCAGCTCGTACTTGTCCGACCCGAGCAAAAGCTCTACCACTTGGTGAAAGTCCGGGTCGTCATCGATCAGCAGGATCTTGAACCGCCGGTCGTTCACTGCTTCTGCCCGAGGTGAGTGATCTGGCGCCGTCGCCCAGCCGTCCCGCCTACTCGGCAGGCGCGCGGGCGACCCTACTGCCGTAGTGTAAGGACAAATCCGTCCGCAACGCAAACGTTCCGAGCCCGTGCGCACCCGATAACCGCGGCGCGGGGGCAAATCCGCCTTTTTTCGTTGATTCGCGCGCGGCGGGCGGCAACAATGTGACATAAGATGGCTGATTGTTGGAGATTGCCCATGCGCGACCAAGGTCGTAAGTCATTTATTGTAAAGCTCTTAGTTTCAATGCTCGTCGTTTCCGCTTCCGCCGTGGCGGGCGAGGTCGACGTGCGGAACGACTCCATCGAGAACTTCAGCCAGGCCTACATCGTGGGCGACTTCATCACGGGTGAGCGGGCGGGCGTCCGGCTGACTTCGCCATGTAGCGGCGACATCGTCGCTATTCAGATACTCTGGCTGGAGGGAACGCCGGGGCACGGCGCGAGCCTCGAAGAGGCGATCCACATCTACGCCTACAATCCGGGCACGTTCCCCACCCCGGGCGCCGAGCTGCAACTCATGGAGGGCCCGCTACTTACGCCTGGGTTCTGGAACGAGTACCGCTACGTCGATGAGAACCAGACCATCCCGCTCAAGGTGCCGGTGACGGCGGGGCAGGACTTCATCGTCGCGCTCGAGTTCTACAACCCGACGAACGTCGGGGCCGGCGGGCCCAGCGTGGTGCGGGATACGAACGGTTTCGTCTCGGGCCGGAACGTCGTGTACGCCTATATCAGCGGCTTCGGTTGGCGGTGGTGGGACTTCAACGGCTTCCCGATCTTCCTGCAGGGCGACATCGCCATTCGCGCCGTTATCAAGTGCCCTGATCCCACCGGGGCATGCTGCCGGGCAAACGGGCTGTGCGAAGACGGAGTGGAGCAGTCGAACTGCACCGGCTTTGGCGACGTCTGGACGCAGGGGAAGACCTGTGCCGAGGTCACTTGCACCGCCCGCGGCGCGTGCTGCCGGCAGTCCGGCTGCGTTCAGCTTGTGACGCCGGCGCAGTGCGCGGCCATCGGCGGGGCCTACGCCGGCCACGGGACGGATTGCGGCACGTCGATCTGCACGCCGGGGGCCTGCTGCATCCCCAGCACCGGCGAGTGCCTACAGAATCGCGAGTTCGAGTGCGCCGCGATCGGCGGCCAGTGGCAGGGGGCCGGCACGAGTTGCGTCCCCAACCCTTGTCCGCAGCCGCGCGGGGCGTGCTGCTTCGACGAAATCTGCATTCCCGGCCAGACGCAGGCGGAGTGCAGCGGCGCCGGCGGGGCCTGGGTCGGTCCCGGGACCGATTGCGGGCCGCCCGACCCGTGCGCGGGGCCGACCATCTGCCGCGGCGACCTGAACTGCGACGGCGTCATCAGTTTCGGCGACATCAACCCGTTTGTGCTGGCGCTGTCGAACTGGACGGAGTGGAAAAACACGTACCCAAGCTGCCCGGAGCGGAATGCGGACATCAATGGGGACGGGCAATACGGCGGGCCCAACGGGTTCGGCGACATCAACCCGTTCGTCAACCTGATCGCGTCCGGCGGAGGGCAGCCGATCCCGTGCCCCTGAGGCGTCGCGGCGCGGTAGGATAGCGCGTTCGGCGGTCGCGGCGAGTTGACCGTCGCGCGCGAGGTCGACGACCCCCGATGCCCGGGCCCGTGGCGAGAAGCCAACGACGAAAACCAGTCCCAGCGTCCGGCCAGGCCGAGCCGATGCCGCGCGCGGCGGATACGCGTCGCGCGCCCGACGGCCGCGTGCCGTGGCTGACGGTGCGCGGGGCGGCCCACAATAACCTGAAGAACATCGACGTGAGCTTCCCGCTCGGGCGGTTCACCTGCGTCACCGGCGTATCCGGCTCGGGCAAGAGCTCCCTGGTCAACGACATCCTGTATCGCGCCCTGGCACGCCAGCTCAATCGGGCCACGTCGCTGGAGCCCGGTCGGCACAAGCGCATCGACGGGCTGGAGCACCTCGACAAGGTCATCGCTATCGACCAGTCGCCGATCGGCCGCACACCGCGCAGCAATCCCGCCACATACATCAAGGTCTTCGACGAGATACGCACCCTGTTCGCCAAGCTGCCGGACGCGAAGTTGCGCGGCTACAAGCCGGGGCGGTTCAGCTTCAACGTGCCGACGGCCCGCGGCGGCGGGCGGTGCGAGGCGTGCGAGGGGCACGGCGCGAACAAGATCGAGATGGACTTCCTGGCGGACGTGTGGGTGACGTGCCCGGTCTGCGATGGCCGCCGTTTCAGTCAGCCGACGCTCCAGATTCACTACAAGGGCCGGTCGATCGCCGACGTGCTGCGGGTGGAGGTCGGTGACGCGCTGGCGCTGTTCGAGAACGTGCCGCGCATTCGTGGAATGCTCCGGACATTGCACGACGTGGGGCTGGACTACATCCAACTCGGGCAATCCAGCACGACGCTGTCGGGCGGTGAGGCCCAGCGGATCAAGCTCGCCCGCGAGCTGGTCAAGAAAGAGACCGGCCGCACGCTCTACGTCCTCGACGAGCCGACCACCGGCCTGCACTTCGACGACATCCGCAAGCTGCTGGCCGTACTGCACGGCTTCGTCGACGCCGGCAACACCGTCGTCGTCATCGAACACAACCTCGACGTCGTCAAGACCGCCGACTGGGTCATCGACCTCGGCCCCGAGGGCGGGGAGGGCGGCGGCCGCATCGTCGCCGAGGGGACGCCGGAGGAGGTCGCGGCGTGCGCGGCGTCGCATACCGGCGCGGCGTTGCGCGAGGTCTTGGCACTGTGCCGGTCCGACGCGTGCAGTGACAAGTGCAAAGTGCAAAGTGAGCAGTCCGGCGCAGCAGAGAGCACACCTGCCCAGAAGGCGAGTCATTCGGCATTCGCCATTCGACGTTCCTCATTCGCGGACGAAGTCCGCGTGGTGGGGGCGCGGCAGCACAACTTGAAGGACCTCACCGTCTCGTTCCCGCGCGGGCGGATGACCGTTTGCACCGGCGTCTCCGGGTCGGGCAAGACCAGCTTCGCCATCGACACCGTATTCGCGGAAGGGTATCGGCGGTATGTCGAGTCGCTGTCGGCGTACGCGCGGCAGTTCCTGGGGCAGCTCGCCAAGCCGCGGGTGGACCACGTCGAGGGGTTGTCGCCGGCGATCTGCATCGAGCAGCGGGCGGCGGGCAAGAGCCCGCGTTCGACGGTCGGCACGGTGACCGAAGTCTACGACTACATGCGGGTGCTGTGGGCGCGGCTCGGCACGCGCTATTGCCCGCGGTGCCAGGTGCCCATCGGCACGCAGACGGCGGACGAGATCGTCGCCCGCATTCTCGCGCTGCCGCCGGGGTCGCCGATCATCTTGCTGGCGCCGATCGGGTTGCAGGACGGCGAGAACTACGCCACGCTGTTCAATCGGCTGCGGCGGTCCGGGTATCTCCGCGTGCGGGTGGACGGCGAGGTGCGGCCGGCGGCGGAGGCAACGACGCTGGATCCGCGGCAGAAGCACCGGGTGGAGGTCGTGATCGACCGCACGGTCGTGCGGCCCACCGCCCGCGCCCGGCTCGCCGAGGGCGTTGAGCATGCGCTCGCGTTGGGCAACGGGGTGATGACACTGCTCGTGGAGGAGGTGGAGACGGTGGAGGGGGAAAACCCGTGGGAGGGCGAGGCTCCCGCCGAGCCGATGCCGGCAGGGGAGGGCGAGGCTCCCGCCGAGCCGGCGCTTGATCCGAACCGCGACCGTCAGGGAGCGGCCCGATCAGCGCAGATCGTTCACACGCCGGTTGCCCGACCCTCCCCCAACCCCTCCTCGCCACAGCGAGTCGCCCGTGGCGACCTGGAAGGGAGGGGAGTGGGAGACGCCCCGCCGCGCGTCACGCGCACCCCGGCCCGCGAGATGCTCTTCTCCGCCAAGCTCGTTTGCACGCGCTGCGGCACGAGTTTCGAGGAACTCGGCCCCAACCACTTCAGCTTCAACAGCCAGCTCGGATGGTGCGACACGTGCGAAGGGCTCGGCGTGCAGCGGGGCGCGCCCGCCGCGGCCATCATCGCGCGTCCGAATCGCACGCTCTTCGATGGGGCCCTGGACGGCTGGTACCGCATCGAGAAACGCTCGCCGCTCGGGCGACTCCTGGTGGCCCTGTGCGAACACCTGGGCGTCAAGCCCGACACGCCATTGTCGGAGTGGACGGCCGCCCAGCGGCAAGCCTTGCTGTACGGGACGGCGGGCACGGGCGGGTCGGATTCGTCTCAGATCGGTCGGGCCGGTGCCGTGCGCGGGGCGGGCAAGCGGCACGAACGCCGCAACGCCGGGCGCGACGGTTGGATCGACGGTTCCGCCGCGTTTGACGGGGTGCGATTCCAATGGCGCGGGCTATTCCCCGCGATCGACCAGGCCACGCGGAACTCGTGGACGTTTCGCTACAAGCTGCGGAACATCATCACGGACATTCCGTGCGTCACGTGCCGCGGCGGGCGCCTGCGGCCGGACGCGGCGGCCGTGCGACTGGGCCACGTTACGGGCCGGACGATCGTCGAGGTTTGCGACCTGCCGCTCGCGCAGGCGGCGGCGTTCTTCGCCAACCTGTCGCTGGATGAACGTGAACACCGCATCGCCGGCGAGCTGCTCAAGGAGATCCAAAACCGGCTCCAGTTCCTGATCGACGTGGGACTGCCCTATCTGACGCTGCACCGGGCGGCGCCGACGCTCTCCGGCGGCGAGGCCCAACGCATCCGTCTGGCCAGCCAGATCGGCAGCGGGCTGTCGGGCGTGCTCTACGTGCTCGATGAGCCGACGATTGGCATGCACCCGCGCGACACGCAACGCCTGGTCGCCGCCCTGTTGAAGCTGCGCGACCTGGGCAACACACTGCTGGTCGTTGAGCACGACCGCGAGGTGATCCGGCACGCCGACCGGTTGCTCGACTTCGGGCCGCGGGCGGGCCACGCGGGCGGGCGCGTGGTGGCGCAGGGCACGCCGGCGGAACTCGTCGGCGGGGACGCGGGGACGGGCGGACGTGGGAACGTGGGAACGTGGGAACGTGGGAACGCAGCGGCCGGCGCCGCGCCGGTCGTGAATCCGAACCGCGACCGTCAGGGAGCGGCCCGGGCGGCGGAGGTCGTTGACGCGCCGCTGGCCCAACCCTCCCCCAACCCCTCCCTGGAAAGGAGGGGGGTAGAGGACACACCAACCGAGGAATCGCTCACGCGCGCGTACCTGTCCGGCGCCGCGGCCATTCCGGTCCCGCGCAACCGTCGTCCGGTGCCGGGCGATGCGGGCTGGCTGGTCGTCCGCGGGGCGCGGCAGCACAACCTCAAGAACATCGACGGGCCGATCCCGCTGGGGCGGTTCGTGTGCGTCACCGGCGTATCAGGCTCGGGCAAGAGCTCACTGGTCAACGACATCCTCTGGCCGGCCCTGGCCAACCGGCTGCACCGCGCCAACCTCAGCGTCGGCGAACACGACACCATCGAGTTCGATGGCCGCGTGGACAAGATCATCAACGTGGACCAGTCCCCCATCGGCAGCACGCCCGCCAGCAATCCCGCGACCTACACCGGCGCGTTCGACAGCATCCGCGAGCTGTTCGCCCGACTGCCCGAGTCCAAGATGCGCGGGTACAACGCCAACCGCTTCAGCTTCAACCGCCCGGGCGGCCGGTGCGAGGCGTGCGAGGGCCAGGGGCAACGCCGGATCGAGATGCACTTCATGGCCGACGTGTGGGTGGAGTGCGAGACGTGCCGCGGCCGGCGGTACAACCCCGAGACCCTCGAGGTCCGCTTCAAAGGGCAGACCATCGCCGACGTGCTGGACTTGCGGGTCGTTGACGCCCTGCGGCTGTTTGAGAACGTGCCGCGGATTCGGCGGATGCTCCAGACGCTCGTGGACGTCGGGCTCGACTACGTGCAGCTCGGGCAACCGGCCCCGACGCTGTCGGGCGGCGAGGCGCAGCGGGTCAAGCTGGCGGCCGAGCTGGGTCAGCCGGACACGGGGCAGACGTTCTACATCCTGGACGAGCCGACCACCGGGCTGCACTTTGACGACATCCGCAAGCTGCTGGCCGTCATTCACCGCCTCGTCGATCTGGGCAACACCGTCCTGGTCGTCGAGCACAACCTCGATGTCATCAAGTGTGCCGACTGGATCATCGACCTGGGGCCGGAGGCGGGCGAGGAGGGCGGGAGAATCGTCGCGCTGGGGACGCCGGAGGAAGTGGTCAATGAAAAAGGAAGAATGAAAAATGAAGAAAAAGGGGCGCGTCGCGCGCGGCGATCATCGACCCAGAGGGACCATTTTTCATTTTGCATTCTTCCTTCTTCATTCGCCGGTCACACCGCCGCCGCCTTGAGGCCCGTCCTCGCCGCCGGGCCCTACGAAGAGCGGCCGCGCTTCGATCCCCGCGCCCACGCGGCACAGCAGCTTGACGCCGCCCGCGGCGACTTCGGCGACGTGGGCAAAGACGTGCGCATGCCCTGGCAGATCGACGGCCGCAAGTGGCACCTGGAGCAACGCCGCAGCCGCGAGGACGAGCCCCGGCGGTGGGAGCCGGCGGCGCTGGAGTACGTGCTCGAGCTCGTGCAGAGAATGGGGGAAGCGCTGCGCCCGCGCGGGGCCGCCACCGCCTTCGAGCCGACGAACTGGAACAGCCGGGCCAGCGTCGAGATCACCGCGCCGGGTGCCGACACGTGGTTCCTGCACGCCCTCACCGGCGGCGAGTGGCTCCTGGAACTATACTTCCAAGTCCCGCGCGATACGTTCAAGTGGCACGAGCTGGACGCGCAGCTCGGCCTGAAGACCCTCGACGAGCGGGACGACCTCGAGACCTACGGCGACTGGGCCCGCGTGGATGTGCGGCCCCGCCGCGGCGGCCTGGACGCGGTCGTGGTGTATGTCCACGACAAGCAGGAAATCGATACTCCCGGCTTTCGGCGGTTCATCAAGGAGGCCGTGAAAGCGTACCTGGAAGGAGTGAGCAGCGCGGACTGAGCGGCACACCCCGCCCAGCGCCGCGACGCGGATTGCCACCGTGGCATTTGATGTGACCGGTTACCTGGGAACTCTCGTTGGGCAGGTGGGTTTGGTGCGCGCGCTCCGCTCACGCAACTACCGCCTGTTCTTCGCCGGCCAGGGCGTCTCGCTGATCGGCACCTGGATGCAGATGGTGGCGGTGGGTTGGCTGGTTTACCGCCTGACCAACTCGACCGTGCTGCTCGGCCTGACGGGGTTCGCCGGTCAGATACCGGTGCTGCTGTTGGCCCCCCTGGGTGGGGTGGTGGCGGACCAATGGCCGCTGCGGCGCCTGCTGGTGATTACGCAGACCTTGTCCCTGGTCCAGGCGCTCCTCTTGGCCGGGCTGACGCTTTCGGGGACCGTCAGCCCCGCCGCCATCATTGCGCTGAGCGCTTTCCTGGGAATCGTCAACGCGCTGGACATGCCCGTGCGGCAGGCCTTTGTGGTCGAGCTGTTGGCCGACCCGGCCGACCTGGGCAACGCCATCGCGCTGAATTCGCTGCTGGTCAACGGCGCCCGGCTGGTGGGGCCGGCGCTGGCGGGCGTGCTGATCGCGGCCTTGGGCGAGGGGCTATGTTTCCTGCTGAATGGAATCAGCTACATCGCGGTCATCGCGGCCCTGCTCGCCATGCGCGTCCCCGCGCGGCCGGCGCGCGGGGCGATCCGCCCGATCGTGGCCGAACTGGCCGAGGGTTTTCGCTACGCGCTCGGGTTCCCGCCCATCCGCGACGTGCTCGGACTCCTCGCGGTGTCCAGCCTGATGGGGATGTCCTACGCCACCATCATGCCGGCCTTCGTGCGCGACGTGCTGCACGGCGACTCGCGTGTGTACGGGTTGCTGCTGGGTACCACCGGACTGGGGGCCCTGGTGGGCGGCACGCTGCTGGCCGCGCGCCGTAGCGCCCGCGGCCTCGGCCGGACCATCGCGGCGGGGGCGATGCTCTTCGGCGGCGGGCTGTGCATCGTGGCCGTGTTTCGCACGATCAGCCTGGCCGCGGTGCTTCTGCCCATCGTGGGGCTGGGCATGATGCTGCAAATCGTCGCCAGCAACACGGTCCTGCAAATGCTCGTCGATGACGACAAACGCGGCCGGGTGATGAGTCTGTATGCGATGGCGTTTCTGGGTATGACCCCGTTCGGGAGCCTGTTGGTCGGCGGCCTGGCGCACTCACTCGGGACGCCGCTCGCGCTTCAGATCGGCGGCGTGTGCTGCCTGCTGGGGGGCTTGGTGTTTGCCAGCCGGCTGCGCGCACTGCGGCCGTTGGCCCGGGCGATCTACCTGCGCAAGGGTCTCATTACCCCGGACGAGGTGCGGGCGGACTAAATAGGTATTCAGGATCATGGGGCGCCAACCGGGAGGGCGAGGCTGTCTCCT
>CAYWYJ010000015.1:0-13894 GCA_964462635.1 uncultured Planctomycetales bacterium
TGCATGTCTTAGCCACGCCGCCAGCGTTCGTTCTGAGCCAGGATCAAACTCTTCAAGGAAATTCGGAAACACGGCCCGAGGGCCGCGTCGTTTCCGTTTCGTCCCGGACCCGTCGCTGCGGGCGACGAGCTCCAGGGGCCCGACCTGCCCACACACCGTGGGGACCAGTCGGGCGGTTCGGTCTTCCGGCGCCGCACCCCTTTCCCGCAGGGGGGTCGCGCCGGCACACTCTTGCGGCTTCACCCACTGTTCACTTGTCACAGAACCAGCCCCGGCATTGCCTCCGGGGCCCCGTATACTAGCATAGCACAGGCTGAATGCAAGGGGGGCCCAACACGATTTTTCGCAACGCACGATCTTGGCCGGGAGCGCGCACGTGAGGTTCCGGTGGAGCCAAGGGCTGAGGGTACGGCCTCTCCAGGCCGGTTATCGGACGTATGCGAGGGCGCACTGGCCGGGACACTTCCGACCGTCTACAAAAGACGGTAGAGCCCCTTCCGGTCGGGGCCGCCCCACGGCGCCAGCGGCACGCCGGCCGGTCCGGGCCGCCGCAGTCGGCCGAACCGGCCGATAGGATACAATGGAGGATCAGCCGGCGTGTCGGCCCGCTCGGCGGGTGACGCCCGAAGGAGCGCGGCGCGCGTGGTCGGCTGATCGAGGGCACGGCACACGGGTGAATCACGCACGCACTTGAAAGGAGTTTCCATGGCGAGTCGCGCGTACGGTTGGCTTGCGCTGGTTGGGATGGTCGTGGTTGTCGGGGGACTGGCCGGCGGGTGCCCGCCGCAGCCTGCCGCCGATGACGGCAAGGCCGAGTTGCGACGTTTCGCGTCCGAGCAGGAGTTCGTGGACTTCTTCAAAGACCAGGCCTGGGCCCAGCAAGCCCCGCAGTGGCGCGGCCTGGGTGGGCTGTTCGGGTTGCCGGCGGCGGCGCCGGACACGGCGGGGGAGAGCACCAACGGCGAAGACAATAGCGGAGGGTCGTACTCGACCACCAACACGCAGGAAGAGGGCGTGGACGAGAGCGACATGATGAAGTCGAACGGCACGCACCTCTTCATCGCGCGCGGGCAGACGGTGCGGGTCGTCAAGGCCACGCCGCCGGAAGAGCTGGCGGAGGTCGGCCAGATCGACGTCGGTGTCCAAATCGAGTCCTTCTACCTGGTCGACGCGAAGCTGCTTGTACTGGGCCAGAAGTACGATGCCGGCGCGTACGGCCCCGGCGGGCCGGAACTCATGATCTGGCCGCCGTTCTACGCCAAGTCGTCCGTCGTGGTGGCCGAGGTCGACGTGGCCAATCCCGCCAAGCCGAAGATCACGCGTCAGACCGAGTTGGACGGGTCGCTGGTGGCGTCGCGGCTGACCGGCGGCAACCTGTACCTCGTGCTGACCATCGTGCCCGACCTGCCGGCGAATCCGTCGCGGCTGAACATCCTGGCGATGACCGCCGAAGAGATTCTGCCGAAGGTGCGGCGGAGCGACGCGACGGAGCCGATGCTTGGCTGGCAGGATTACTACCGGCCGGGGTCGGGCGACGGGTACTACACGACGGCGGTCGTCACGCTCGAGGCCGCCGACATCGAGCACGTGCTCGGTTCGGTCGCCATCATGGCCAACGCCGGCACGGTGTACGCTTCGACCGAGGCGCTGTACACGACGGATTCCGACTACGACGTGCAGAACAACTACCGCGAGACGACGCGGATTCACAAGTTTGAGTACGACCCGGAGACCGGGGCCAGCTACGTCGGCAGCGGCAAAGTCCCCGGCCGGCTGCTGAACCAGTTTTCCCTCGGCGAGAACGCGGGTTACCTGCGCGTCGCCACGCACGTGGACAACTGGGAGTTCTTCGGTTTCGGCGGCGTGATCATGGCGGACGGGGTGGCCGTCGCGGACGCGCCGGCGCGGGCCCAAACGCGGAATGTGAACGAGCCGTACAACGCGGTCTACGTCTTGAAGGCGGTCGGCGACAAACTCGAAGTGGTGGGCTCGCTCGAAGATGTCGCCCCCGGCGAGCAGTTGTACTCGGCCCGCTTCCTCGGCGACCGCGGCTTCCTGGTCACCTTCCTGCGTATCGACCCGCTGTTCATCCTCGACCTGTCCAAGCCGACGGACCCCAAGGTCATGGGCGAGCTCAAGATCCCCGGCTACAGCGACTACCTGCACCCGTTCGGCGAGAACCTGCTCATCGGCGTCGGGCAGTCCACGCGCCAGACGCCGTGGGGCGGCGTGGTGCCCGACGCGGTGCAATTCTCGCTGTTCGACGTCAGCGATTGGGAGAACCCCACGCTGGTCGAGCAGGTTGAACTGGGCGGCTACGGCAGCTACTGCGACGTGAGCTACACGCACAAGGCGTTCACGTTCATGCCCGACCGCGGCCTGCTGGCCGCCCCGGTCGTCCTGTACAAGGACGTGGCCAACCCCTTCGGCGACGAAGGCGGTTGGGGCTGGGAGCCGGAGTTCGAGGGTGTCGTCTGCTTCCATGTCACCGCCGAAGGTTTCACCAAGCTTGGCCAACTCGCCGGCGTCGAGCCGCCGGAGTGCTATTGGACCGACTGGCGCCGGGCGGCCATCATCGATGACACGCTCTACGCGGTGAGCCCCGTCGGCGTCAGCGCCGTGGACATGAACACGTTCAAGGGCCGGCAGGAGCTCGTCCTGACGCCGGGCGAGAATGAGCCCGATCCCTGCGGCGGCGACGGCGGCGAGACCGAACCCGGGGGCCCCGCGGGCGTTCGGTAGGACGCCCGACCCCGGCGGGCCGGCTGCAACGTCGCGCAAGCGGAGTGTGCCCGCCGATCGCTGAGTTGACCAACCGCGCGCGGCTCCGCGCCAGTTTCCAGGCCGGAGTCGCGCGCGGTTCCATTTCGGTCCAGCGCCGGCGTGTGTCCATGCGCTTGAGCGCTGTTGCCCGCGGCGGCCTGCGTGGCAGGGGCCAACGGCCGGTGCGGTCCGGCGGCACCGGCGTCCCCGCCTGTGCTCCCACAGCGGGCGGGACGCCCGCACTCCCCGGCGTGGACCCTGGGCTGATGCTAGGGGCTCGTCTGACGCTGGGATGACCGGGCGTCGTCGGGTACGCTTTCGCGTCGCGGCACCATGACCCGCCCGTTTGCTATTCAGCCCGGTCCCGCCCAGCGGCCCACCGAGACGCCCATGGCCGCGCCGGTCCCCCCGCCGACGGCCCGCGCCCCCGTCTTGCCACCCGAAGTCGTGCAGGCCAGCCTGCGGGCGTCGATCAAGGACGCGTCGGCCTGGTCGATCATGCAGGGGGCCGGGACGAACTACCTGACGCCGTTCCTGATCCTCGGCGGCAAGAAACTCCTGCCGCTGGCGCTGTTCGCCGCGTTGCCCGCGCTGGTCGGCGGCGTCGTCCAGTGCGTCTCGGCGAACGTGACCGACGTGGTCGGCCGGCGGAACCGGATCATCATCCCCACCGCCCTCGCCCAGGCGCTGATCTGGCTGCCGATTTGCGTGGCGATCTTCCTGCCGATCGGCGTGGGCTACTGGCTTCTGCTGTTGTGCTTCGCCGGGTTCGTGGGGCTGGCGAACTTCGGCACGCCGGCGTGGCAAAGCCTGATGGGCGACCTGGTTCCACCGGAGCGGCGCGGGCGGTACTTCGGATTGCGCAACGCGTTGTCGGGCGGCGTGCTGGTGGCGGCGTTCTGGCTGGGTGGGCTGTGGTTGAACTGGTGCCAGGGCACGCCGGTGCTGGCCGGGTGGGGGGGGCGCGATACGGGCTTCCTTGTGCTTTTCGCGCTAGCGGGCATGGCCCGGCTCGTGTCGACGTGGTATCTGACCAAGGTGCATGAACCGGCGTACCAGCGCGCGCCGGCCGACCGGTTCTCGCTGCTGGACTTCCTGCGGCGGGCGCCGCGGGCCCACTTCGGCCGGTTCGTCTTCTACTGCGCGGCCATGAACGCGGGTTTCGGGTTCACCGGGCCGTTTCTGTCGTGGTACTTCCTGAATCAGCGGGGATACAGCCCGGGCGTGTACGCCACGCTCGTGGCCGCCAGTCTGCTGGCCGGCGTGCTTAGCCAGCCGTTGTGGGGTCGGCTAAACGACCGCTTCGGCAGCAAGTGGGTCATGGCGGTCGGGGGCCTGGGGATGACCCTGTGGCCAGTGCTGATGCTCGGCTGCGGGCGACCCTGGCACTTCGCCGCCGTCATGGCGTACGACGGGATTGTGACGGCGGCGTTCACGATCGGGATCGGGAACTATCTCTACGATGTGGTCACCCCGCCGAAGCGGGCGCGCTGCGCCGCGTACAACACGCTCTTCGTCGCGGTCGGCAGCGCGGCGGGGGCGCTGTTGGGGGCGGCGCTGGGCCTGCTGACTCCGTTGCCGCTGCACGTCGCTGGTATCACCGTGGGGCACCCGTTCACACTGCTGCTGCTGGTTTCCGCCGCCGTCCGGCTGCTGGCCAACCTCTTGTTGTTGGGGACGTTCGCGGAGTTTCGGCTGCGGCGGCCGGCGTTTGAGTCGGGGCCGGACTGACCGGGGGGATTATCGGGCCTATCGCAGTTCGGGAGGCGTCGTTCACGCAGGGTGCGGGGTAACGCAGGCCGCGTTGGACCCCCCCAACAGAACCCACCGCGCACGTGGTGGGCCGTTCGCCCCCGCACTGGCGTGCGGGGTTCTGATAGGCGCGCTTGGGCACGGACGGGATGCGTGGGTCGCGGACCAGGAAAAAGCAACAGATCGGCCGGTGCTCCCCACTAGTGGATTGTGGAGAAGTGCTCAGCGGCCTGCCGTGGCATTATCGGTCGGTCAGGTGTTCCACGGCCAGGGGCAGCGAACACAGGCTAAGAAGAGTCCAAGGTCCGATTCGCTAGGTACCGGTGTAAACAAGATTTGTATGGCAATCAGCAAGGCACCTGAATACAATGGCTTTTGGGATGTGGTGTAGTGTCTTGGGATAGGTAGTTGAGAGGCACTGCGAGCAAAGAAGTCACAAAGGAGGACTGCCATGTGGAGGGGAAGCGTTGGGATCGCCGCCGCTGTGGCGGTGTGTAGTGTGCTGGCCGCCGGCGGATGTCCCTTCAACCCGGGCTCGGCCCTGGGGCTTCAGGACTGGGGCCGCGACCTGCTTAGCATTCCGCTCGGCGTCATCGTCGCCGAGCTGATCGACGAGGCGCAAGGGACGAACATTCCGGTCCGCCCGGGCGACGTCGCCGACGAAGTGTACAACCGCCTCCTCGAAGACATCGAGGCCGGTCGGGTAAACCCCGGAACCCAGGGCCCGCAGGGTGAGCAGGGCGAGAAGGGGGAGCAAGGCGAGCAGGGCGAGCAGGGCGAGAAGGGAGAGCAGGGTGAGACCGGTGCGACCGGCGCCACTGGCGCAACCGGTGCTACCGGTGCGACTGGGGCCACCGGCGCGACGGGCGCGACCGGAGCGCAAGGCCCGGCGGGGCGCGATGGTAAGGACTTCTACGCCGTGGCGCTGGGCTGTGTGGACCTGAGCGGGCAGCGCCTGAACGGGTACGGCTTCAACGTGAAGCGCGTGGAAGGCGAGAACGGCCGGTACGTGGTGGCCCTGCTCGGCTACCAGTTCCCGGCGGGCTTCAACAAGGACAATCTCGTCATCCTGGTCACGCCCAATGCGCTCGTGCAGCAGCAGATCGTGACGTACTACGACGCGGAGGTCGGGTTCGGGTTCGCGGTGGAGTTCCGCGACGTCTGGCTCAACCTCCTGAACACCGGGTTCTGCTTCGCCGTGTATGACACGTCGGTGGACCCATACGGCGGGCGATAGGAGCGCGACGATGAGACTTGCAATGGTGGTTTGGATGTGTGGTGTTCTGGGCGCGCCGGCGATGGCGGGCCTGATCAACACCCAGCACTTCGGCAGTCTGGCGGAAGTGCAGACGCACATTCTTGGCGGTCTGGACTTCGTCGCGCGCGGCGACACCCAGGAGCTGCGGATCACACGCGCCGACCCGCCCGGCTCGGCTACGGCCCCCGTCGGCCCGTGGAACAACGGGGTTCCGCACGCCTTCAAGGTGGTGTACAACGCCGGCGGCGTTGCCGGCATCAGCATCGACGAGCTGTACACGGTGCAGGTCCCCGTGACGATTAACCCGGCCACGAACGGGCTGCTCATCACGGCGTTCGTCGACGGGGCCGGACGCGGCGTGACGCTGAGCAACCTGCGGATTACCCTGCCCGGGTTCATCATGCACGAGGTCGGCGATGCGGCCGACGCGCCGCCGACCGACTACATGCTCGTCGACACGAGCCTGCCGCTGGTGGACGGGTTCATCCTCAGCGGCACCGTCCAGTTCAACTGGACCGGCGGCCTGCCGCCGCCCGCCGAGCAGTGGTTTGAGGTCGCGCCCGTCGTCATTCCCGAGCCGGCGACCGTCCTGCTCCTGGCCGGCGGTGTGCTTACCGGGTTGCGGCGTCGAAGCTGACCGACCCGCGAACGCCGGACAGTGCCCCAGCTTCCCACGCGCCGCGGCGCCTTGGCGACCGCGGCGCTGTTCTGCGCCGGCGCCGCCGCGGCAGGCAGTTGCCGGCGCGCGGCCGCTTGCGGTACCGTGGGCGGCGCGGGGGCTGCGGCCGGATGACGGCGAATGACACAGGCCGAACTGAGCGCTGCCGGGTTCGAGGTGGACGCCACGGGGCACGCGAAGCTGGCGCGCTTCGTGGCCGGTCTGCTGAAAGAGGGGCAGCGGCTGAACCTGACCGGGGTGACGGACGAGACGGAGCTCTGGCGGCGGCACGTGTGCGACAGCCTGGCGTTGTGGCCGCTCGTCGCCGAGTCGGGCGCGCGTTCGCTGATGGATGTCGGCAGCGGGGGCGGGTTGCCCGGCCTGCCGTTGGCCTGCGTGTGCCCGACGGTCCAGGTCACGCTCCTGGACGCGACGCGCAAGAAGGTGGAGGCCATCGATCGGATGGTCCGCGACGTGGGACTCGACAACGCCCGGGCGGCGTGGGGACGCGCGGAGACGCTCGCACACGACGCGGCCTTTCGAGAGCAATACGACGTGGCCACCGCGCGGGCGGTCGCCGCACTACCCACACTGGTTGAGCTGGCCGCCGGTTTTGTCCGCGTCGGCGGGCCGTGCTGGTTCTTCAAGACGGCGGCCGCCCTGCAAACCGAGGCCCCGGCCGCGGAGTCGGCGGCGCGGCGCTGCGGCCTGCTTCACGTGGCGACGGTGGGGTACCAGTTGCCCGGAGAAGCCACGCCCCGCATCCTGGTCGGCTACCGCAAGACGGCGCCCCTGGACGCCGCGTTGCCACGCCCGCCGGGCCGGGCGGCGAAGAAGCCGCTCTGAGCCGCGGTCGTCTGGCGCGCTACGGGGAGCGGGGAGGGCGAGCCTCCCGGCGCGCCGCGGCTCGGCGGGAGCCTCGCCCTCCCACGCCGTGCGATTGCAAACGGCGGTACGGCGAGCGGCGGCGCGGCGGGCTTCGTATCAGAAGCGCACGGTCTCCAGCGCGGCGCGCACGACGCGGCCGGCGTCGGGGAGGTAGGTCAGCTCGTTGGCGAAGTAGGGGATAATGGTGTCGTACCCCGTGACGCGTTTCACGGGAGCTTCCAGGTATTCGAGGCTTTCCTCGACGATCCGCGCGACGATCTCGGCACCGACGCCGCAGTGCCGCGGAGCTTCGTGAATGACCACGGCGCGGCCGGTCTTACGGACAGAGGCGTTGATGAGCTCGCCGTCCAGTGGCGCGACGCTGAGCAGGTCAAGCACCTCGGCGTCCACGTCGTGCTCGTCTTCGAGCTCCTCGGCCGCTTCGAGCGTGGTCCGCAACATCGCGCCGTAGGAGATCAACGTCAGGTCTTTTCCCGCGCGGGCCACGACGCCCTTGCCGATCGGGAGCGTTTCGGGTTTGTCCGGTACTTCTTCGCGGAACGCGCGATAGACCGCCTTGGGCTCGAAGAAGATGACGGGGTCCGGGTCCAGGATTGCGGCCCGCAACAGCGCGCGCGCGTTGCGCGGCCCCGACGGGATGACCACTTTCAGTCCGGCCAAGTGGGCATAGGTGGCTTCCGGCGCCTCGCTGTGGTGTTCGATCGCGCGAATGCCGCCGCCATAGGGCATCCGGATCACCAGCGGGCAACTGTAGCGCCCGCGGGTGCGGTTGCGGAAGCGGCGAACGTGGTTTTCGATCTGATGGAAGGCCTGGAAGGAGAAGCCGTCGAACTGGAGCTCGCAGATCGGCCGGAAACCGGCGAACGCCAGGCCGATGCCGGCGCCGATGATGGCGGCTTCGGCGAGCGGCGTGTCGATGCAGCGATTGGGCCCGAATTCGCGCAGCAGCCCCTCGGTCACGCGAAACACGCCCTCGTCCTGCCCCACGTCCTGGCCGAGGACGAGCACGTTGGGGTCTTCGCGCAGGGCTTCCGCCATCGCCAGGTTCAGCGCCTTCACCATTGTCAACTGCGCCATGCCGTCGCTCCACTACTTCAGAATCACCACAGAGGCACAGAGGGCACAGAGGTAAGACAAGAGAAACAGTTCATAGGACCATTCGCGTAATCCCGTCGCGCAGCCGGACCGCGTTGAAGTTCAGGAGCAGCCCGGTCCTTGCCCCGCTCAGGCGGAGATAGGTGAGAAGTTGGGCTTCGTGGATCGGCAGGATCGTGTCAACCGCCTTGACTTCCAGCACGATCGCTCCGTCCACAAGCACGTCCATGCGATATTCAACGTCGAGGTGAATGTCCTTGTAGGTTACAGGCAGCGGTACTTGCCGCTGAAATGGCACACCTGCCCGCGTCAATTCCCAACACAAGCACTCTTCATAGGCGGATTCCAACAGCCCGGGGCCAAGATGCCGGTGGACTTCAATCGCTGCGCCGATGATTCGGGCCGTCCGTGGATCGCGTTCCGCTTCGAGCGCCTTCTCCTTGCGGACGGGGTCCGCTACGGCTTCCCCGCAATGACTCGCCCGCCGTCCCATGGTATTCAATGGTCCCTCTCTGTGTTCTCTGTGCCTCTGTGGTGCTACACCTTCACTGGTGAGGGCGCCGGCGACTGCTTCGCGTTCAGGTAGTCCTTCAATTCCGCCATCTGGGCCCGCAGCTCGGGCGTCAGCTCGGCGTACATGTGCTCGAAGAACGCCAGCGGATCGACCTTGTATTCCTCGTACTTCCGCGTCTGCGCGTCCAGTTCCGCCGCGATCTCCTCGTCGATGATCTTCTGGCCCTTGTCGGTCAGCAGCTTGCGGCGGCGGAGGTACGTCTCGAACCGCAGCAGGGGGTCGCGCGGCTCCCACTCCTTGACTTCGGACTCCTGGCGGTACTTCTTCGGATCGTCGGCCGTGGTGTGCATGCTCAGGCGGTACGTCACCGCCTCGATCAGCGTCGGGCCGCCGCCGGTGCGGGCCTTCTCCACGGCTTCGCGCATGGCGACGATCATGGCCAGCAGGTCGTTGCCGTCCACTTGCAGGCCGTCGAAGCCGTAGGCCAGGGCCTTCTGCGCGATCGTCGGCGACGCCGTCTGACAACTGCGCGGGATGGAGATCGCCCAGTGGTTGTTCTGGACGACCGTGATGAGGGGCAGGTTGTACACGCCGGCGAAGTTCAGGGCCTCGTGGAAGTCGCCCTCCGACGTCCCCCCGTCGCCGCAGAAGGTCGCGCAGACGCGCCGTTGTCCGCGGAGCTTGCAGCCCCAGGCGATACCCATGCCGTACTGGCACTGCGAGGCGATCGGCACGCAGATCGGCAGGTCGTTGATGCCCGGTGGCACCGCGTTACCCGCCTCGTGACCGCCCCAGTACAGCATCCACGTCGCCATCGGCCAGCCGCGCCACAGCAGCCCCGCCGTCTCGCGGAAGGTCGGCACCAGCCAATCGTCTTTCTCCAGGACGTAGGCGACGCCCAGGGAGGCCGCCTCCTGGCCTTTGCTCGGCCCGTAGGTGCCCATGCGGCCCTGGCGTTGGAGCATGAGGCAGCGTTCGTCGAGTCGGCGGGAGGCGAGCAGGGTCTTGTACAGCCGGAGCAGGTCGGATTCCGGGACGTCCGGCTCCAACGCCCGATCGACCTGGCCGTCGGACGCCAGTACGGACAGCGCTTCGAGACGATGGGGGACTTTGAGCGGTTCGCGCGGCACGGGCGTTCCTCGGCTACATCGACACAGGGAGTCAGCGTGCCCGGGGGCAATGCCGCCCGATTGTAGTCCGGGGTCTGAAACGCGACCAGCGCGGGGCTATTTCTGCCGGTAGACGATGCGGCCGCGTTTCAGGTCGTACGGGGAGAGCTCGACCGTGACGCGGTCGCCGGGCAGGATGCGGATGAAGTTCTTCCGCATGCGGCCGGAGACGTGCGCGAGGACTTCGTGTTTGCCGGCGCCGGCGATCTCGGCCTCGACCAGGAACATCGCGTTGGGCAACGCCTTCAACACGACGGCTTCCATCTGGATCGCATCTTCCTTGGCCAAGGGCACTCCTACTGCCGACGAGCTCCGTTGCAGCGGGTACGGGGGCAGCCGCCCGATCGGACCGTCCCGTCCGCCACGCGACCTGCCGCAGGTTCCCCGCTCCTCGCCGGCCGCCAGCCGCCGCCGAGGAACCGGGTGAATCTACCGCTGTTCGGTCGGCGGGTCAACCTCTCTGCCCGCGCCCCAACGATGACAATGGCGCGTCGCCAAGTGAGCATTCACAGTTGTGCGGCGCGGTAAGCCGATTCCGGCGTGCCGGGACGGCCGAGCCGCGGCCCGCCGGGAGGCTCGCCCTCCCGGTTGGCGTCCCATGATGCTGCGTGCCCGTCCCTATCAGCGCGTGCAATGTCGCGCCAACCGTACCGCAAGGCTCTGCCTTGCGACTGCGGCAAGGCAGAGCCTTGCCGTACGACCCGCAGCGCGGATTCGCGCACGCCGGTCTAGAATGCGCCTCGCCGTGCGGCAACAAACCCGCCCGCCTCGCGTTAGGCCTGGTGTCCGGCCGCGAGGCGGCACGAACCGCCGGCGGCCCAACACGATGGAACAGGAGGCTGTCATGAGAGCCGCAGGAATTATCAGCATGTTGTTCATCGTCCTGGCGCTGCCGCTCCAGGCCCAGCCGGACCCCGGCCGACCGGGCCGCCGGGGCCAGGGACCGCCGCCCGGGGCCCCCGTCCGCCCGCCGCTGGAGTTCATGGCCGAGCGTTTGGCCGAGGAACTGGACCTCACGGACGCGCAGCGGCCGAAGTTCGACGAGATTGTGGCCAAGTACGCGGACCTGGCGGGCACCGAGCCGGAGGGGAACCGGCAGCGGATGCGCGAGCTGGGGCAGGCCTACCGGGAGGCCCGCGAGGCCGGCGACGAGGAGCGGGCCGCCCAGATTCGTGAACAGATGCGCGAGCAGGCCAGCGAACGCGGCCGGGTGCTCCGCGAGTTCTTTGACGAAGTGCGGACGATCCTGGAACCGGCCCAGGTCGCCAAACTCGACGAAATCCGCGGTCGGACGCGGCGGTTCGGCGAGCGGGGCGGGGCCGAGTTCTGGCGCACGATACAGACGCTGCCGGACGAATTGAACCTCACCCCCGAGCAGCACGCGCAGTTCGACAAGCTGCTCCAGGAACAGCGCGACATCCTCGAAGACCACCTGCGCACGTGGCGGCAAGTACGGGCGGAGAAGGTCGAGCAGATGCGCGCCGCGGAGGAGGCCGGCAACGAGGAGTTGGCCGCCAAGCTGCGGGAGGAGCTGTTGTGGTCGCGGCCGGAGGGGCCGGACGCGGACGCGTTCTTCGAGCAACTGGCCGCGATCCTGACCGAGGAACAGAAGGCCCAGTTGGCCGAGTTCCGGGCGGACATGACGAGCCCGCGGCCAGTCGATGCGGCCCTGGACGTGCGCGAGCTCCTGCGTGCGGCCCGGCGCCTGAAGCTCAACGACGAGCAGCGCCAGAAACTGCGGGACATCAACCACCAGGCAATGTCGGCGGAGCGGCGCGGGCGGCTCGATGACGCCGCCAAGGCCGACCTGGCCGCGCGCACAAAGGCCCAGATTCTCGAGATCCTGGACGCCGAGCAGAAGGCCCAGTTCGAGCAGATGCTCAAGCGGGACGGCCGTCCCGAGCGCCCGCCGCGCGGGCCAGGGCGCGGCCCGGAGGCCGGTCCCGGCGGCGGACCGCCCGCGAAGGGGCCGCCCGAGAGCGGTCCGGCCGGCCGCTCCGGAGCAGGTCGCCTGGGAAGTTGACCGGATTCTGATTACGAGCCCTCTCGATCCCCGGCGGCTGTGTCCTCACGCGAGGCGCGGCCGCCGGCCCGCGCGCCGACGCGGGCGGCCGGACCCGGCTTGCGTGCCCGCGCGGGGCCCCTAGAATGAAACTCCCTGGCGGTCATCCCGCACTTGGAGCTTGTGGTTCTCATGCCCCCAACGTCTGCTGATACCGTGACAATCGTCTCCGGGCTGCCGCGGTCCGGAACGTCGATGATGATGCGCATGATCGACGCCGGCGGCATCCCGGCCTTGACCGACCACGTGCGCCAGCCCGACGACGACAATCCCCGCGGCTACTTCGAGTTCGAGCCGGTCAAGCGCACCAAGGAGGACCCGTCCTGGCTGAACCAGGCGACGGGGCGCGTCGTCAAGATGGTCTACCGCTTGCTCTACGATCTGCCGCCCGATCGGCAGTACCGGGTCGTCTTCATGCGCCGCAAGCTCGAGGAGGTCATCGCTTCGCAGGACGTGATGCTCAGTCGCCGCGGGCGCGGCGGCGGGGGCCTGAGCAAGGAGAAGCTCATCAGCCTGTTCGGCAACCAACTCCGCGAATTCGAGGAGTGGGTCGCCCGGCAAAGCAACTTCCGCATCCTCTACGTCCACTACAACGACACCATCAAGCAGCCCCAGGCCACGGTGAACGCGGTCAACGAGTTCCTCGGCGGCCGTCTGGACACCGCCGCCATGCTGCGCGTCATCGAGCCCGGCCTGTACCGCCAGCGGGCCGCCGACGCGGAGTGAGTCCGTGACTCCGCCGCCCCGCCCGCCGGGGCCCCCCTGAGGTTCGTCGTTCCGTGCTGAACAGCGGCCCCCTCGCCCCGTACGTCGGTCCCGCGGCGGGCGTCGCCACGTCGTTCCTGTGGTCGTTCACGGCGCTGTTCTTCACGGCCGCCGGCAAACGCCTCGGTGCCGCGACCGTCAACGCCGTTCGGATCGGGATGGCGGTCGTCCTGCTCGGCGTCACGCACCGCCTGCTGTTCGGCGCGTGGATCCCGGCGGCCCAGGGTCGGCAGGTGCTGTACCTGGCCTTGTCCGGGTTGATCGGCCTGAGCCTGGGCGACCTGGCCTTGTTCACCGCCTTCGTCCGCGTCGGACCGCGGGTGTCCATGCTCATCATGACCACGGCGCCCATCTTCGCGGCGCTGTTCGGCTGGGTGATTCTGCGCGAGTCGCTCCCGCCGTTGGCGTGGGTGGGCATGGCGCTGACGATCGGCGGCGTGTGCTGGGTCGTGCTGGAGCGGCCCAGCGAGCCGTCGCCCGAGGTCAGTGGTCAGCGCGCCGGCGGACTCACCCTTGCCCTCATCGCCTCGGCCTGCCAGGCCGCGGGCCTGCTGTTGAGCAAGCAGGGCATCGGGCACGGGTGGCTGCCGGCGGAACAGCACCTCAATCCCCAGGCCGCCACGCTCATCCGCATGTTCTTTGCCGGCATCTTCGTGTTGCCCACGGTGGCGTGGCTTGTCGCCCGCCACCGCCTGGCGCACCCGCTACGAAACGAAGCGGCCGATCGCGGGCGGCGTGCCGCCGGCTACCTGTTCGCGCTCTGCGGCGCCACGGTGGGGCCGTTCCTCGGCGTTTGGATGTCGCTGATCGCGTCCGATCGGGCTTCGCTGGCCGTCGCCCAGACGACCATGTCGTTGGCTCCGGTGTTTATCCTGCCGTGGGTCGTGTTGTTCCATCGAGAACGCCTCAGCCGCCGGGCCGTGCTGGGGGCCCTGGTCGCCGTCGGCGGCGTGGCGCTGCTGTTTCCGAC
>CAYWYJ010000015.1:13994-44903 GCA_964462635.1 uncultured Planctomycetales bacterium
CGTGGCCAGCCGTAGGGAAGGTCGCCGCATGTGTTGTCTGGTCGAAGCAGCGTCTGTTTCGAGCGGGCCCGGCCCCACGCGCCGCACGAGGGTTCACTCATGCCGGTCGGCACGGTGAAGTGGTTCAACGACACCAAGGGATTCGGCTTCATCCATTCGGATGACGGCCAGGACGTGTTCGTGCATCACAGCGCGATCACGGCGGAAGGGCATCGCACGCTGCGCGAGGGCCAGCGCGTCGAGTTCGAAGTGACGCAAGGGCCCAAGGGGCTGAAGGCGGTCAACGTGCGCGAGGTGACGTGAGCGGCGCCGCACCCGTTCCACGGGGTGCAGCGATGGGGCGAATCATCTGTCCGCGCGCCGGTGGCCGGGAGCGTCGGAAGCCGGCGGGGGAAACCCCCGCGGCTACAATCCAGGATGGGTCGAGGCCCTGCGCGGTCCAGGGTCTTTCGCTTGAGTCTTGCCAACGTCTGGTGCCGCCGAAGGAATGCTCGTGCGCATCGCCCTCGTAAACCCCATCACACGCCGCTCGCAGGGTTACCACACCATCGGCACCTACATCCCCCAACTGGGACTGCAGGTGCTTGCGCAGCGCGTGCCCGACGGCCACCACGTCGACATCATCGACGAAGTATTCGGCACCGCCGACACCGAGCATCTGCTCACCGAGCGCGGTTACGGCCTCGTCGCCATCACCTCCTACACCAGCGGCGCCACGCGGGCCTACGAGCTCGCCGCCGCCTGTCGCCGGCGGGGCATCCTGACCGTCATGGGCGGTCCCCACGCGTCGGCCTGCCCGGACGAAGCGGCCCAGTACGTGGACGCGGTGGCGGTCGGCGAGTGCGACGAGCTCTGGCCGCGGATCGTCCGCGATGCCGCGGCCGGCCGCCTCCTACCCCGTTACGACGGCACGCTCTCCGACCTCGAACGCCACGACCTCGGCCGCGCCCGCCAGGACTTGCGGCCGATCAACGGCGTGTACGACGTGTCGGCGATCCAGACGTCACGCGGCTGCCCGGTCGGCTGCGAATACTGCTCCGTCACCAAGTTCAACGGCCCCGCCATCCGCCGCCGCTCCATCGCCTCCATCATCGACGAGTGGAACCAGACGGCGCGCCAGTTCGTCTTCGTGGTCGATGACAACTTCTTCGGCGTCGGTCCCCAACACGCCGCGTGGGCCAAGGAGCTGCTGCGGGCGCTCATCAAGCACGGCCGGCGGCGGCTGTGGTTCAGCCAGACGACGCTCAACATGGGCGACGACATCGAGGGGTTGCGCCTGGCGTATCAGGCCGGCTGTCGCGGCATGCTCGTCGGCTTCGAATCCTTCAACGAGCAGACGCTCAAGAGCTATCACAAGGGCATCAACCGCAAGAACCTGTCGCGCTACCAGGAGCTCGTGGACGGCTTCCACCGGGCCGGCATCGCCGTCTTCGGCGGCTTCATCATCGGCTCCGACGAAGACACGCCGAACACCGTCGCGGAAACCGCCCTGACCGCGGTGAAGATGGGGGTGGACATCATTCAGATCACGAACCTGACGCCGCTGCCCGATACCAAGTACTTCGAGCGGCTGCGGGCCGACGGCCGGTTGCGGGCCCTCGACTGGCCCGCCGACTGGGAGCGCTACACCTTCACCGAGACGGTGTACCACCCGCGGCGGATGTCAGCGGCCGAGCTGGACGAGGCGATTTACGAGCTGCGTTACGCCGCCGCCCGCCAGCCGTGGGTGTGGAAGCGCGCGGTGCGCACACTGGTGCGCACGCGGTCGCTGAGCACCGCGCTGTTTGTCTACGGCATGAACCGGGGGTGGAAGCGGATGGCCCGCATTCAGGCCCCGCACGACGCCGAGCGATTCGGCCTCGCGCCGCCGCGGTCGGCGCGGATGGACCGCATCAACCACGCGTTCCGTATGCACCTGCGTTCGCGCGTGACGTTCCCGCCGGCCGAGGTGCCGGCCCCGCCGTCACCCGCGACCATCCCGCTGCCGTTGCCCGTGATCCAGCCCCCCACGCCGGTCGACGCGCACTAACTCGGCGTGCGCGAATCCGCGCTGCGGGTCGTACGGCAAGGCTCCGCCTTGCCGCCGTCGCAAGGCAGAGCCTTGCGGTACGGTTGGCGCGACATTGCGCGCCGGTATAGTCCGGATTGTCCACCGCGGAGACGCGGCGCGCCCCGTGGCCGCAACCAAACGTAGCGGCCGGGCTCCGTACCCGCCGTCGGCCGCCGGAGAATCTTGTCGCGCCGCGAAGAACTCGATCAGTTGTAGCACGGCGCGACACCGGGTGCTGTGCCGACGCGCCTTGGCGTCGGCATGTCTTGCGCACCGCCGGTGTGGCCGCCCAACCACCCAAACCGCGCACCCGGCGGATACCGGGCGGCGTGCAAGTCCGGCCGGCTCACCACTGCTTGTACAGGGCCAACCCCGACGCCCCCGTGTACGGGTCGGCGTAGGGGATCACCTTCATGCCGAACAGCTCGGGGAGTTGGGCCTTGCCGTCGCGGGCGATGGACGTGCCGATGACGTAGCCGAGCATTCCCCCGAAGACCACGTCGGAGAAGTCGTGAACGCGGGAATCGAGACGCTGGTAGCCGACGAGCCCCGCCAAGGCCAACGACGGGACGCCGACCCAGGGGCCGTAGTATTCGTTCAGGACGGCGGCGACGGTGAAGGCGCTGGAGGTGTGGCCGCTGGGCCAGGCATAAGGCTCATCGTCCGCCGCCCGCGTGTTGGCGGCCCACTTCAGCGCCAGCGTGGTGACGCCGTTGACTGCCAGCGCTTGCGTCAACGACTTGGCGACCTCGTGCGACTTGACGTCCTGGGCCAGCGTGCTGCCCAGCCACAAGACGCCGGCGGCGGCGAAGTGCGTGCCGGGGTGGCCCAGGAGCTGGATGGGCTCATCCGCGTCGCCGAGCGCCCGGCTGCCGTGCGTGCGGTTGCGGATGGTGTCATCGACGCCGGTCTCACGGATGGTGATGCTGGCCCCCATCGTCGCGGTCAGCAGCAGCGCGTTCTCAACGTCCCAGAAGCTGGTCTTGAAGCCGCGCCAGAAGTCGTGCCCGACGAGCTGCTTCGCCTCGCGGCCCATCTGGTGCCACACGTCCTTTCGCCAATAGCCCTCCGGTGGCTGGAAGGCGGCGACCGCGGCCCTGGTGGCAGGCTGTGTGGCCGCGGTGGGCTCTTCCGTCATCTCCTGACCGCCGGGTAGACCGAGCGTGAAAAGCTCAGCGGTGTTCGACCGCGACGACAGGCCGAGCGGCCCGCCCCGTGTCGTCCATGCGCCGGGGACCGCCGACGGGGACCGCGCGGGAGTGGTGTGGCCGGCCGGCACCGGCCCCGCCGCCAACTCCTCCGCGCGGGCCGCCGCATAGCGTTCGATCGCCTCGCGCACGGCGTATTCGCTGGGCGTCGTCGCGGCGCGATGACAGCCGACGAGCGCAACCAGGGCGGCCCCCAACGACACGACCATGCAGACGGCGGCGACGGTCCGGCCTTCCACTCGCATGACACGCCTCCGAACACTGAGACACGCGGCCCGCGTCCTCGTTGGGCGTTCAGGATACGGTCCGCCGCGCCGGCGACAAGCGACCTCAGGCCCCGGGCAGGCCGACGGCCACCTGCTCGTCGGCGCGCAGTCCGGAGAGCACTTCAACCTCATCGTCGTACGGTTTGCCGAGCTGCACAACCCGGCGGCGCAGGACCGGCCCCTGCGGCGTGGGCTCGGCCACGTCGATCGTGTCGAGCTGCCCCACGCGGCGGACGGCCGCCCGCGGAATGACCAGCACGTCCTGTTCATCGAGCGGGATCAGCAGCCGGCCGAACATGCCCGAGTACACGCCCGGCGGGCAGGGCCCGGTGACTTTGACCGCGAACGTGCGGCTGGCAGCCTCGGCCTGCGGCACGATTTCGCTGATGCGGCCCTCGCACGTCCTGGCGATCGCGTCGATCTGGACCCCGATCATCTGGCCCACGCCGAGGCGTTGCGTGAGGGATTCGCGCACGTTGGCGACGAGCTGCATCCGCGTCGGATCGTAGAGGGTCAACAGCGTCTCGCCGGGGCGGGCCGTGTCGCCGACCTCGACGAGCTTGTCCACCACCTTTCCGTCCATCGGGCTGCGGATGGTGGCGTACTCGAGCACCGCCTCAACCTGGGCGAGGGCCTGCTCGGCCCGCTGCTGCTCCGCGGTGGCGGTTTTGAGGGCCGTTTCGGCCTGATCGAACTCGGTCTTGGAGGCGTGGGCGCGTTCGAACAGGTCGCGCACGCGGTCAAACTCGATCCGGGCCTGATGGCGGGCGGCCTGGGCCGCGGCGACGCCCGCCTCGGCCTGACGACGTTGCGCCTGCAAGTCCGTGTCGTCGAGCCGCGCCAGCACCTGCCCCGCGTGGACCTCCTGCCCCGCCTGCACATTGACCTCGACGACGCGCGCCAACAGCTTGGCGGCGATCGCGCTTTCGTGGACGGCACGGATCGTCCCCACCGCGGATTCCACCGTCGGCACGCGCCGTACGCGGGCCGGCACCAGCGTCACGTCGGGGCCGACGGGCCGCGCCCCCGCCGCCGCCGGCGATTCGGGCCCGGCCGCGATCTTGCGGTGAAACACGCCGGCCAGCCACAGCAGCAACAGCACGACGACGACGGTGAAGCCGACTCCGACCAGCGACAACCACACGGCCTTGGCGGTACCCGAGGGCCTCGTCTTCTGCGCTTGCGCCATGGCGGTCACTCCCGATTTGCTCCAGCGCCGCGCCGGACGTCGTCGGGGTGTCCGGCCGGGCACCATAGTGTATGCTGAACTTGGCGGCCGGGGCAGGGCCGGGGCCGCACCGTGCGGTCACGGCCCGTGGTCAGGAGGTGCAACATGCGGCGGGACACGCTGAACTTCGTGGTGGACCTGCTGGCCCTGATCGCCATGATGGGGCTGATCGCCACGGGATTGGTCCAGCGCTACCTGTTGCCGCCCGCCAGCCGCGGCGGTCGCGGGCTGGCCTTGTGGGGGTTGGACCGACACGAGTGGGGCGACATCCACTTCTGGATCGCGGTGGCGTTGGGCGCGCTGCTCGTGCTGCACGTCGCCCTGCACTGGACGTGGGTGTGCGCCTTGGTGACCCGCTGGTTGCGGCCGGCGGGAGCGCCGGCGGGGGTGCCGTCCGCGATGAGGCGCAATGTCGCCGGGCTGATCTTTCTCGTCGGCGTGGCCGCGCTGACGGCCGGCTTCATCTGGATGGCCGGCCGGCAGGTGGCAACGGGGGCGGCTGACGACGATCGCCCCCGCCGCGGCCAACAACATCGCGGCGGCCGGGCGGCGCTCCTCTCGCGCGGCCTTGACACCGCTCGGGCCGCCGGCCAAGCGACTGAAGTACGTTGGGAAACAGATCTCCGACATCCCGGCGATTGCTGGGCAGCACCACCTGTCGCCCGCATTCTTGAATTGGAGTTTCCCCCCCGGCACCCGCCGCCGCTCCGGAAGTCCCGCAGGTCCCCGCAGGGTGAGGATGCCTGTTCCTATGGGTGCATCGCCGGGTGACTCGTGTCCGGCGTATCGGTCCGGGTTAGGGCCCACCGCGGGTGCAGGAATTCGGTGCGGATCGTCTCCTCGTTGTCCGTGAGGAATGCCCCGTGATCGAGGGTCGTCCAATAGTGGAACAGGAGCGCCCGGAGCCGCGGGTCGGCAATACGGAATGCGCCCTGCTTCTCCTGGTCCTCGAGCCACCGGCGCATCGCATCGAACGCCTCATAGCCCGTCTGCTGGAAGAGGATCCGGCCGCCTCCGTATGCTTCGTACAGGTGCCGCTCGAACTTCCAGCGGGACAGGAGCCACGTAGCAAACTCCCGGCCGGGCGGCTCAAGAGCACGTTTGAGGGCCACCTCTTGGCGTGCCAGTGATTCCCGCTCGTCTTCAGCCAGACCGCGCTCTGCCAACCGAGCCTCGACCTTCGCGAGGCGGTCTCGGAGGGGCTGCCGATCAGCCTCGGGCTGAGTTGTGGGTGGGTGGCGCAGGTGTTCGACGGCGTACGAGATCTCAGCCTCGGTGGGCGTAAGCTCGTCACCATGCGTGGCGCGGTACCGTTCGGCCAGCGGCGGAAGGAACCGACGCCGCAGGGCGTCGCTGAGCTCACGATCGCTTTCCCCCACGATCTCTTCGCGGAAGACGCGCTGCCCGAGAACCTCGCCTATCGGCAGGCGTCTCGGCTGTGGCGCCCCGGTGCAGCCCGACAGCACGATCCAGGCCCCAAGCCCAACGAGTAACCGTCCCATCAATGCACCCCAGTTGGAGAATTGCCCGCCCGACAGCCCGACCCTCGGAACCTGCCGGCGGACGCTCTGCCACACCAGGCGGCCATCGTATTCGACGCAGACGAGAGTGGCCGGCGGCCCGTTGCCCGCGCCCGCCACCCGAACACTCAGCCCTTTCGCTTCAAAGCGGCTTGCACCTTGTCCCGGAGCGACGTCAGTCCGACGTCTTCCTTCGCCGCCCGGTCAATCCATGACAACTGCTGCTCACGCGGCTGGTCCGCCGTGAGAGCGGTGGAGACCAGGGCCGCGACCATCGCGGGAGACCGGTCCATCTCCTGGGCGCGCGAGGCGAGCCTCTCGGCGTCGTCCTCCCGGCCGGCCGCCAGGAGCGCGGCGTAGAGCGTGCCGGCTTTGCCCTGCAACAACCTCCTGGGCGCCTCCTCGGCGCTCTTCCGAGCTTCTTCGGGAAGATCCTCGGGAAAGTCGTGCTTTGGCATCTGTGCGAGGATCGCGTGGTGCCGTTCAATCTCACCGATCGGGTCGCTACTGAGAAGGCCCGCATCGGCCCAGCGACCCTCGCCGATCAGCAGTTCCTGCAACTGCCGCTCGACGTACTTCAGCAGCGGTTGCCAGCGCGGGTGTTCCTTCACCCTGTCGAACCAAGCGAGCGTCGTCTTGGCGTCGCCGAGAACCCGGTTGAGTGTCACCCAATCGACGAGGTCTTCACGGTGGACCTTGTCGTTCTCCATAGCCACGCCAAGTTCATCGCGCAGTTCCGCAAATCGCTCCCTGGCCCCCGCGTGCCGCGCGGCCAGGAGCGTCATGTCGTTGGCCATGAACGAAAGACGAACGCCGTAATACGCCTGGTCATGTTTCAGCATGTTCTGCCAGAGCCAGACGTACTCATCCGTCGCCTCGTCCGGCTTGCCGGCGCTTGCCAGACCCTTGGCAAGGTCGAGACGCGCGCGCACATCCACCCGGCCGTCCGCCCCGTCGCGCGGCCGGGCGCGCGCCCGGACGGCGTCGAGTGAGGTCTCACCGCGGGCTATGCCGTCGAGCCAGGCCAGGAACACTTCCGCGGGCTTGTAGCCGACAACACGGTCGAATTCCTTGCCCTCCTTGAAGGCGATTACCGTGGGCATCGCGTCGACCGCGAGTTCCTTGGCGAGGGCCGCTTCCTGGTCGACGTCGACCGCCAGGACCACGGCGTGGGCGGTGAGCCACTTGACGACCCGCTCATCGCGCCACGTTGTGCTTTCCATCTGTTTGCAGGGCATGCACCAGACGGCCGTGGCCGCCACGATGAGCCACTTCTTCTGGTCTTCCGCGGCCTTCTTCGCGGCAGCGAACGGCTGCACGTCGGCCCGGGGGGGCGGAGCGTCCGCTCCGCTGCGCCGGCCGACGAGCCACACCAGCACCATCAGAGCAAGCAGCCCCAAGAGACCCACCTTCAGGTGGCGCATGACGGCACCTCCGTTGGAAGACGACCCAACTCAGTTTATCGCGCACGGCCGATCGGGTACACGCTTCGCGGCGAAGTGGGCAAATAACGCACGCACCGCGGTCCGTGGAGTGTCAGCTTCACGCCCGCGGGGCCGGTTGGCCCGCAGGGCCCGTTGATCGACAAGGCCGGACAACCCGAAGGAATGGTTAGCGCCGGTTGTGCCTGGCGCGAGAGGCGCTATGATGGAGCCTGGGGAGGCTGGGCGCCTCGCCGACGCCGGGGCCGCGGACGTGTGAGCTGGCCGTGGAACGCGAACGATTCGCACGCGATGAGCTGGCCGAGGTGCTGAGTCACTACGACATCGGCGTCATTCGCAGTGCCAAGGAGTTCTCGCGCGGCTCGCGGCGGGCCCCGAAGCTGCTCCTGGACACGCCCCGCGGGCAATTCCTGCTGAAGCGACGGGCGACGGGGCGGGACGACCCGTTCAAGGTGGCCTTCGCCCACGCGCTGATGGGGCACCTGCGGCGGCACGGGTTTCCGGTGCCGGCGCTCGTGGGGACGTGCGACGACCAGAACTCGATGCTCCAGCTTCGCGGGCACGTGTACGAGATGTTTGAGTACGTCATCGGGGACCGCTACGACAACTCGCTGGAGCAGACCGGGCGCACCGGCGTGGCCCTGGCGCTGTATCACGAAGCCGTGGCCGACTTCACGAGCGAGTGGACGCCGCCCGCGGGCAGTTATCACAACGCCCCCAACGTCCGGGCGGGGCTGAATGCGATCCCGACGGTGACGGCCGGGCACGACTCGGTCATCGGCCACGAAGAGGAGATGCTGCAACTGACGCAGACACTCCACGAGGACTATGACCGCACCGCCGAACTCGTCGCTGCGGTCGGCTTCCCCGATTGGCCGCCGACGATCATCCACGGCGACTGGCACCCGGGGAACATGCTGTACTTCGAGGGCAAGGTCTGCGCGGTGCTCGATTTTGACGCCGCCCGCTACCAACCCGCGATCATCGACGTGGCCTACGGGATGCTCCAGTTCTCGATCCTGCGGGCGCCGGCGACGCCCGAAGTCTGGCCGGACTTCTTCGACGAGTCGCGGATGCGGCGGTTCCTGGCGGGCTATCTGCCGCGGCGGCCCTTGCCGCCGGAGCAGCGGCGGGTCGTCCCCGAGCTGATGATCGAGGCGCTCATCGCGGAGGCCGCCTTGCCGATCGCGGTCACGGGGTCGTTCGGCCGACTGCCGGGCTTCGGCGTGTTGCAGATGATCGCGCGGAAGGTGCGCTGGCTGCACGAGAATGGGGAGCGCATGCGGCAGTGGCTGCTGGAGTAGGCGTCGCCACCACGTTCGCCGGCGGTCGCGCCGAAACCCGACCGCTGCGCCCGGTGAACAGGCGGCCCGTCCGCGCCGGCATGTGGTTTGCGTCGGGCCGACCGTTGCCGGGACGGTGGTGAGGCGCTACTATGAACGTGGCGATGGAGTCCGCCGTCAAGCGGTCCCGTACGGCCGGGCCTGATGACTCCTACCAGGACTTCGCCTTGGTAGGGATCGCAGGTCGCGGCCGGCGTGAACCAGCGCATTCGTACCCCGCCAGGCACGTCCTGGCGGGGTTGTTGTTTGCGCCGGGCCGCATGGCGGCGGAGATCGACGGATGTACGAGGTCTGGTTTCAGGCGGCGCTGTGGCTGGGATTGGCGCTGGCGGCCACACTCGCCTCAATTCGGCTGCGGGTTTCCGTGGCCCTGGTCGAGATCATCGTTGGCACCGGCGCTCAGCTTATTATCGGGGCTCTCGTGGGCCCCGGAGCGCTCGACGCCGGCGCGAGCTGGGTGAAGTTTCTGGCGGGCGTCGGCGCCATAGTGCTGACGTTCCTGGCCGGCGCGGAGTTGGACCCCAAGTCGTTCCGCAAGAGCTGGCGCGAAGCCACCGCCATCGGCCTCGTCTCTTTCGCGGCCCCCTTTCTCGGGGCGGCGGCCGCCGCCCGATTCCTGCTGGGCTGGAACCCGCAAGCCGCCTGGCTGGCGGGCGTGGCCATGTCGACCACGTCCGTCGCGGTCGTCTACGCGGTCATGCTCGAACTCGGCCTGAACCATACGCACTTCGGCAAGGTCATTCTCGCCGCGTGCTTCATCACGGACCTGGGCACGGTGGTGGCGCTGGGACTCCTGTTTTCGCCCTTCACGTGGCGCAGCGCCGCGCTGGCGGGCGGACTGGTCCTGGCCATGGCCCTGCTGCCCCGGCTCACGGGACCGCTGTTTCGGCGGTTCGGCGGACGGACGAGCGAGTTGGAGACCAAGTACCTGCTGTTCGCGCTATTCCTGCTGGGCGGCCTGGCGGTCTGGGCCGAGTCCGAAGCCGTGCTGCCGGCGTACCTGGTCGGCATGGTCCTGGCCGGCACCGTCGGACGCGATCACGCGCTGGTGCGGCGGTTACGCACGCTGACGTTCGGCCTGTTGACGCCCTTCTATTTCATCCGGGCCGGGTCGCTCGTGCAGATGCCGGCGCTGGTCGCCGGTTTCGGGACCTTCCTCGTGCTGCTGGCGGTGAAGATGGCGACGAAGTTCGCGGGGGTCTACCCCGCGTGCCGGGGGTTCCGCCATCCCCGGGGCGAGTCCACGTACACGACGCTGCTGATGTCCACCGGCCTGACGTTCGGCACCATTTCGGCCCTGTACGGATTGTCCCATAATGTCATCACGCAGGGCCAATACTCCGTGCTGGTCGCGGCCGTCATCGCCAGCGCGGTCGTGCCCACGTGGATCGCCAATCGCTTCTTCCTGCCCCGGCAGCATGTGGCGGCCGCCAACCCGCCATCGGTCGAGGCCGCGGTGCCCACGACGGCCCCCGTCGGAGTGAGCTGAGATGTTCAAGCAGATTATGGTTGGGTTCGACGGCTCCGAATCGTCCAAGCGTGCCTTTCAAGCCGCGCTGCACTTGGCCTCCGAGAGCGGGGGCACCGTGCTGGCGCTGACGGTCGTGCGCGCCCCGGAAGCCGCCGAATTGGAAGGGGAGGTGGATGCGGCCCTCCGCGAGACGAACGGCCTGCTCGCCAAGGCCGTCGGCTGGGCCAAGCAGCAGGCGCAGCGGGCCGGCGTGTCCTGCACGTTCAGGAAGCAGATCGGCCACCCGGCGGACCTCATCACGCGCGTGGCGGGCGAAGGCGGGTTCGACCTGATCGTGATCGGCCGGCGCGGGCACAGTGCCGTCAAGCACTGGCTGGTCGGCTCGACCACCGACCGCATCGTTGACCATGCGCCGTGTGCCGTGCTGATCGTTCATTGAGGTTGCAGCGTGAACAGGTCCCGGACCGGATGGGTTCGCCCTCGTCGCCCAACGGGTCGCCGGGGTTGGTCGCCGGCTCCGCCTGTCGGGTGACCGAATGTCGTCGATGCGCGGTAAGAGAAAGGAACGTGGCGACCCGCAGGTCTTGCGCGAGGACGCCCTGCGCCCGTGCCCGTTTCTCGGGTTCGACCACGACCAACTTGGTTGCTACCTGGTCGAGCGCGGAGCGTTTGAACTGGCGGAGGCGCAGTTCGGCCGGGCCGTGTGGCTCAACCCGTACGAGCCGTCCTTCCGCCTCCACTGGGCCGTGGCCCTGATCAAGCTCGAACGCAGACCCGAGGCGCGCGACCTCTTGCACGAGATACTACGCCAGACCCCGACGGACCCGCAGGCACTGGAGCTGTGGCGCCGGAACTGGCCGGACGAGGCCCTGCCGACGCCGAAGGCGGAAACCAGCCGATGAAGGTGCTCATCATCTCCGACGTGCATGCCAACCTGTGGGCCCTGCGGGCCGTGCTGCACGATGCCGGGCCGGTGGACCACGTCCTTTGTGCGGGGGATACCGTCAGCTACGGGCCCGACCCGCGCGCCACGCTCGACACCCTGCGGGCGCGGGGGGTCATCGCGGTGCGCGGCAATCACGACCAGGCCGTTGCCTGCGGTACCGATCCGCGGGCCAGCCCGGCGAAGCAGCCGCTGGCGCTGGCGTTGCGTGAATGGACCCGCTCCCAGCTCGAGGCCACGGACGGCGCGTGGCTGGCCCGGCTCCCCCTGCACCTGACGTGGGAAATCGCCGGCACGCGCTTCGCCCTCCTGCACGCCACGCCGCGCGACCCGCTGTTCGATTACCGCCTGCGCCCCGACGCGCCGGCCGAGTTGGTCAGCGAGTTGACGGCGGGGGTGGACGCCGATGTCCTGGTCCTGGGGCACACGCATTGGCCGCTCGTCCGCGCGGGCGGCGACCTGCAAGTGGTGAACCCGGGCTCCGTGGGGCAGCCGCTGGACGGCGATCCCCGGGCGGCGTACGCGCTTTGGGAAGACGGCGAGATCACGCTGCGGCGCGCGGCGTATGACCAGGCCCCGGTGCTCGCGGCCGTGGACCGGCTGCCGATCGACCGGCCGCTGCGCGCCACGTTGGGCCACATCCTTCAGCGGGGCCGGGTGGACTGAGGAAGACGTGCATGCGCTGGTACTGCCCCGGTTGCTGGCGTGACTTCGGCGAAGACCTCGCCCGCTGCCCGCACTGCGGACTTGACATTCATGCCTTCTGGGACTCCAAGGACTACGTCGAAAAGCTTATCCTGGCCCTGAACCATCCGGAGCCGACGACGCCGGTCCGGGCCGCGGAGCTGCTCGGCCGGGTGCGGGCGGCCCCGGCGGTCGGGCCGTTGGCGCGGTTGGTGCGCGAGAATGCCGATGTCTTTGTGGTCCGGGCCGCGATTCGCGCGCTCGGCGCCATCAGCACGCCGGCCGCGCGGCAATGCCTGGAGACCCTGTGTAGCAGTCCCGCCGAGTGGATTCGGTCCGAAGCGGCCGCCAACCTGGCTCGGGCGGTGCCCGAGAACACGACTTCAGCCGGAGATACAAAATGAACCGTACCATCAAATCCGTGAAAGCCCTGGAGATTCTCGATTCGCGCGGCAACCCCACCCTCCGCGTGTTCGTGACCCTGGACAACGGGCTCAGTGTCTCGGCGTCGGTGCCGTCCGGCGCTTCGACCGGCGAGAACGAGGCCGTGGAACTGCGCGATGGCGACAAGAAGCGCTTCGGCGGCAAGGGGGTCCGGAAGGCGGTCGCCAATGTCGAGCAGACGATCGCGCCCCGACTCGTCGGCCAGGACCCGAGTCGCCAGTCCGAGATCGACCACCTGATGATCGAACTGGACGGCACGCCGAACAAGGGCCAGCTGGGGGCCAACGCGATCCTCGGGGTGTCGATGGCGGTGGCGCGGGCGGCGGCGGCCGTCGCCGGTCAGCCGCTGTACGCCTACCTGGGCGGCCCGCGGGCCACGCGCTTGCCGGTCCCGATGATGAACATCCTCAACGGCGGGGTCCACGCGGACAACAGCGTGGACTTCCAGGAGTTCATGGTCATGCCGATCGGCGCGCCGACCTTCGCCGAGGCCCTGCGCTACGGCGCCGAGACGTTCCACGCCCTCAAGGGCATCCTGAAGAAGAGGGGCTATGCGACCGGCGTGGGCGACGAAGGCGGGTTCGCCCCGAATCTCAAGAGCAACGACGAGGCGTGCGAGGTCATCGTCGAGGCCATCGCGGCGGCCGGCTACAAGCCCGGCAAGGACGTGGCCATCGCGCTCGATCCGGCGGCGAGCTCGTTCGCGGAGGGCGGGAGCGGCGGCGTGCCGATCGTGTACAACCTGGCGAAGTCGGGCCAGGGCCGCAAGACGAGTGACGAGATCACCGCGCTGCTCGCCGCCTGGGTGCAGAAGTACCCGATCGTCTCGATCGAGGACGGCCTGGCGGAGAACGACTGGGAGGGGTTCGCGCGGCACACCGCCAAACTCGGCGACCGGATTCAAATCGTCGGGGACGACATCTACGTGACGAACACGCGTTTCATCGAGCGGGGCGTCCGCGAGAAAACCACCAACGCGGTCCTCATCAAGCTCAACCAGATCGGCACGGTCACCGAGACGATCCAGGCCATCGACCTGTGCCGCCGGGCCGGCTGGGGTTTCGTGATCTCCCACCGCTCGGGCGAGACCGAGGACGCCTTCATGGCCGACTTCGCGGTGGCCATGGGCGGGGGCCAGATCAAGACCGGCTCGGCCTGCCGCAGCGAGCGGATCGCCAAGTACAACCGGCTGCTCGAGATCGAAGCCGAGCTGGGGCCGGCGGCCGTGTTCGCCAACCCCTTGCGCTCCCGCGCGTGACCCCACGAGGAATAGGACCGCTCTCATGCGCATCCTGGTTGCCCTGGACGGTTCGGAGGGCTCGCGGCGGGCCTTGCGCGGCGCCATCGACCTGGCGCGGCGCCTGGGGGCCGAGTTGCACAGCGCGTCGATTGAGGAGATTGCCCGGCACGAAGGCGCCGTGTTGCCCATGAGCGACGAACGTGAATGGGGCGACACTTCCTTCGCGCCGGTGGTGCGCCGCGCCCAGGAGGTGGCCCGGCAGGCGGGCGTCAACCTCCAGCCGCACGTCATCATCGGCCACGAAGTCAAGGCGGTCGTGCAGTTCGTCGCAGCCGGCCGCTTTGATCTGCTGGTCGTGGGCTTCGTCGGGCAGACGGCCTGCTCCCCGTACGTCATGGGGGGCACGGCGTTCGGCTTGATCCAGCACGCCCCGTGCCCGTCCTGGTGGTGAAGTGAGGCCTCGGGAGCAGCGTGCCGTGACGCCGGGCCATGCTTCCCCCCGGGCCGCGCGTTCGTTCGGCATCGTGCTGACAGCCCGCCGCCGAAGTGGCGCCGGCCCCCCGTGGCGGGCGTGAAACGTCGAAAACGGCTCGACGCCTCGCGGCCACCGCGGGGGGCGGACGCTACGGCGCGTCTTGCGGCGGACTGCTACGCAACCGCGTCAGAGAGTGGCGGGCGGCATCCGTGCGGGCGGCTACAACAACCGCCCGTCCGGTGCTACGATGCGGGCCGTTAGCGGCGTATCAGCGAGTGGAAGCACAGGCCCAACCGGAAGACCCCTCATGGACAAAGCAGCTCCCGCGACCGCCGTCGCCGGCCCGACCCCCGGCGGTTCCATCGCCCTGACCGTTCGCCTGTCGATCATGATGTTTCTGCAATTCGCGATCTGGGGCTCGTGGGCCGTCCTGATCGCGGGGCACATGCGGAACCTGGGGTTCACCGACCCGCAGATCAACTACGTTTACCTGACGACGGCGCTGGGGGCGATGCTGTCGCCGCTGATCGCCGGCTGGATCGCCGACCGCTTCCTGCCGAACCAGGTCTTTACGGGGGCCGTCCACCTGGTGGGGGCGGCGTTGCTGCTGGTAGCGTGGCGGCAGCGGGACTTCGCGCCGCTGTGGGTGGCGATCCTGTGCTACGCGGTCCTGTACATGCCGACCATCGCGCTGACCAACGCCATCGCCTTCTACCACATGAAGGACAGCAAGAAGTTCGGCAACATCCGCGTGTGGGGCACGATCGGGTGGATCGTCATCAACTGGCTGCTCAGCCTGTACCTCATACTCTGGGAGGGGTTCTCGGTCGATGCAACGTTCATGGGCACTCCGTTCAAACTAACCTGGGCCGGGCTGGCGCCCGCCACCAGCCACATCGGCGATTGCCTGTTGGCCGCGGCGATTCTGTCCGCGGCAATGGGCATCTACTGCTTGACGCTGCCAAACACGCCACCGTCGAAAGAGGCCAAGAACCCGTATGCCTTCCTCGAGGCTTTCAAGCTGACCTCTAGCCGCAACTTCGCTGTACTGCTGGCCATCTCGTTCATCGTGGCCATCGAACTCCCGTTCTACTACAACCTCACCTACCTCTTCCTAACCGAGCCCGGAAGCGGCATCGGCCTCAAGGAGAGCCACGGTGCCCTCGCCATGAGCCTCGGTCAGGTCGCCGAGGTGGCGCTGATGCTCCTGCTGGCCCCGTCGCTGCGGTACCTGGGGATGCGAACCACCATCTTCCTCGGCATCCTCGCCTGGCCCGTCCGCTATGCCATCTTCGCCATCGGCCAGCCGACGTGGCTCGTCGTCGTGGCCCAATCCCTGCACGGCATCTGCTACTCGTTCTTCTTCGTCGGCGGGATGATCGCGGTCGAACGCCTCGCGGCCAAGGACATCCGCGCCAGCGCTCAGGGGCTGATCGTCTTTGCGACCAACGGCGTCGGAATGCTGCTCGGCAGCGTCCTCGCCGGTCACGTCGCCGACTTCTTCAAGCTGCCCACCGGCGGCCACGCTTGGCCCAAGATCTTCCTGGTGCCCATCGTCATCACGGTGGTCGCCGGCATCGTCTTTCTGGCGCTGTTCAGTGAACGACGGTTCCGCCAGGAGTCGGACCGGGTCGAGGCCGACGCGGCGTCCACGGCCTGACGCATCGTGTGTGAATCGGCAGCGATAATCAGCACGCGCCGCGAGGAACTCCATCGTCGGCAGCGCCCGGTCGACACATCCGCGCCGACTTGTTGACGAGCAGCCGCCGGTCGGGCATCGTACGGCACGCGAGATCAACCGGCCGCCGCGTGGCGGGCGTGCCGCCATCGGACGGTGACGCGAACGGGGCCTGGAACCAGCGCCGGGCGGCCGGCGGAAGGAGAGCCGGATGAACAAGAAGCGCCGTGTGGTGCGGATGAAGCACCGCAAGACCCGCGAGCGGGCCAAAGCGAAACTGCGCGAACGGCGGGCCGCGGCCAAGAGCCGCTGACGCAACCGTGGGGCACCGGCCCTCCAGCCAGTGAAACACGGGCCGAGAGGCCATGCCGTGGCGTTCTATTAGGTGCTATGACGAACCCAAGCAGCGCCCCCCCCGGAGCGGGCGGCCTTCGGTCCCGCTCACCAGCGGGTGTCGCGGGCGCTGACGAGTGAGGGGGCCACGTTCGCTAGCCCCGGCGACAATCGTCGGCTCGGCCGCCGCATGGCGTCCTATTGGGCCGCGCCATCGGGCCCGGCGGGCTGGGGGCGGGGTTCGATTCGCTCCACGGTGAGATTGCGGTAGCGACCCTCCGCGGCGAACTTGTTTCTCTCGGCGCCGGCTTCTTCCGCGGTGTCGTAGCGCCCCAGCGTCACGGCCAGGCCATCGGCCGCCACCGCGCGCAACCGCCAGCTCTTGGGCTGGTTCCACTTCGCGGGCATCCGCTTCTCCTTGTTGCCGCGCTCAGCCAGACCGACGTCACACACAAGGGCCGTGGGGGCGACGATCGTCTCACACGAAGTCGCCGCCCCCCGGCCGATTCACGGGCCCCCGTCACGGGGCCCGCCCGATCGCCTGGCCGCTGCGGCTCACCCGCGTGAACGGCAGCCGGGCCAAGGGCTCCGGGTTTGTTCGCTCATATCAGCGTGCGCCATGTCGCGCCAACCGTACCGCAAGGCTCTGCCTTGCGGCTGCGGCAAGGCGGGGCCTTGCCGTACGATCCGTGGCGCGGATTCGCGCACATTGATTTAGTAGCGCCGGCGCGACCCGCCGCCGCCATAGCCGCCACGGCTTTCGCGCGGCTTGGCTTCATTGACGGTCAGGGCGCGGTCGCCGTGCATCTGGCCGTTGAGGGCGGCGATCGCCTTGGTCGCTTCCTCGTCCGAGCCCATCTCGACGAAGCCGAAGCCCTTGCTGCGGCCGGCGTCGCGGTCCTCGATGACCTGCGCGCTCTGCACCGATCCGTGCGGCGCGAAGAGCGCCTGGAGGTCGGCGCTGGTGACATTGTAACCGAGGTTCCCAACATACAGTTTCTTGCCCATTGCTGCTCTCTTTCTGGCAACGTTGGCTGCGACCCGCTGTTTTGCTTTCAGGATCGCGTGTGAAAGCGGCCGCAGTTCCGGCCGAGAAGGTAGGCGGGTGATCTAGGAGGTGCGGGACTGGAAAGACGTCGCGTACGTCCCGGTTCAGCAAACCAACCGAAAGCATTATAGCCCGGCGTCGGACTGGGTGATACGGCCCCGGTCGAATTTTTCTCAGTGGCCGGCCCAGCGCGTGCCGCGCCCCGACCCCGCCCGCGGACCGCATTGCGGCACCGCGGCACTCACGGTACGATCGTGATGACTTGGGCGCCGAGCAACATGGTCGGAGGAGGGCCGCAGCGATTCGCCTGTATCTGATAAATCCCAGCAACCCGCTCGTCAGCCTGGTCCACGTCAAGGAGAGCCGCTGGAACCGCTACCGGGTCTGGAAGCCGCTGGGCCTGCTCGCGCTGGCTGCGCTGACCCCGCCGGAATGGCAGATCACCATCTTCGACGAGAACATCCGCGTGCCGGACTACGCGGCCCTGCCGCGCCCGGACCTGGTTGGCATCACCGCGTTTACGTCACAGGCCAACCGCGCCTACGAGGTGGCCGCCGAGTTCCGCTGCCGGGGTGTGCCGGTCGTCATGGGGGGCATTCACGCCACCATGTGTCCGGAAGAGGCAATGGCCCGTGTCGACGCGGTGGTCACGGGGGAGGCCGAGCGCATCTGGGCGGACGTCCTGGTCGACACCCGGCAGGGCGCCTTGCGGCCGCTGTACGCCGGCGCGTTCGCAGACATGGACGCGATTCCGGCGGCCCGGCACGACCTGCTGGTCGGTGATTATGCCTGCGGCGCGATTCAAACCACGCGGGGCTGCCCGTTGAGTTGCAGCTTCTGTAGCGTGACGGCGTTCAACGGAAATCGCTACCGGCAGCGGCCAATTGCGGACGTCGTGCGCGAATTTGCCGTGATTCGGGAGAAGCACGTCCTGATCGTGGATGACAATCTCATCGGCACGCGCGCGGACCATATTGCCCGGGCGAAGGACCTGTTTCGCGCCATGATCCGGGCCAAGCTGGGCAAGCAATGGATGGCCCAGGCCACGATCAACATGGCGGATGACGAGGACTTGCTGCGACTGGCGGCCCAGGCCGGCTGCACGGGAGTGTTCGTCGGGTTTGAATCGGTGACGCCCGAAGGGCTGCGCACGCTCGGCGGCAAGCGCCATCTCCTCGAGGGGCGCGATTTCGCGGCCTCGGTGCGGCGGATCCAGCGGCACAAGATCCTGGTGGCCGGCTCCTTCATCATGGGCCTGGACACGGACGGCCCAGGCATTGGCCGGCGGATTGCGGAAACGGCCCTGCACTACGGCGTGGACGTGCTCAACACGCTGTTTCTCACGCCCTTGCCTGGCACGCGGCTCTGGAACGAGATGGAATCGGAGGGCCGGGTCATCGCCCGCGCATTCCCGGAAGACTGGAAGTACTACACGTTGACGCTTCCGGTGGCCGGTTACCGCCACTTCTCCTGGAAAGACATCGTCCGCGAGATGGAAACGTGCGATGGAGTCTTCTATTCGGTGCCGAATATCTTGCGCCGCGTCTGGCGCAGTTTCCGGCGTCGCCGCCGGCCCCTGACCGCGCTGGCGGGCAATCTCTCGTACCGCAGCAACCTGCGGCTGAGTCACGAGACCTACCGAGACTTCCTCGCATCGCGCCCGGCGTCCTGAGCCACAACAGGGGCGACGTTCTTCAGGATGCCGTGACGGGCTCCGCGGTGGCCCCGGCGCGCCGCAAGGCGGCGCCCTCGGCGGCGGGTTGGCCGAAGTAGAGGAGCACCTCGGCGGGGCACTTGTCGAGGACCTTCTGGATCGCCTCGGTTTCCTCGCCGGTGTATTTCTCGTAGTTGATGCGGGCGACGTTGCCGGGGACCTCGAACACGTCGGGGGCCAGCCGTTGGCACATCTTGCAGCCGATGCAGCCGACCTTGCAGACGGCCTTGACGGCCTTGGCCGGCTCGCGGTTGGCACAGGCGACCACCAGCATCCGTTCCTGCTTGAAGGGAATCAGTTCGATCAGGTCGCGCGGGCAGGCCTTCGCGCACGCCCCGCAGCCGGTGCACCGGTCGTAATCGACGACCGGCTTGCCCGCGACCATGTGCAGGGCGTCGAACGTACACGCCCGGGCGCAGTCGCCGTAGCCCAGGCAGCCGTAGACGCAGGCCTGCGTGACGCCGACGACGTTGGCCTCGACGCAGCTCTCGACGCCCTCGTAGGGGACGACGCCGAGCTTGTCGGTCGTCTTGGCGCCGCAGTGGACCACGGGTCGCAGCGGCGCGGTGGCGACGACCTCGATGCCGAGGATGGCGGCGACCTTGGTCGCCACGTCGGAGCCGCCCACGGGGCAGCCGTCGCACTTGGCGCGCTGCTCGACGACGGCCTTGGCGAAGTCGGCGCACCCGGCAAACCCGCAGCCGCCGCAATTGGCCGACGGCAGCACTTCCGCGACCTGCCCGATGCGCGGGTCTTCATCGACGCGGAGTTTCTCCTTGGCGACGCCGAGCAGGCCGGCGGCCAGGAGCGTGAGGGCGAACAACACGATGGCGGCGAGGAGGATGGTCATGTCTTGGGACTCCAAGCAACATCAACGGTCATTGACCACCTGCTTCGTATAGCTCGGTCGTACTGGAATATGTGTAGTCGTGTAGGTCATACTTGTCAGTTGGCATGACCAGCGCGGGCGGGCTGCCTGCTTCTGCCATGAAGGCAAGTCGCGGGTGATAGGGCACGCTTTCGTGCTCCACGACTCCACCGACGACACAGCCGTCGAACTGCACGGCCTGACTGAAGAAGAACGCCTCGACGATCTCCCGACGCTTCTGCGGGTCTTCGATGCCGTGGTCCATCAGGATCCCGTCCAACCTGCGGATCTCGCTGTCGTGCCAGATGATCGCGAGTTGTTCCTGCAACTCGTCATCCTGAACGGCTCTGTACTCCATCGGTCGGTCTCCAGGCGGGGCCCGCGCATCCGGTTCGCTACGCTACTTCCCAATTCCCGCGAAGCCCTGGAACGCCAGTGCGAGGATGCACGCCGTCAGCAGCGTGATGCCGGCCCCCTGGAGCGCTTTGGGGACGTTGCTGTAGCGCAGGTGCTCGCGGATGCCGGCCATGATCGTGATCGCCATCGCGAAGCCCACGCCGCCGCCGAAGGCAAAGATCGCGGACTTCAGCAGGCTGCTTTGATAGGTCTCGTTCATGTCGATCAGCAGGCAGGCGCCGAGGATCGCGCAGTTGGTCGTGATCAGCGGCAGGAACACGCCGAAGGCCGTGTACAGGGCCGGGAAGAACTTCTTGAGGTACATCTCGACGAGCTGCACCATCGCCGCGATGACCATGATGAACACGACGTACTTCAGGACGTACAGGGCGCCCGGGTTTCCGAGCAGCTTGGCTCCGATGGGTGTCAGGATGCCATGCACGATCAACCAGGTCACGACGCCGGAGATCGTCATGACGAACGTCACGGCGCAGCCCATGCCGAAGGCCATGTCCACCTTGCGGGACACGCCCAGGAAGGGGCAGATGCCGAGGAACTGGGCGAAAACGAAGTTGTTGACCAGGACCACGCCCAGGAACACGCCGATCAGGGCCCCGAAGTCCATCACGCACCTCCCTGCGCGCCCCGCGCGCGAATCTGGTTCACGATGCCGATGACGATCCCCAGCGTCAGGAACGCCCCCGGCGGCATGATCATGATGACCCAGGCGTGCGGCTCGAAGACCTTGGCGTCGAGGTGCCAGGCCCAGCCGGCGTCGCGGAGGATCGTGATCCCGCCCGAGCCCAGCAGCTCGCGGATGCTGGCCAGGATGCACAAGGCCAGCGTGAAGCCGATGCCGCAGCCCCAGGCGTCGGCCAGCGACCGCCACACGTTCGACTTGATCGCCACCATCTCCGCTCGGGCGATGATGATGCAGTTCACGATGATCAGCGGCACGAACGGCCCGAGCTTCTTGCTGACCTCGAACACGTAGGCCCGCAGCGTCAGGTCGGCGATCGTCACGAACGTGGCGATCGTCAGCGTGAAGATCAGGATGCGGACGTGCGGCTGGATCTTGTGCCGCAGCAGGCTGGTGATCAGGTTCGACATCGTGAGCACGAAGATCACCGCCGCCCCCATGACCAGGGCGTTCTCGACCGAGTTGCTGACCGCCAGCGTCGGGCACATGCCCAGGAGCTGGACCAGCACCGGGTTGTTGTCCAGCAGGCCGGACTTGAATTGCTGCAAGTTCGTCGTCGGGGCCGCCATACACTGCTCCTCACGCTGCCCGCCGCCTACGGCGTCGGCAGCTTGGACCGGACGCGCTCGATCGCGTCGTTGACGATCTTGGTGACGGCGTCGCTGGAGATCGTCGCGCCGGTAATCGCCTGAATCTCGTTGTGTTCGAGGTTGCGCTTCTGTTTGACGCGCACGACCTTGGTCGTGGCCTTCAGGCCACGAAACTGCTCCGGCCAGGCGTCCTCGCCCTCGCCGGCGATCTTGTTGCCCAGGCCGGGGGTCTCCACGTTGTCGATGACCTTGAGGCCCGTAATCGTGGCCCCGTCCGCCGACAGGCCGATCACCAGGCGGATCTTGTCGGCGAAGCCGAGGCCCACGGCGTCAATGGCCCAGCCCGCGACGTGCCCGTCGCCGCCCTGGCACTTGAACACGTTGCGGTCGTACCCCTCGATCGGGACAAGCTCGCTCCGTTCGGTCCCGGGGACGACCTCCCCGATCGCCTCATTCAGCGCGCGGTCCTGGTTCTCCTTGATGCGGCCGGAGAAGGACGTCTGCGCTCCGGCGAGCAACACGGCGAACACCGCCCCGAGCACCAGCACCAGCCACGATTCGTCGATGAACTTCTTCATGGGTCTTCCGCCGTCAGGCACTTTGCCGCCGCGTCTCCAGCTCCGTCAGGCCTGGACGTGCCCGCCGAAGGGCTTCGGCGTCGTCCACCGCTCAATCAGCGGCGTAATCGCGTTCATGATGAGCACCGCGTACATCACGCCCTCGGGGTACCCCCCCAACAGGCGAATCAGCATGATGATGACGCCGACGCCGGCGCCGAAGATCAGCCGGCCCCACGGGGTGACCGGGGCGCCGACGTAATCGGTGGCGATGAAGAAGGCGCCAAACATCAAGGCGCCGCTGTTGAGGTGGTACAGCACGCCGGCGTACTTCTCGGGCGCGATGGCGTGGGCGATGGCGACGAAGATTGCGGCGGCCCCCAGCACGCCCAACGGCTGCCGCCAGTCGGCCACGCCCCGGAGCACCAGGTACAGGCCGCCGATCAGCGCGGCCAAGGCACTTGTCTCCCCCACGCAGCCGCCGACCTTGCCGACGAACAGGTCCCACAACGCCGCCAGGGGGGCGGAATGGAACTTGGCGGCGGCCAGCGGCGTGGCCATCGTCACGCCGTCCACGGTCGCATCGCCGATGCGGTGCAGCGTCCCGGGTTCGAGCCACGTCGTCATGGCCACCGGGAAGCAGATCATCAGGAACGCCCGGCCGACCATGGCCGGGTTGAAAAGATTGTGCCCCAGGCCGCCGAAGACCATCTTCGCCAGCCCGATGGCCACCACGCCGCCGATGAACGCCTGATACAGCCGCAGCGAGGGCGGCAGCGAGAACGCCAGGATCACGCCGGTGACAATCGCGGAGCCGTCCGTCAGCGAGGCCTGGCTGTGGCCGCGGGCCCAATTGAACGCCGCCTCGGTGATGAGGCAGGCGGCGACGACGGTGACCGTCAGCCACACCGCGTTCCAGTGGTAGCACCACACCGCCACCACGAAGAGCGGGACCATCGCCAGGACGACCTCGAACATGATCCGTCGGGTCGTCGCCCCGGAGGCCAGGTGCGGCGCCGAGCTGACCAGAAAGCCGCGCGGGCCGGTCTCTTCCTTGATGGGCAGCGGCGTCGGGGCCGCCGCGGGGGTTGCGTCACTCATGGACGATTTGGCTCCATCTATGGCACCGCCCAATGCACGGTGCGTCATCGCAAGCTCGTGTGGCACCGGCCAATGGCCGGTGCGCTCAACGCCGGACTCGGAGGTCCGGCGCTACGGCCCCGGGGTGGCACGGGCGCCGCGCCTGTGGGCCGCTCCCTCACGGTCGCGGCTCGGACCAACCGCTCCCTTACGGTCGCGGTTCGGACCGGACGGCCGGTACGGAGCCCGGTCGCCAAAGGCAACTCGCTGTGGCGAGCCGCTACTTGGCGGCCTTGCGCTGCACCTGCACGTGCCGCCACTCGGCCTTGCCGGCGCGGATGTACTGCGCCAGCGGAATCTGGGCCGGACAGACAAACGCACAACAACCACACTCGCAGCACGCGTTCATGTCGTACCGGTTGGCGGTGTCCCAGTCGCGGTGCTTGACCGCGTGCGCGATCTTCGTCGGCGACAGGTGCAGCGGGCAGTTGTCGATGCACCGCCCGCAGCGGACGCACGGGCTTTCCTGCCACCGGGCCGTCTCCTCGGCGATCATCACCGTGATGCCGCCGACGCCCTTGATGAGCGGCACGTCGAGCGTCGGCACGGTCGGTCCCATCATGGGGCCGCCGGCCAACACCTTGACGGCCATGTCGGTCACGCCGCCCGCGCAGGAATCAATGAACTCCCGTAGCGACGTGCCGACGGGGGCCAGCCAGTTGCCCGGCTTCTTCACGCCCAGGCCGGTGATCGTGACGACGCGGTGCGTGAACGGCTGGCCGCGGACGACCGCCCGCGCGATGCCGTGCGCGGTCGCCACGTTCACCACCACCACGCCCACGTCCAGCGGCAGGCCCTTCGGCGCGCTGGGCACGACGCGCCCGAGCACCGCCGGAATGAGCTGCCGCTCGCCGCCCATCGGGTACTTAGTCGCGCAGACGACGACCTCGACGTTCGGCCGGCCAGCCGCCGCCTGGCGCATCGCCGCAATGGCATCCGGTTTGTTCTCTTCAATCGCAATCAACGCCCGCTGAGCGCCGGCGGCGTGCATGGCGAGCTGCATCCCGACGACGATCGCCTCGGGGCACTCGAGCATGAGGCGATGGTCGGCGGTCAGGTACGGCTCGCACTCCGCCCCGTTCAGCACCACCGTGTCCACCGGCCGCTGCGGGTTGCGCTTGAGCTTGAAATACGTCGGGAACGTCGCCCCGCCCATGCCGACCAACCCCGCCTCACGAATCTTCTGAATGATCTCGTCGGGGTCGTACTTCGTCGGCTCCACGCCGCCCCAGTTGCGATCGAGGAATTGCTGAAGGAAGTTCGGCGGCAGGGCCTGACCGTCAGCGGCGGGCTTGATCGGGATGGCGTCGCAGCGCCGGCCGCCCGGCCCCGGCAGCAGCGTCACCGCCGTCATCCCGGTCGTCCCGGCGAGCGATGCGTGAATGGGTGCCGACACCGGGTGCGCCACGTCGCCGATCTTCTGCCCAAAGGTGACCGTCTCGCGCGGCTTGACCGTCGGCTCGCACGGCGCCCCGATGTGCTGGGACATCGGGATCAACAACTCGCCTTTGGGCGCAAAAAGCTGAATGGGCGCGGTTTCGGAGTACTTCTTGCGGTGTGGCGGATGAATGCCCCGATCAAAGGACTTCAGCCCTTTGAACCGTTCCACGAGCGTCCCGATCATTTCACGCCTCCGTCCGCTGCGTTCCAGCGGCGACGGGCCCAGAACACGAGTCGCGCGAGGCCGACGCCGGCGAAAAACCCGGCGATCGCCCCGCCGGTTTGCCACCAGCCCAGCCACCGGCCGCTCGGTCCGGTCAGGTAGTGGCCGGTCGCGTATGCGCCGCCGATGGCCGTCGCCAGGGGCAGAATGAACACGAGCAGCACCGCGCCAACGAGAGCGAGGCCGTGATCGTATTCGCGGGTCCCGAACGATTGAAGGTCGGCATCCGTCGCGAGCGGGCAGCCCTGCCCGTCACGGCAGTGACCGCAGCCGAGCCAGAAGCGTTCGAGAAAACGCATAACATATCGTCCTGGGGCCCGCGTTGGAATGGGCGCGGCCGGGTGATCTTAAGGGGGACGATACGGCAAGCGGCGTACCAGTTGTCGCGCGGGCCCGGCCGGCCGCAGCGCGAGCCTAAGTAACGTGCCAGCAGACAGATAAGTCGCGCGAGGGCGGTGCCGCGGGCCGGTGCCGCGCCGGCTGCGGCTGCGTCAGTTGCCACACGATCCCCGGGAACCTGCCGCCGGACGCCGGCGGCGCTACAGGCCGCCGCTCCACCACTTGGCGATGTCCTGGAACGTCACCAGAACGAACACGAGCACGATGAGGGCCAGGCCCGCCAGCGTCGTGATGACCTGGACCTTCAGGTTGACGGGTTTGCCGCGGATCTTCTCGAGCAGCAGAAAGACCATCAGGCCGCCATCGACCACCGGCAGCGGGATGAAGTTGATCACCGCGAGGTTGACGGAGATGTACGCCAGGAAGAACAGCAGGTCGCCGAAGCCCGATTCGGCCTGGGCGACCGCCAAGCGAACGATTCCGATGGGCCCGGAGACGTGCTCGACCCCGACGCCCCCGCTCTGCGTCACCGTGCCTTTCACAATGCTCTTGAGAATGCGGTACACGCTGACGAGCACGTCGCCGGTCTTCTTGAGCCCCATGCCGAGCGCGCGCACGGGGTTCCCGCCGGCGGTCATGCGTTCCGTGAGCGGTTTGAAGCCGAGCCCCAGCTCATGGTTATAGACGGCTCGCAGTTGCCACGGGTCGGTGTTGTCGGCGCGCACGTCGAACGACCGGCGGACCACGTTGTGATCCAGGAGGCTCGGCACGTATTCGACGGTGACCGTCTGCCCCACGTGCTGCTCGAGCAACTTGCGCACCGCGGCCACCGCGGGCAGGCTGAGCTTGCGGCCGGATTCGGTCACGACGCTGCCGGCCCCGTTAATCGACCGGATCAGGGCGGTAGGGGGGAGGTCAAGTTCGTTGACCAGACTGCTGGGAACGCGGAGCAGGCCCGTGGCTTCCTCATCGCCGACACGATAGCGCACCGCCACGGTCGTCCCCGCCGCGGCTTTCAGCGCCTCGAAGACCGCGTGCCAATTCGGTGTCGGCCGGTCGCCGATCGCCAGGAGCTCCGTGCCGCGCGGCACCCCCAGCTCGGCGGCGGGCGTGTCCGGGACCACGTCGGCCACCACCGGCCGCGGATCGTCGCCCCCGAACGCGATTCCCACCTTCGGCGACGCGGAGCCGAAGACGCGCACCGGGCGTTTGGGTGTCACGGTGAGTGTGACCGGCTGCCCCGGCCGTTCGACGACGACGGGAACGGGCTGATCGTCCTTGGTCTCGATGCTGCGAATGATGTCGCCGTACAGCGGGTTGGCGACGTTGTCCCACTGGGCGATCACATCGCCGGACTGGAACCCGGCGCGGGCCGCCGGGCTGTTGGGGACGACTTCCTTGATGACCTGCCGGCGACGAAAACCCAGCAGGTGGGTGCTGTCGGCGGCCTCGGCGGCGCTGCCCGAGCCGGACAGCGCGGGTAGCCACTCCAGCACCGCGGGTTGTGTGACCGTCAGCGTGCGCGTGCCTCCGGGCGCCTGCGGGTCCGGTCGTTCGATGGTCAATTCGAGTGGGCGTCCGCCGCCCCGCTGGAACGCGACCACGATTTCATACGCGCTGCGGACCGGCTGACCGGCCACGTGCGTGATCTTGTCTCCGGCGCGAAGCACCGGGTGCGCGGCAACGTCCGACCGCGCGACGAGCTCGGTCGTCAGCATGGGGTCAAGGTCGCGGAGGAAATCGCCGTCGGCCAGCAACCCTGGAGCGACGCGCACGGGCTCGGGCAAGGGGCGTCCATCCCGCTCGACGCGGAACGACAGCGGCTTCTCCGCCAGCAGGCGGGCCTCGTAGATGTCCTCGAACGACCGCACGGCCTTGCCGTCGATGGCCAGCACCCGGTCGCCCGGCGCGAGACCGGCTTCGGACGCCGGGCTGCCCGGCGTGACCTGCCCGATGACGGGCGCGATGGCCTGCCGGCCGAGGAACAGGAACACCACGACGTACAGCAGCACGGCGAACAGGACGTTGAACACCACGCCCGCCGACACGACCACCATGCGCCGGCCGACCGGCTTGTTGGTGAACGCCCGCGGATCGCTGGTCGTCTTCACCTCGCCGGTCTGCTCGTTGATGAGGATGTCGTCCTCCCCCATCATCTTGACGTAACCGCCGAAAGGCATCGCGTTCAGGCAGTAGTCCGTCTCGCCGTAGCCCTTCTCCCGGAGCTTGTCGTGCGTGTATTCCTCCGGCCGACGCGGGCCGAACGTGACGCCCTCTCCCCGGCGATAGCCGACCAGCCGCGTGAAGAAGCCGACCGCGAAGCGCTCGACGCGGACACCCATCCACTTGGCGGCCAGGAAATGCCCCAGCTCGTGGACGAAGATGATGATCGAGAACCCGATGATGACCTTGAGAACGAGGTAGCCGGTGGACAGCCACTCGAGGAAGGTCGCCGTTACGGAGGCATCGCTCATATCGGGAGCCTAGTTTCCGATCCGCCGGGCCACTTCGTCGCGGGCCCAGGCGTCGCAGGCCAACAGGTCTTCCAGCGTGGGCTGTGGCAGCGGCCGGTGCCGGTGCAACACCTCGCCGGCCAGGGCGGCGATTCGCCCGAACGCGATCCGCCCGTCGCGGAACCCCTCAACCGCGGCCTCGTTGGCCGCGTTCAACACCGCCCCGCTGCTGCCGCCCTGTTCGGCCGCCTCGTACCCCAGCCGCAGGGCCGGGAACCGCTCGAAGTCCGGCGGCTCGAAGTGCAGGCAACGAACCTGGCTCCAATCCAGCGGGGGGGCGATCCCCGACAGACGGCGCGGGTATGTCAACGCGTATTGTATTGGCGTTTTCATGTCCGGCGTACCCAGTTGGGCGATAATGGACCCGTCCTGGTACTCCACCATCGAGTGGACGATCGACTCCGGGTGGATGAGCACGTCAATCCGGTCGGGCGGCAGCCCAAACAACCAGCGGGCTTCGATGATTTCCAGGGCCTTGTTCATCATCGTCGCGCTGTCGATCGTGATCTTCGGCCCCATCGACCAAGTGGGGTGATTCAGCGCGTCTGCCAAGGTGGCCCGGTCGATTTGCTCCGCCGTCCATTGCCGGAAGGGGCCCCCCGATGCGGTCAGGTGAATCCGCCGGACGTCTTCGCGCCGCCCCGCGGCCAAGGCCTGGAAGATGGCGGAGTGCTCGCTGTCAACGGGCAGGAGCCGGCCCCCGCGTCGGGCGGCCAGCGGCATGAGGAGGGCCCCGGCGACGACCAGCGATTCTTTGTTGGCCAACCCGACATCCAGGCCGCGCTCGACCGCGGCCAGCGTCGCGGGCAGGCCGGCGGCCCCCACGATCGCCGACAGCACGAAATCCGCCTCGCAAGTCTGGACCAGCTCGACGAGCCCGGCCGCCCCGGCCAGGACGCGCATGCCGTTGGCACACGTCCGCCGCAGCGTGTCGTAGTGGGCCTCGTCCGCCACCGCGATGGCCGCCACCCCGAATCGGTCGGCCTGGGCCGCCAGCTCGTGCCAACGGCTGCGGGCGGCGAGGCCGACCACCTGCACCTCGTCCCGCAGCGCCGCCGCCACCTCCAACGCCGAACGGCCGATCGACCCGGTCGATCCCAGAATCAGCACCCGTTTGGGCATGGTGGCGTAGTATACCCGCGTTGGGCTTGGACGCGCGGACGGCGCGCGGCCCCGCCGCCGGGCCTGTCGATGCCGCGGGTGGGTTTGCGGAACCCCCGGTTGACGGCACCGCTCTTCGCATATGATTGAGGGCGACCGTCAGAACCCCGCACGCCAGTGCGGGGCAGGGCGGCCCACCACGAGCGTGCCGGGTTCTGTTGCCGGCTGTGGTGGTCCGCCGGCGCCCGCCGGCCCGCACTGAGGAGATGCCCGATGCCCGCCTCGACCGTGCCCGTCCCCGACGGCAGCCCGATTTGCATTCGCGAGGGTCGGCTCGCCGTGCCCGACCGCCCCATCATCCCGTTCATTCGCGGCGACGGGACCGGACCCGACATCTGGCACGCGGCCCAGATCGTGTTCGACGCGGCCGTCGAGAAGGCGTACGGCGGCCGGCGGCGCGTGGCGTGGATGGAGGTCTTCGCCGGGGAGACGGCCAACGAACGGTTCGGGGAGTGGCTCCCCGAGGCCACGTTGCGGGCGTTCCGCGACTACCTCGTCGGGATCAAGGGGCCGCTGACAACGCCCGTGGGCGGCGGCATTCGCTCCCTTAACGTCGCCCTGCGCCAGCAGCTTGACCTGTACGTCTGCTTGCGGCCCGTGCGCTACTTCAACGGCGTGCCCAGCCCCGTCAAACACCCCGAACGGACGGACATGGTGATCTTCCGCGAGAACACCGAGGACATCTACGCCGGCATCGAGTTTCAGCACGGGACCGACGACTGCACGCGCTTTCGGAAGCTGTTCGCCGACGCGTTCCCCGACCGGTTCAAGAAGGTCCGCTTCCCCGAGACGGCCGGCTTCGGCATAAAGCCCGTTTCGCAGGAAGGTACCGCCCGGCTCGTGCGGGCGGCGATTCGCTACGCCATCGCCAACGGCCGCCGCAGCGTCACGCTCGTCCACAAGGGCAACATCATGAAGTTCACGGAGGGGGCCTTCCGCGACTGGGGCTACGAGCTGGCCCGGCGGGAGTTCGGGGCGGTCGAGCTCGACGGCGGCCCGTGGCAGGTGATCCGACGCGGCGCCTCAATCCCTCAATCCCTCAATCCCTCAATCCCTGATGACATTGTCATCAAGGACGTCATCGCCGACGCGTTTCTCCAGCAGATTCTCACCCGGCCCGACGAGTACGACGTCATCGCCACGCTGAACCTGAATGGCGACTACGTCTCCGACGCGCTGGCGGCGTGCGTCGGCGGCATCGGCATCGCCCCCGGCGGCAACATCAACTACGAGACCGGCCACGCTATCTTCGAGGCCACCCACGGCACCGCCCCCAAATACGCCGGCCAGGACAAGGTCAACCCCGGCAGCGTGATCCTGTCCGGCGAGATGATGTTCCGCTACCTCGGCTGGACCGAGGCGGCCGACCTGATCGTCCGCGGCATGGAGGGGGCGATCGCGGCCAAGACGGTCACGTACGACTTCGAGCGGCTGATGCCGGGGGCCAAGCTCCTGAAGTGCTCCGAATTCGGCGCGGCGGTGGTGAAGCACATGTAGGCCGGCCGCCAGGTCCGGGGCGGGTCTCGACGAAGCGACAATCCGCTCTCCGCGGGCTGTACACTCTGGTCGACCTGGCGCACAATAGTCTAGCACGGTGCCGGCGATGACCGGTGCCACAGAATCGTTCGGGCGTCGCGGTCCGCCAGGCGGCCAGCCTTTGCAGCCCCTGACAGAACCCACCACGCAAGTGGTGGGCCGCGGAGCCCCCGCACTGGCGTGCGGGGTTCTGATAGGCACTCTTAGAGAAGGGGCATTGCTTTCATGCAAGGCACAGGAGGAAACATCATGTGTCGCTGCGCTATTGTCACGGTCGCTGCGCTATTGGTGGGTGCAGACCTGGTCGGCTGCCAGAAGCCCAACATGGAAGACATGATGAAGCCCCCGCCGCGGCCGGC